>DANZ01000072.1 GCA_002501695.1 Methanolobus sp. UBA474 | reverse complement strand
GGGAGCTGAGCCGGAACTTAAATTCATTTTCATTGAGTTCCTGTTGCAGGCACTTTTTGTAGAAATATCCATTATCCCGGAAAAAGAGAGAACCGAATCCATGCGTGATTCCTGTAAATTTTAAAAGGCCCTTTTTAAAACCATCTTTATAGCTTTCCAGATCGCTCATTGTTCTATGTTACCTGCCAGGATCAACCGTTCTGTTTTTTTATTATACTCTTTTGAATTAGTTTTAATTGCCAGGATATGAATGTACTGGTTTTTTCCAGGCAAGCTCAATTTTCAATCACGTAATTTGAAATGGTGAGCCAAAAAATTATATGATTTCAACTGGATCCATTAGAAAGTTCAAGGTTTTTTGAACAGCCACGCAAGGATTATCTGGGGAATGCCCGGAATCCTTACTCTTACTGCAGTCTGGAATGACATAAAAGGGTCTTTCATCCCGTACAATCTCATCGGCATTGTCCTGGTGTCCCACACCAGTATGAAAGCCCCGAGAAGTATGAACACACATCCCTGCAGGGTTTTAATGAATATCGGTTCATGCAGGAAAAGGGAGCCCAGTAGTATGCCGCTCACAGGCTCAAGTAATGCCAGCACGCTTACTGTCTGGGCCGGTATCTTTGCTGCACTGTTAAGATAGAGAAGGGACGCAAATGCAGTTGTCACTATACCGAACAATATAAGCACTGGAAGGTTCATTGCCAGTACTTCTCCCGGAACCTTGCTGCCAAAAGGCAGCAATATGACCAGGCTGATCAGTGCTGACCAGAAAAGCTGCGCTGTGCCTGAATAATCTTTTTTCAGATGGCTGACGGTCATTATAGTACCGCTGTAAGAAAGGCCCGACACAAGTCCGAAAACGATTCCCATATAAAGCTGGTTACCGCTTTCAAAAAACCCATTAACAGGCATCACCACCAGGAAGATCCCGGCTAGTGAAACGAGCATTGAGATAAATCCCCGGCTGGTTATCTTCTCCCGCAGGAGAACAGGGGACAAAAGCGTGACATAGACAGGAGCAGTGTAGAGCAGAAGGACGGCTGTGGAAAGTCCGGCATAACCGATGGATCTGAAATAGCAATATGCCGTAATTACGTTGAATACGCCTATCATCAATATGTATCGCTTCTTTTTATCAAGCCGGAATACTTCGTATCTTTTAGTGATGAGCAGGTAGGCCACCAATAGTGAGAAACCGAAAAGGAGCCTGTAAAAGATAATGGAACTTGTCTCCATCCCCCGGATGTGCTTTAGAAAGACACCGCTTGACCCGAAGATCGTACATGCGATAATAAGCTCGAGATAAGACTGGCGGCCGTTTTTAAGTTCCATATGGATTCTAGACCTAATGCACTTTTTATTTAAATAATTATTGTTAAATAAAATATATAGGTATCTATATCACCTTTAGCAACGCCTGTCAGATCAGTCCGGTATACAGGCACATCTTTTTAATTACTTGCTAAAGATAGTAAGGTATTCGAATAATAGTGGCGCAAGAATTCTATGTATATTCCAGTGGAAATAAGGGGGTGTGGAATTTGATGCGTGGAAATATATACGATATATGAATAGAATGTTTATATATCAAAGGCATTTAATAGGAAAACCTATTACCGGGGTTGATCCATGTACAATTCTCAAAACGAAGGCACTCCATATAAGAGCCAAAGAATAGCCGTATTTGCCGATGTGCAGAACATGTTCTATTCTGCCAGAAATAACTATTATGACAGCAGGCTGGACTACGATAAACTGCTGGGTGCGGTTCTCAAAGGCAGGCCTCTTGTAAGGGCAATAGCTTATCTTGTAGAGACCGAAGAGGTTGATCAGTCAGGATTCAAGTACCTGCTGAAAAGTATCGGATGGGAAATAAGGACAAAGCAATTGAAGATACGCCCTGACGGTTCCACTAAAGGCGATTGGGACATGGGGATCGCAATAGATGCAATATCCATATCCCCAAAAGTGGACACTGTAGCACTTGTTAGTGGAGATGGTGACTTCACGGCCCTAGTTAACCATCTGAAAGCTTCCGGCGTGCGCGTCGAAGTCTACTCCTTCGAGAGAAATACGGCTTCAGAACTTATCAACTCTGCAACTGAATATTATCCTATCGATGAGAGTTTCTTGCGCAGGAAATAGAGCGGCACCTCTTATGAGGGCCTCACAACCTGCCTCCGGGAAGCATTAATTTTTGTTTTATGAAAGGATCCCTTTTTTGTACAGATACTTCTCAAATTCTATCACGAAGAACACTGTGCTGGACACGAGCACTATTATCAGCCAGTCAGCTGGCAGGATAGGCGCTGTGGAAAAGATGGAGTTTATAGCAGGTTCATAAGTTATCATCATCTGCAGGAATATCACAACAGCAACGCCCAGCAGCATGACCTTGTTAGATAACAGGTCCCTGAACACATATTCATGCATGGATTTAGAATTGAACAGGTAGAATATCTGGAAGAACACTATTGTATTCAGTGCAACTGTACGTGCTGCAGGCAGGGTTCCCCCGTTATCCAGTTTCAGGAAAAAGGTAAGGTATGCACCCGCAACTATCAGGAGTGATACGAACACAACCCTTCTCCTGATCAGCGGGATAAGGATAGGCTCACGCGGGGACCTCGGAGGCCTGTTGAGGATGCCTCTTTCCTTTGGCTCCATAGTTATGGGGACGCCAAGGCCGATAGCTGTTACCGTATTGAGCCACAGGATCTGCAAAGGCACCAAAGGCAATGTAAGTCCAAGAAGTACCGCAAGTACTATCGATAATCCCTGCCCGCCGTTTGTGGGCAGTGTCCAGAGCAATATCTTCTGGATCTTGCTGTAGACATCCCTCCCTTCCTCAATAGCCGATACGATGGAGGAGAAATTATCATCAGCCAGCACCATATCGGAAGCCTCTTTAGCAACCTCTGTGCCCATGATACCCATCGAGATACCAATATCAGCTGTTTTGAGAGCGGGTGCATCATTGATGCCATCACCCGTAACTGCGACCACTTCCCCCATTTCCCGGAGGCGCTTAACGATCCTTAGTTTGTCCTCAGGTGATGTCCGTGCAAACACGGAAACTGAACTTAATTGCTGGCTCAGGTGCTCGTCAGACATCCGTTCTATATCTTTTCCGGAAAGAGCTCCCTCTGTTTCGATCCCTATTTTTGCAGCTATTGCGTAGGCTGTGCTCAGGTGGTCTCCTGTGATCATTATGACCCTGATGCCCGCAGTCTTGCATTTCCTGACAGCTTCGATCACTCCGCCCCTTGGCGGGTCCATCATACCCTGCAGGCCGACGAACACGAGGTCCTTAATATCCTCTGCCTCGATCCGTTCCACATCGTCAGGCACATCCCTGTATGCCATTCCCAGAACCCTCAATGCATGCGAAGCCATCTTTTCTGCTGCCTCAGCCACTTCTTCCGTCCCTACCGGACCTATATGCTGCCCGTCAAACCGGGAAATGCACATATTGAGGATCTTCTCAGGAGAGCCCTTCACGTAAATGATCTTTGAGCCATCCTCTTTTTCATGCAGTGTAGCCATGTATCTCTCTTCCGGCTCAAACGGGACGATATCCTTCCGGGGGAGATAGAAATTCCCGGCTTTCAGACCGGAGATGAGCAGCGCCCCTTCAGTGGGATCCCCGTCGATATTATCCACGCCCCTGAAAGAAGCATCATTGCACAAAGCACCCGCCCGGAGCGTTTCCATAAGAGCTTTGTCGGCCAGCGGATCAACCCTGGCTCCCTCAAGCAGGAAATCACCCTCAGGAACGTATCCTGTGCCTGTGACATCATACAGCTTGCCTGCAGCGTACACCTGAGTCACAGTCATCTGGTTTTTCGTAAGGGTGCCGGTCTTGTCCGTACAGATGACAGTGGCACTGCCCAGGGTCTCGACCGCAGGCAATGTTCGAATGATAGTGTTCTGTGCAGCCATCCTGTTCACACCAATAGCCATAGATATGGTTATGACCGCAGGTAGCCCTTCGGGGATCGCTGCAACAGCAAGACTTACGGAAGCCATGAATATCTCGATCGTATCATATCCTCTCAGCAGGCCTACTGCAAAAGTGAGCGCCGCTATAACCACGATCACAATAGACAGGACAACGCTCATGCCTGACAGTTTCCGCAGGAGAGGAGTGGATATCTCTTTGCTTTCCCTGATGAACTCGGATATCCGGCCTATCTGGGTAGCATTGCCTGTAGCCACCACAATACCTCTGCCCTGACCCTGGTTGATGAGAGTGCCAGCAAAGGAGATGTTCTTCTGGTCACCAAAGGAAGCACATCCTGTATCAATGGTATCAGTGCTTTTTTCCACCGGGACGGATTCCCCCGTCAATATGGACTCATCTGCCCTCAGGTTCTTTACATAGAACAGGCGCAGGTCGGCAGGCACCCTGTCGCCTGCTTCCAGCACTACTACATCACCCACGACAAGCTCCCTGCTTGGCAACACATTGCTCACGCCGCCCCTCATCACGCGTGCTTCAGGCACCAGTAACTTTGAAAGGGATTCAAGGGCATGCCGGGCCTTCCCTTCCTGTATGAAACCTATTATCGCATTTGAGAGGACCACAAGCAGAATAACGATAGCATCGACATACAGTTCCAGAAAGAAAGTAATAACAGCAGCTATGAGTAGAAGGTATATCAGGGGGCTTGTGAACTGCCTGAAGAAACGGTAAACCGAGCCATGTTCCTGTCTGGACGATACTTCATTATACCCATCCCGTGCAAGCCTTAGTTCAGCCTCCTCCTGACTTAAGCCTTCAGGATGGCTATTGAACAACATAAAGGCATCGTCTGAATGCATACTGCACCACTGCTCTTCAGCCATATGAACAAAGAGATTGCCGGATTGATAAATAACTTGCTGTTGTGGACCCACAGGATTTCCTTATCGGAGACAATGAAATATAGAAGGACTTCCAAAGAACGGACTACCGGAAAGTAGAACTTTGATGACAGCAAACCGAAGAGGAGTAACTAAGCCGCGAAATGATTAATTGGGGATGAACAATGCAACAACGCTACAACTACGTACTTCTGGGAATGATCCTGCTGATCCTGTCAGTTGTATTTCACTATGTCCACTATATCTTATTCCAGGATTGGCACCACCTTCTCATATTCCTTATAGGCGATATAGCATTTGTTCCGATCGAGGTCCTGATGGTATCGCTGGTTATCCATCATCTATTAACCGAAATGGAAAAAAAGAAGAAGATGGAAAAAATGAACATGGTCATAGGGACCTTTTTCAGCGAAGTTGGAACCAGATTGCTCACCGTCATATCAGATGCTGATCCCGGGCTTGATATGATCAGAAAAGAGTTCATTATGGATAATAACTGGTCTGATAATGAGTTCAGATCGGTTGTCAAGTCTATGAAAAGTTATGACTATAGGGTCGATATTGAAAAGATCGATCTGAATGAGCTGGCCAGGTTCATGCTGAGTAAAAGGGATTTTCTCCTTCGCCTTCTGGAAAATCCAAACCTGCTTGAGCATGAGACTTTCACAGAACTTCTGAGAGCAGTGTTCCACATGACCGAAGAGTTCGAGTGCAGAAGTGATCTTTCATGTCTTCCGGCTACAGATCTGAAGCACCTTGAAGGCGATATAAAGAGGGTGTACGTGCAGATAACACTTGAATGGCTCTATTATATGCGGTATCTGAAGAACAATTATCCCTATCTGTTCTCCCTCGCAATGAGGACGAATCCATTCGATACGAATGCTTCGCCGATAGTATCCTGATTTTCTATATCCCTTATATCCCTTTTTTCAAATCTGTATTCAATTCAAAATCACTGAGCTGTTGCCGGAAACATAATTCCAGTAGTCTCTAATCCTTTTCAGATCCCTCTTTATCCTTTACCTGTAAATATTCCGGTAGCGGCTCATGCCACTTCTGAAAGGTACGCTACCATATCCAGCCGTGTTCCTGCATTCTTGGTAGCTATGCATTTTTCTCTTTCCGGACATTATTTTTCCTTCCAGGTGCAGAGATGATATGCTTGTGGGTAAAGACAGCGATCACAATAAGGGCCATGGCAAGCCAGACAGCCTGCATCAGGCCATATTGCAGGTCCGTGCCGATAAGCCACGCATGGAAGAAGACCAGCACGAATCCCAGGTAGTTCAATGCATGGATATCCTTCCATTTCTTAGGTATCCTCTTCCTGTAGAGACCAGCCAGGACCGCTATCAGGATAATGTAAAGGGCCGGCCTCCCTGCAAGCCGCAGGAAGTCCATAAAGGGAGAGAAGACAGGCACAAAGGAACTTAGACCGGACTGATATGCTATAAGGGCCGGATGGACCAGTATCATAGCAACTCCCGCCCTTGCAAGATGATGGTGGATATTCATAAAAGGCCTGCCAAATATCTTCTTTATCCGGATCATGTATTCGGATGAGAGTATTGCAAGGAAGATAAAGAAATACCCGAAAAGCCCTGCCGCACGTGCCACCGTTCCTACCGCCGTACCCCCGTCCTGGAACAGGAAGAATATTATTAGCCCGGCCACTACCACCAGGAAGGATGCTATGATCTCACGTTCATACTTCATAGATAATCTTTTTACAACCAATCAATATGAATTTAACCTGGTCGATCGTTTCTGCGATTAGCTTGGGTCTTATGGTATCTTTCTGTGCAGAGATCCTCGTAACAGGATAAAAAATAGATATGTTTTTAGTGCTCCTGCGCCTTAAGCCCGGATCCAGAGCAGTTTGAGATCAAAGACCTGTACAGGCCCCAAAGCCAAACACAAGGACTGGGAACACAAAGGAGAAAAGCTTATTCCGGCTGTAGCCAGATAGCTCTGATGCTATCTATATCGATATGGGTATAACCTTCCTTATCTATATCCCACTTCAGGCTGAGTGTCCCGTCGTTACACTCGGCAATTATTCCCCGGTAATTCTCCTCTCCACCGATGTCGATCTCAACATCTTTCTGCATATAGTATTTCTCTATAAAGACTGCTTCATTTATACTCCCTCTCTTACTCACACGTACCGCAGCGCAAATATTGCTTACGGCCATGCATCTTAAAAAAGGGAACTTTATCATACTTATATCTTTAAGCCGACAAGCTGAATTACAAAAAGATAAAAGAAAAAGTACATCAGCCGGGATTCGAACCCGGGTTCTAGCGTTGGCAACGCCAGGTGATGACCGCTACACTACTGATGTCCTGCGTTTACTTTAGGTGCCCAGACCCGGATTTGAACCGGGGACAACTGCCTCTTCAGGGCAGCGCTCTCCCGAACTGAGCTACCTGGGCTTGAGTGTCCTTGCACCTAATAGATGTTTTTGCATTTAAATTTATCGAATCCTGTAAAGGATCCTGATGGGCCCGCTGAGATTCGAACTNNCTCCGCCATGTCAAGGCGACGTCATGACCGGCTAGACCACGAGCCCATACGATTTTGTTTTGCCGTGCAGGCCTTCCTGAGGAACCCGGCTGGTGCATTGCACATTACCGCATGCATCAGGCGCCTAACAGCATCCCTCATAATGCATTATTGTTGATAAAGCTTTTGGGTTGACAGGCATTATGACAGCTTTTGCATTAATGCCGCAATGCATTAAAGGCGAAATACGGGAGTTGATATGCAAACAGGGATATTTAAGAGCTACAAATCGATATTAAGCCCCCAATTCAAATTAGACCTGCAAAATAACACTCAATATTCGCCTGATATAGAGATGACAGTGAACTCAGATGACAATATCCCATGAACCTATGCAGACTTAGCGCCCCGATAGCCGGATAAAGCAGGCCAACTTATATTTGGCCGGGCTGAGGGATCACTTTTCAGGGCATTAAGGGCCTTACAGCACTGCGGCCTGCCCCAATATTAGAGCACCTCATCCGCCATAGAAGGTATATGGGGTTGCTGTGGCACCCGGAACGCTCCTTGAAGAACCGTCAGGGTATATCATCGTAAGTGTATCCACTTTTGCTCCCAGTGCACGCGAATCATGCAGATAGTACTCAGAGTTCTGCCTTGAGATATTATGGACATAAACGACCGCATGGTTCCTGCCAAGCTCCATTACTTCCGTCTGCTCAAAGTCGAACAGGACCTTTTCGATAGTGGGCTGGAGATTATAACTGCCAAGGAGGAACACATACACCCGGGAGAACATATCAAGTTCATAATAGAACGTTACCTCTGCATCAGTTCCTTCAAACTTGATATCCATCTGCCTCAGGTGCAGGTACTGTCCCTCTTCACTAAGAGCATATCCTGTGGCTGATAACGAAACAATTGCCATCATCAGTATAAAAAGGAACATTAGTGCCTGTCTCATGCTATACCCGATTTATTTATGCCAGTAACGATAAGTAGATTCTTATACGGTGGTAGCATTAATAAATGTTGGTTTTAGTTAGAGGTACTTTGATATAATGTGATTTACAAATTACTTAAAAACCGTCAGGTATATATTTTGTACGTACTTCTGTGAACAAACTAGAAACTTGTGAGTAGACTATGGAGAATGAAATAACTATTTCTGGCGACGATAAGGAACTCTATGGTGATACTTTTGATACTACGGACTCCATTGATGTTCCAAAACTCCTGATCGACCAGATCATCGGTCAGGAACATGCAGTGGAAGTTGTCAAAAAAGCAGCCAGCCAGAGAAGACACGTAATGATGATAGGAAGCCCGGGTACCGGCAAATCCCTGCTAGCCAAGGCTATGGCAGAGCTTTTGCCAAAGGAGGAGTTGCAGGACATACTTGCATATCCTAACCCGGAGGACAACAATAACCCCAAGATCAGACTGGTTCCTGCCGGAAAAGGCAGGGAGATCGTCATGGCTCATAAGATGGAAGCACAGAAGAAGTTGCAGTCCAGGAATATGCTGATGATGATACTGGTCTTCGGTATTATAATCTATTCATTCTATGTCGGCCAGTTGCTCTGGGGTATCATTGCCGCCATAATGATACTGTTGCTTACGCGCCAGTTCCTTCCAAAAGACGATCTGATGATACCTAAAATGATAGTTTCCAATTATCAGAAGGAGCATGCTTCATTCATGGATGCGACAGGCACCCACGCAGGCGCACTGCTTGGTGACGTCAGGCACGACCCGTTCCAGTCAGGAGGGCTTGAGACCCCTGCCCATGACAGGGTAGAGAGCGGAGATATCCACAAGGCTCACAAGGGTGTGCTCTTCATTGATGAGATCAATACACTGAGCATTGAATCACAGCAGAGCCTGTTGACCGCACTTCAGGAAAAGGAGTACCCGATCACCGGCCAGTCCGAAAGGAGCTCCGGGGCACTTGTTAAGACAGAACCGGTCCCTTGTGACTTCATCATGGTTGCAGCAGGCAATCTGGATGCAATGGAAAAGATGCATCCTGCCCTGAGGTCCCGTATAAAGGGATACGGCTACGAGCTGTTCATGCGCGAGTCCATGGAAGACAGCCCGGAGAACCGCAGGAACCTTGTAAGGTTCGTTGCGCAGGAGGTCATGAGAGATGGCCATATACCGCCCTTTGACAAGAGCGCAGTTGACGAAGTCATACGCGAAGCCCAGAGGAGGGCAGGAAGGAAAGGACACCTGACGCTAAAACTGCGTGACCTGGGAGGGCTCATCAGAGTTGCCGGGGATATTGCGCACTCAGATGCTGTGACCATAGTGACGGCAAAGCATGTGCTTGCAGCCAAGAAGATAGCCAGGTCCATAGAGCAGCAGCTTGCGGACAGTTACCTTGAGCGCAAGAAGGACTATCAGCTCTTCAAGAAGAACGGCGGTGCCATCGGGCGTGTCAACGGGCTTGCCGTCCTTGGAGGCGATTCAGGCATAGTATTACCTATTATCGCAGAGGTCACACCTGCCCAGTCCAGTTCCGAAGGACGTGTCATTGCCACGGGCATGCTCAAGGATATCGCAAAGGAAGCTGTCCAGAACGTATCCGCTGTCATCAAGAACATCACCGGGAAGAATGTCACCAATCACGACATCCACATCCAGTTCATAGGCACCTATGAAGGAGTGGAAGGGGACAGTGCCTCGATATCAATAGCCACTGCGGTAATATCTGCTCTTGAAGGCATACCTATCGATCAGTCGGTCGCTATGACGGGCTCACTTTCAGTTCGTGGTGACGTCCTGCCAATAGGCGGTGTCACATATAAGATAGAAGCTGCGGCACAGGCAGGGATAAAGAAAGTGATCATCCCCAAGTCCAATGAGGACGATGTCCTGATAGAAGAAGCCTATAAAGATAAGATCCAGATAGTGCCTGTAACAAGCATTATCGAGGTCATTGAGCACAGCCTGATAGGTCCTGAGAAGAACCGTATCATGGATAAGCTTCAGAATATAAGCAACTTTAAATTAAGTATGGATCTGCCAGACGTGGTCCCTGTATGAACAGGGACTCTGCTATTTTGGGAGTATATTTCAGGGAGTATATAATATGTATAGGGTCGACTTTTTCGATGCAAAGATAATTGAAGGGACAACAACATCGATCGTCCTCGATAACGGGAACATAAAGGAAGTATCAGAGAATTACACAAAGGGAGCCGGCGTGCGTGCCCTGAGCAGGGGCTCCTGGGGATATACTTCGGTGGACGGTGACTTCGACCTGAACAAAGCAATTGGTGCAGCTTCAGAGCTTGCAGTTGGGATGGATGAAAGGTCACCCAAGGAAAAGGTGGACATCCTCGATATCTCAAAGCCTGTTGCCAGGAACATGCCGCATGTCAGGATCGATCCCAGGGATATTTCCCTCGAGGAGAAAGTAAAGCTGCTAAAGGAGATCGGGAATCGGGCAAAGATAGACGGCATCTCCAGCACCAGCGCTGTCTACAGCGAGTCTTCGTATAAGGTATTATATACCGATTCCACAGGTATCGAGGGAGAATATGAACTTATGAGGACCGGTTTTGCCATAAGTGCCGTTGCATCCAGAGAGGGCATGTATCAGGCAGGAAGGGAGAGCAGGTTCGGAGTTACCGGGTATGAGATATTTGAAAAACACGATGCTTTTAAGCTTGCGGAGTCGGCAGCAAGAACGGCTCTGGAATTACTGGATGCAAAACCTGCAAAAGGCGGGAATATGCCGGTAATACTTGACCCTGAGCTCGCAGGCGTGTTCGCGCATGAGGCGGTTGGGCATGCTTCCGAAGCCGACCTTGTGCTTGAAGGCAGCTCCATACTTGAGAACAGGATAGGACAGCAGATAGCTTCACCCCTTATAAATATCATCGACGACCCGACATTGCATGAGTATGGATTTTTCCCATTTGATGATGAGGGAACGCAATCCCAAAAGACCGTTATCATCAGGGACGGAGTATTCGATTCATATCTGCATTCAAGGGAAACAGCTGCAAAGCTCGGGGGACAGCCCGGGCACTGCAGGGCGCAGGGCCATGCGAAGCCTATTGTAAGGATGAGTAACACTTATATCGATAACGGTAACTCCACACTGGAGGAAATGCTGGAAGAGATCCGCAATGGCGTATATCTTATAGGCTCCAGGGGCGGACAGGTCAACACCGGGGAAGGAGTGTTCCAGTTCAATGCCGAAAAGGGCTACCTTATAGAGAACGGTAAACTTACATCCCTGATCAGGGACGTCTCACTTTCAGGCAAGACCCTCGAGATACTGAACAATGTAAGAATGGTTGGCAATGACCTTACTCTCAATTCAGGCAGATGCGGCAAAGGCGGACAACTGGTACCAGTGACAGATGGCTCACCCCACCTTATGGTCTCCGAGGCCCTGGTGGGTGGTGCATGATGATGTACGAGCTTGCACGCAAAGGCCTCAAAGCTGCGATGGAGGAGGGTGCCGACGAAGCTGAGATCCTGCTTGTTGAGGATCATAAGACATCGGTGGATATCCGCAAGAACGAGATAGAAGGTGCAAAGGAGAATATCTCACAGGGACTTGGCATCCGCGCCATCGTCAACGGAGCTGTCGGCTTTGCAAGTACTAACATCATAAGCCATATTGAAGATGCAGCCAGAAGTGCGGTCAGGTCGGCCAGGGTCCGCGAGAGGGATCCTGATTGGATAGCATTGCCATCAGCAAGCAAGTATCCGGAAGTATCGGGCGTAATGGACCCTGAGCTGGAGCAAATGGAACTCGATGCATGCCTTCTGCAGACCGTGAGGATGATCGAAGGGGCAGGAACGGTCCCGGGAGTCATCGTGACCTCAGGCAGTTTCTCCCGCAGTTATGGAAAGCGCCTGATAATGAATACTAATGGCGTAGAGGTAGAAGAAAGCTCTACAGGCATATCAGGATTTGCCGATGTCATCACCACAAAAGGGGATGTGTCTACTGCTTATGACTTTGCTATATCCCGGAACAATGATCTCGATTTTGCTGCAATTGGCAAAAATGCGGCAGAACTTGCCCGGAGTTCACAGCATGGAATATCGATAGAGCCACAGAGGACAGATGTCATCCTCCACCCATTCGCATTCGCAGACCTGCTGGGAAGCACGTTCATACCTTCTATAGATGCTGATAACGTTCAGAAGGGACGCTCCAACCTTAAAGGCAGGATAGGAGAGCAGATAGCCACTGAAAGGATCTCGATAACCGATGACGGATTACTGGAGGGCGGGATCGATACAAGCAGGTCCGATGACGAGGGCGTGCCATCACAAAGAACAGAGGTTGTGAAGGATGGCATTTTCAGGTCTTATCTTTATGACACCTATACCGCAGGCAAGGACAATGTGAAAAGCACGGGAAACGCTTCACGAGGCTCATACTTCTCGACACCGTCTGTCGGCCCCAGGAATTTCATTATCGATTACCCTGGTCTTGATGTGATTGCAGACACTGATAAAGGCATCTACGTGAATACGGTTATTGGCGCCCACACTGCCAATGCGATATCCGGTGATTTTTCCGTAGAGGCCCGGAACGCTTTCACTATTAAGGACGGGCAGATAGACAAACCGGTAAGGTCCCTGATGATATCAGGCAATATATTCGAGATGCTGACCAGCATCAACGGCGCAGGTACGGACATACGCAAGGTAGGAGGGATCATCACCCCTTCTGTCAGGATCCCGGGAATGAGTGTCGTAGGGTAAGTTAGTGCTAAATAGCAGATCGTATGCGGGAATTCTTCCGAGGTGACCGGCAAATTCCCTTCTTTTTTAAATATATTTTTATATAAGTCGTGATAACAGCGCACGGATCAGCTGCTGCACCCGATTAAGATAGAAAAATATATATAATCGCAAATAGCATAACTTAATACTTTTATAAAATATGGATAATGAAATAAGCAGTTGTATGCGGGGCCCCATATTATTATAAAAGTCAGGACCGTGCCGATATATGACTTCTTTACGCAGAAAAACTACTGTAACCCTTGGTACTACACTTGCAGGACTGGTCATCGTGCTGTTCCTCATTTCCCAGATAGTCATATCAAACAGTTTCGATCAGCTTGAGAGAGATGAACTGAAGAAGGACGTGCAAAACGCAAAGAGTTCCTTGTACTGGGATATGGAGGAACTTGAGAAAAAAGCGGCAGACTGGGCAGTGTGGAATGAAACATACTACTTCGTTCCTTACAGGAACAGCAGCTATATAGCCAACTACCTCGCGGACGAGAAGTTCATTGACCACAATATCAGCTTTGTGCTATTCTATGATAGGTCAGGTACCCTGGTATATTCTAAAGGAATGGACCTGCAAAAAGGGATACAGGTCCCGCCGCCCCATATCCTTATCGCCCATCTTGAGGAGAACAGATATCTGCTGGAGCATGAAAATGCAGACAGCAGGAAGACAGGATTGCTATATCTTGCAGATTCCCCCGTTATGCTGACATCCCAGCCCATTGTCAAAGACAGTGGACGCAGCCCTGCAGGAGGTACCATCCTGATGGGGCGCTTCCTTGATCGGACCGAATATGATATTCTTGCTGACAGGACAAGCCTCTCAGTGAAAGTGCTGGTCGCAGAAGAATCTGAGGAGCTGCATGAAACTGCAGGACCCAGGCTTGCCTCCGGAGAGGAGATTTTTTTAGGGCTGATGAACGAAAGTACGATCTCAGGAAGTATCCCACTAAATGATATCTATGGTCAGCCTGCACTTGTTCTGGAGGTAACCAGCCCCCGCACCATACATCATCAGGGAAAAGCAACCATGACCTACTTATTACTGGCCCTGTTGCTTGTCGCTGGTGTTTTTGGGTCTGTCACCCTTTACCTGCTTGAAGATTCATTCTTCTCGCGGCTGAAAGCTCTCAGCAGGAACATAAAGGATATAGGAGAAAGCAGGGATCTTTCCAGGCGCATCTATGAGGAAGGCGATGACGAAATATCATATCTAAGCAGCTCCATGAACTTGCTTCTTGAGTCGCTCGAACAATCAGGGCAACTCGTCCTTAAAAAAGATGCAACCATAAAAGCTATAATCCAGGCTATGCCGGATATGGTATTCCAGATAAGAAGAGACGGGACAATATGCAATTATAAGTTATCTACCGAAGAATGCCTTTACGAGTCCCCGGACAGGCTTCCGGGTATAATGATCGAGGATGTGCTGCCCGGAGACATTGCGAGTAAGAAACTTAACATCATAGAAGAAGTGCTGAACACAGGTAAAATGCAGACCATGCAATACCAGCTGCCTGTAAAAGGCGATATGAGATATTTTGAGGCGCGTATTGTTGTAAGCGGGGAGGATGAGGTAATGTCCGTAGTAAAGGACATCACTGATATAAAGAAAGCAGAAGAAGCGCGCAAAAAAGATATACTGTTAAGGGAAATACATCACAGGGTCAAGAACAACCTGCAGGTCATCTCCAGTCTCCTTAACCTCCAGTCCCGAAAATTCAGGGACAGGGAAGTCATCGAGGCATTCAGGGAGAGCCAGCACCGCGCAAGGTCCATGGCATTGGCGCACGAAAAGCTCTGCCAGTCCGAGGACATGGAAACAGTGAACCTGCATGATTATATAAGGAGCCTGGTGGAATATCTTGTAAGTTCCTACGGCTTTTCCCGGAATGAGGTCCAAATCAATTTAAATATTAAAAACGTAATATTTGAAATAGACACATCTATTCCCCTCGGCCTGATAATCAACGAAATTACATCAAACTCCCTGAAACATGCTTTCCATAAAGGTCCGGGAAAAATATCAATAGAGATATATCCGGAGGGAGATAATTTCGTCCTTAAGATCAGCGACGATGGAACAGGATTTCCCGAGCATATCGATTTCAGGAACACGGATTCACTCGGTATGCAACTGGTGAACTCGCTTGTAGAGCAGATAGATGGAAAGATAGAGCTTTATAGGGACAAAGGTACAGAATTCAGAATAACGTTCAAGGAACTTTCCTATGTAAGAAGGGACTGTTGATGGCAAGTGAAAAGATATTGATCGTCGAAGATGAGAAAATAGTCGCCCTGGACATCAAGCACAGCCTGGAAAGTTATGGATATATAGTGCCTTGCATGGTGTCAACCGGAGAGGATGCCATACAGATGGCAAGGAAACATAAGCCTGATCTTGTACTGATGGACATCGTACTCAGGGGAGATATTGACGGCATTGAGGCCGCTTCTGTGATACATAGCAATTATAATATCCCTGTAGTCTACCTCACAGCATATTCTGATGAAAGAACATTGCACAGGGCAAAGATGACTGAACCTTTCGGACACATATTGAAGCCTTTTGACAACAGGGAGCTCAGGACAAATATAGAGATCGCACTGCATAAGCGAGCGCTGGAAAAAGAGAAGCTCTTCGAGAATGACAGCTGGGTCACCTCACTGCTTGAGAACGTAGGAGATGCCATTATTTCCACGGATGCTGCCGGAAGGGTCAGGCACATAAACCCTATGGCACAGGCATTGACCGGCTATAGGCTGGAAGAGGCATTGGGAGAACCAATTGACCGTATATTCAGGGTGATATGCGATACCACAGGGAAAGCAGTGATAAACCCTACGAAGAAAGTCATGAAAGAGGGTACCTTCTATGGCCTTTGTGAAGGAACCGTGCTTATATCCAAAGAGAATAATCACATACCTATCGACGTCATCGGCTCACCCATCAAGAACAGCCATAATGTGACTACGGGAGCTATCATTGTCTTTTGCGACATAAAGGAAAGAAGAGACCTTGAGAAGTCATTTTTAAGTTACATGCCGGATACTGAGAACGGCCATAAGATCAACCATTAGTTATCCCCGGCTCTTTCACCTTTGCAAGTACTAGGAAAAAGGACATCAGGATAAGCGCACCGCACAGGTAGAAAGGCGTCCGGAATGAAACGTAACCTGCCAGCAGTCCCCCCATTATCGGCCCCAGAGCCATGCCTCCGGCCTGCGCGGCAGTTATAATGCTCACCTTTGAACCTACAGCTTTGCCACCTGTCAGTTCTACTGCCAGGGCCATGACAGGGGTCTCGACCGCAGCCATGGAAATGCCCTGTACTGCACGCAGGATTATAAGCTCCGTTATACTGCCTGCATAGCCAAGCCCTATGACTACAGGAACATTTAACAGCAGTCCGTAAGCAACCATCTTTTTCCTTCCCACCCTGTCCGAGATGATACCCATGGGGGTCTGGAAAAGCACCCTTACAAACACATAAGCAGAGACCGCCATACTGAGCGGCAGCTCACTTGCATTAAGCATTATCTTATACTCCGGAAGAAAAGCAAATATTATCATTATCCCTGCCATCATCATGAACATTGCAATTGCAAGTACAATGAACTGGGGATCATTGGTGCCTGATACGTGATCTGGAATTTCTTTATGCGCGCTGCCATGCGGCTCGTTTACAAAGAAGAATATCAGCAATGTGCTCAGAATACCCAGAAAGGCACATACGTAGAAGGCTGACACAAAACCGTAGTAGCTTACAATGACTCCTCCTACAATGGGACCGCTGCCAAAACCCAGCCCCCGAAGGGAGGAATATATCCCTATGGCTTTACCCCTTGTCCGACTTGTGGAAAAATGGGTCACCATTGCCACAATAGCAGGTACCGCCACACCCACGGTTATTCCCTGGATAAAGCGGAAAAGGACCACGTATTCGAACTGCCGTGTATTTGCATATAGGAAAGAAAGGATAGTGAAACCCGCCATTCCTGCAAGGATAAAGGATTTCCTGCGGTCCATCCTGTCGGACAGTTTGCCCATGACCGGCTGAGATATCGTATTGGATATGCCAAAAGCAGTTGCCACGATGCCTGCCTTCACTACAAGGGGAGTGGATGCGAAAAGAGAACTGTCCAGACCAATAATGTAAAGCGGTATCAGGAAGGCAAGCATCCCGGTACCCATATCTTTGAACAATTTGGAAAGGGAAAGTATGTAAAGCTGAGGATCAAGACCACCTGTGAAGAAAGTGCTCGCTTTTTCAGGTTCTACCGGTAGCTTTTGCATTTTCAGGCATTCCTGGGTCTGACCTATTATTCCGCCGTATGCGCGGTTTCCATGAATGCCTTCATTTTCCGTACTATTCTGTCCCTGTAACGGATGGCAATACCGTAGCTTATAACTGCAAGGAGGAGGCCGCCAAAGAAATCAGTGATCCAGTGTATCCCTAAGTAAAATATTGTGAACTGGATGGAGACCGTGAGCAGGACAGCTACTACCTTATATTTCTTTAAGTCGGTCCTCAGGACAATGAGCAGCATGGCGATGATAGAAAGTGCTGCATGCAGGCTTGGGAAGCAGTTGTCGAAGTAGGGGTCCACGCTCTTGAGCCCTTCCAGTATCACAGGACTCAGCTCATATAACAGGGGAACTACATTAGGCAGCGTATAGCCCGTGATCTTTACCGGCGCAAGCACCTGGAAAGGAAAAGCGGCGAGATATGCTATTGTGACCGCAATCGCATATTCCTGCAGGACGGATATCTTTCCGGTACAGATGAGAGCTACAAAGGTGAATATGAGCAGGAATGAAAAGCCGAACAGGTATATGAACGCACTGAAATATGTCAGTGCAGGGCTCGCTATTGTCTGAAATAAGCTGACAGTGTTCCCTTCCATGAGAAGAATGAGATCCGCAATTCCGGAGGTTGGGGCTATATCCAGTAAGGCTGTGATATATTCCTGGGATTTGGCAAGTACGTACACAGCAGATACCATTGCAAGATAAGGAATCACTTCGGAAGCCATCTTTAACGGCTTTCTGCACTCCTGTAGCCGCCCATTCAGTATCCTGTACTCTTTAGGCACCAGTGTGTGGTAGGCGATAAAGGTTAACAGGATGGTAACGGGCGCTATTATAATCATCAGGGTGATAGCTGTCATTTAGATCCATCCCGGAAATGCTTCTTCTGCCTATATTTATTAGCATGACGGCAAATAATATTTGCGCCTGATCTTCATATGGTATACCGATAGAAGAGCTTACTCCACAATTACTACCCCGCCCCTGGTCCATGGATGGGAAAGCAGATAGTAGGTGTAGGTTCCGCGGGTATTGAAAGTAAAACTATAGCTGTCGCCCTTTCTCAGGGTGGGAGACTGGAAGGAGGTGCCTCTTATAACTGATGCAGCAGTACCATTGTGGATCCATTTTACAGTATCACCTTCTGATATTGTGACCGATTCCGGATGAAAAGAAGAGTTATCGAGGTAGACAACCGTAACACCTGATACGTTACCGTCTGCAGTATCATCCGTGTCATATATATTATCAATGCAGCCTGCAAGAGCCAGGAAACCGGACAGCAGGATAAATGTGATCATTTTCGTATTCATTAGACACCTTTTATGTAAAACACCGGACAAATCAGTTCCGTTCTCTCTGCAGGCGGTACATCTCTTCAAGCCTGTCAATGGTCTCAACATCCTCAAGCGATTTATCTTCCCGGATATTCACAAGGCGGGGAAACCTGAGAGCGTAGCCGGATTCGTAATTGGTGCTCTTCTGTATCTCCTCGAATGCTACCTCGAAGATAACCTGGGGCTTAAGTTCGATCTTTGTACCGGATTGCGTGACTATCAGATCTGAAAAGATCGCTGTCAGTTCAGAAAGCTGCTCGTCGGAAAAACCCGTAGCCACTTTTCCGACTGGCAGAAAACTTCCGGTCCTGGGGTCATGGCATGCAAGGGCATACGAACCCATGAAACTTGTACGCCTGCCATAGCCCCATTCCGCACCTATCACAACCAGGTCGAGCGTTTCCATAACAGGCTTCTTTTTGAGCCAGTTCTTGCCGCGTTTTCCCGGGGAGTACGGAGACTGGGGGTTCTTTATCATTATGCCCTCATGACCTGCCCGGAGAGCCTCGGCGTAGATGATGTTGATCTCCTCCGCACTGCCAGTGATAACCTGCCTGTCCACATGGATAGAGTCGCCATTTTCCACGCAGCTTTCAAGCAGCTCCCTTCTTTTGATAAGAGGCTCATCTATAAGGCCCTCTCCGTTCAGGTACATTATGTCAAAAATATTGATCGAAAGCGGAATCTCTTTTGCTGTCGAGTCTATGTCGTATTTTCGCCTCAGGCGTCTCAGGATATCCTGGAAAGCCCTCGGACGACCTCTTTCATCCAGTGCGACAGCCTCCCCGTCAAGTATGGCCGAATCCGCATGAACATATTTGCCTATAGAGGCGGCAATATCAGGAAGAGAACTGCTTATGTCCTCAAGCTTGCGGGAATATAATGTCACCCGGTTACCATCCTTGTGGATCTGTAGTCTTGCGCCGTCGAACTTCCACTCGACCGCCACCTCACCTATGCCTGCAATTGCGGATTCGATAGTGGGAGCTATCTGCGCAAGCATCATCCGGATAGGACGGTTCAATTGCAGGCCAAGCCCTTCGACTGCCCCGGTCCCGCCTTCCATGGCAGTGCTTGCCACCAGTCCCATGTCATTTGTCAGCATAAAGGCCCGCTCTACGGAAGCTACGGGAACATTGAACGCTGATGCTATGGCATCCCGTACAATACCCTCACCGACACCGATCCTCATGTCTTCGATGGCAAGCCTTGTTATATAGCCTACCTCCTCTGCGGTTGCGCAGTTGAAAAGGTATTGGAGGTTCTTGATCTTGGATGCCTGAGAACCTTTGCCTGAGGACCTTGAGATGGCCTGGAAGCGTTCGAATACTTCATGTATGGATATATCGGGAGCTTGCTCAAGGAATGATGAGAATGTTGCCTGACCCTTTGATCTTTTAGCCAGTGCCTTAACCGCAGTCTTGCCTATATCTCCCGTGTCCTTCACGAGATCCTGGATATCAGCCGTTGAGAGCCCGGACGATTTGGCAAGCGCAGCATACAGGATACCTGCACCCACACCCACCTCCTGGGAGCTCCAGGCAGGGAACACTTCACCCATGACAAAATGAGTGACTATAGGAAGTTCTTCCGGACTGACCTTCTTTAACAGCTCTGCAACCTGGACAGTCATCTCCAGAGATCCCGGAGTTGCCTCTATCACCCTGCAGGCCTGTGCAAATTCCCTGAAACTTGTCATGTATATCGGATAATATTTTATGAGAACTAGTTCTTGTAGATACTGATAATATCACTAAGTATAGCACTCGCTGTTTCTATTGAACCTGCGCCCCTTCCGGTGATCGTAATGGGGCCGGCAAGATCGGTCTGTACTGAGAACACATTAAGCGTACCACCTACGGAAAGAGGATGGCTCAGCGGCACCAGTTTAGGTGCAACGTTGATCTTGCCGTCGTTGACCTCGCCTATCAGCTTGATCGCAAATCCGTCAGCGTTCGCAAGAGAAAGCGCTTCAGGAGTGATCCGTGTGATGCCTGTCACTGTCACATCCTTGTAAGAGGCATTCATGCCGAAAATGGAATTGGCGACAATTACAAGCTTGGATGCCGTGTCAATACCCTCCACATCATAAGAGGGGTCCTTTTCAGCGATACCCAGTTCCTGGGCTTCTGCAAGCATCTGCTCGTAGGGAGCCTGCTCTTCCATCATGCGGCTGAGAATATAGTTACAGGTGCCGTTAAAAATGCCTTCCATGCTGATCACCCGGTTACCTGCAAGCACATCGCATGCAAGATTGATGACAGGCATCGCTCCACCCACTGTAGCTTCGAACCTGCAATGAGAGCCGGATCTCTTCGCGGCTGCGATCACTTCGCCGTATTTGAGTGCAAGAGGACCTTTGTTGGAAGTTACCACGTCCCTGCCACTCTCAAAGGCTGCCAGCATGTTGACAAGGCCCACCCCGCCTGTCTCGATATTAGTTGGAGTTGTCTCTATTACCAGCTCATGATCCATGGTCCTGATTATCTCCGTGCCTGAAATGGTCTTGCTTCCCACAGTTCCGGTCTCCTTCTTCCCGGAAAGCACGCATGCAAGATCCACACCATGCGGATCGATGACCGCGGTCCTTGAATCCGCTATCGCAATGACCTTCATGTCTATGCCGATGCTGCGCAGATAGTCATTTTTGTCAAGAAGCACCTGTGCCACACCCCGGCCTACGGCTCCGAAACCTATAATTGATGCACGTATCGTTTTCATTACATCACCCTAATTAACCCTTATCGGCTCTATGACCAGCAGATCTTTGTCCCTGGCAATGGATTTCAGGAGTTCTATAGCAGCGCTCAGATATTCTTTGCTCACAGCATCAATTTTGAGTGAAGCGGACGAAGGCCTGTTTATACGGGGCATTGCAAGGTTAAGGTCGACAACCTCGGCATATCCGGTATTGTCGATCTTATCGATAGTATCCTGTATGTCCGTGTGAACTATATGGCCGATCAGTATTACGGCACCATGTTCAAGATATCTCTTTTCGTCAACGCTCACGACACTGATCCCGCTCTCCTCAAGAAGGGATATTATATTGTCAAGATGATCGGACTTTATCTCAAATACCAGATGCACCGGGATCTTGCCACGGGGTGTCCTCTTCTCATGATGATGCACAACAGATATCAGATTGCCCTTAAATTCAGAAACTGGCTTTAGTGCAAGAACTAATTGCCCGGGAATGTCTTTCAGTTCAAGGTCCATAGAAACGCGCATATATACCCTCTAAGTTCGATAAAATACTCTAAATGATTTCTATATCCATAGTCATCAAATACAGTTATATATTTTGGTTTGGCCCTTGTGACTGAGCCCTTTCTGCCTCATCTCTTTGCGCATATACCAGAACTATAACGTTCCCCCGGCCCTGTTTGAACTTGTGTACCACACCACGGTTCTCAAGGTCGGATATCATCAGGCTGACCTTGGCCTCCGAATGCTTCAGGATTCCCCTCAGTTCTTTCTGGGTTATGCGGCCGCCATGGCGCGAGATAATGCCAACCATCTCCTGCAGGTCATCCGGCAGGGCAGCGTACTCGTCGCTCACACCAATTGACGGCTCATCAGCGGGAATATGACCATCTTTCCTGGCTGTGTAACCCTTGCGGCTTCTTGCCAGCAGATACGCACCCGCGGCAACTGCCAGGACTGTCAATACCAGCAGGGAAATTGTGCCGTACGAGAATGAACTGTTTTCCTCATCATTTTCTGCAAGATCGGCAAGCTCGTCAAGTTCGGAGAACTCGGTTTCGTTCATACCTGTGTCATAGTATGCCGGAAGGAGGATTATGTCTATTACATAATCACCTGAATCAGTTATTGTGATCTCTTCCTGCGCATAACGCACAAGTGTGTTATTAAGATAGTAACTTGCAGAAATGACATAATCTCCCGATGCCAGGTTGAATGAATACAGGCCGTACCTTGCAAGCATCGACTGGGGCGGCGTAGAGTTGACTTCCACAATAACGTTCTCAAGAGGCTCAAAGGTGTCCCACTCATAAATAACACCATGGACAGTTGCCGTATCAGCAGCGCTGGCAAAATGAACACCTGCCATGAAAAGCAACAAGATCAAAAGATACTGATTTTTTCGGGTTAACACAAGCTGTATATTTATTAAGTACATGCATATAATATTTTCTTCGGCAAGGCAACTGAAGTAAGATAAAGTATTATCAAGTAAAATAGACCATATTGAGGCTTAAAATTTGTAGAGGAGTTCAGAAAAGACCGCATAAAGTAAAGTATGCTTATATGCTCATATGATAATCAGGATATTGCAGGCGTAAGTGCCCCGGTGATAAGCCATGAGCACAATTCCCTGCAAAACAAACTTAAGAAAGAGGTAAAGTAATGATAACAAGATCTAAAGCATTAAAATATGCTGCTGTACTGCTTATATTAGCAGGTGTTTTCTCAGCAACGGCCCTTGCAGCCTCACAGGATGCAGGAGACTGTGACCAGACACAGGACAAGACACAGACCAGACTCAAAATACAGGACCCCACTGCCTGCGCACAGAACTGCTGCGTGGACTGTGACGGAACACCTGACCGCCTGCGTGACGGATCGTGCGGACTTACATAAGAACACTTCGGGGTCAGAATCACTGACCCCACTATATTGAACGAGAACTAGAGAGGGAAAAACATGAGATATATGGGATTGAGATCATTCGCATACTTTGCAATGGTACTTATGGTGGCAAGCATCTTCTCCACAGGAGCTCTTGCTGCATCGGATAATGCACAACAGGCCGGCGTTCAGGTCAAGGACAGGGATCGCGACATGGTGAACGCCAACGAGGATGCCCTGCGCACACAGTCAGAGGGCATGAATAACACAGCCCTGATGAACAGGACAAAAGAGAATAAGAATGTAAAGGCCGGCTATCTTGATGCCAGGGACAACTTCGTGAAACTGAAGGCCACTGACAAGAACCTCAGCTCAGAAGAAGCCATTGAAGCTACAAAGGAGTATCTGAACAGCACCATTGACTATATGATAAGCTCTCTTGACGATGAGGAGTATGTCGCAGAGCTGAACCTGGAAAGGGAAGATGTCGCTGCAGCAACTACAAGGAAAGAGCTTGCAGAGTCCGCCAGAGATATAAGGGATATCTGGAAGGATGCGAGCAGGCAGAAGACCATGTCAGTATCCAAGTCTGTAGATAATAAATTCAGTGCAGTCATAAGAGCATCTGAAGCTATGGCACTGCGCCTGGAGAATGAGATCGCACGCCTGGAACAGAATGGTGAAGATGTGGCCGGGCTTGAAGAGATGCTGGAAGAATATAATGCAAGTATAGCTGAAGCAAAAAAGTATCAGGAACAGGCCAGGAATGCATCTGCTAACGGTGAAGAGCAGGGTGAGGTCGTCCGTAGCATGAACCAGGCAGGACAGAGCCTCAAAGAAGCGAATGCGGTCATGAAAAAGATGTTGAATGCACTCAAGCAGCACCGTGAAGGACTTGTAGTGCTTACCGGGAACACAACCCTTACAGCCGAAGGGAACGGGACAGCCGTGATTTCAGGGAACATCACAATGGATCTCACTGCAACTGATGCAAAGCTCGTTATCAAGGACATGGCAGGAGATGCCGTCATCGATACAAGCGGTGCAACATACGGATCATCTAACATAGATGCCGGCAACAGTGATAGTAACAACAGGGCGTTTGTATTCCACAATCTCACAGGAACAGTTACTATTGAAGGCAGCCGCCTTACAGTGATGCTACGCTCGGAGGAGACTTCTCTCTCAGTTGATGGGGAAGGCACAGCGATCCTTTCGGGCGAAGGCTCCTATGAGCTCAATGGCGCCACTAAAGAGTGGGCAAACTGTAATGAAGACACGGAAGCAAATGCTCAGCTCGATGACGAGGAGAACGGATCGGACGAGAATGAGGACAGCAACAACTCAGAGAATATCACCGGAAATAACACTTCCGCAAATAATTCCTCCGCTGCCAATTCTTCCATCTCTGGCAACCAGACAGGTATTTAATCGGAAGCTTTAACTCTGCAGAAGACAATAAAAATATAATAATTATAGAGATGATAGAGTAATGCTGAAAAAGAAGTACACTGTAATACTGGGAATCATGCTGCTCGGGCTGATCGTTTCAGGCTGTACCGACAGGAACGATCAGATAGAGGATAATTCATCCGTAAATGCGGAGGGAGCAGCTCTAGCCGAAGCTGATGCCGCGCTAACGGATGAGATGATCGGTGTCACCGACCCGGAGATCCTGCAGATCGAAACTGAAATGGCAGAGCTTGATGCGCTAGTTAACGAGATGAATACGGAAGAGAACATATCCGTTGAAGAGATATGAGCACATCCTGCTCATGCCTCCTTTTATAATGAATTCTGGCTTTGGATCATATCATTTTTGAGAATATGAGCACTTGTAGAACTTGCATGCAGAAATATTTATATAGATGCACAAACAATCATATTACGATTATGAGAAAATATGATAATATCTCTACGAGGTAAAAAATGGGGAATATGCTTAAGACAACATTATTGCTGGCAACACTGACAGGGTTACTGGTGATAGTAGGCCAGATGGTTGGCGGGACTTCAGGAATGATAATTGCCTTCATTTTTGCAATTATAATGAACTTTGGTGCTTACTGGTACAGCGACAAGATCGTCCTGAAGATGTATCATGCAAAGGAAATTACTGCTGCAGATCATCCTGAACTGTATGGTATAGTGCAGAAGCTTACACTCCGCGCAAATCTTCCCATGCCTAAGGTATATATAGTCAATACATCAATGCCTAACGCATTTGCAACCGGAAGGGATCCCCGGCACGCAGCAGTAGCTGCAACCACGGGCATACTAGAGCTGCTGAATGCGGAAGAACTGGAAGGTGTGCTTGCACATGAACTTGCACACGTCAGGAACCGTGACACGCTGATCAGTGCCGTTGCAGCAACCATCGCCGGCGTTATCACAATGATAGCCACGTGGGCCCAGTGGGCAGCCATTTTCGGAGGTATTGGCGGAAGGGATGATGAAGGAGGCAACAATATCATAGGGTTTATCGCTCTCGCAATAGTGGCACCCATTGCAGCAACGATAATCCAGCTGGCCATCTCAAGGTCCAGAGAGTTTGCCGCCGATGCCGAGGGTGCGCGCATCTCACAGAAGCCGTGGGCTCTTGCAAATGCACTGGAGAAACTTGAATACGGGTCTGCCCACTACAGGGAAAGAAGAGGGGACGTACAGGCATCCCAGAGCACAGCACACATGTTCATAGTCAATCCACTGAAGGGAGGCTCGCTCACGAACCTGTTCAGGACCCATCCAGTCACCGAGGAGCGTGTCAGGCGCCTGCGTGCAATGTGATACTTCATACAGTCAGTTAGAACATAAAGAGGCTCATCTGGCCGGGATCGATCAGGTGAATGACCTCTACTCCGTTTTCTTCCAGTTTTATGGAAAGATAATGCCTGTGGCATCCTTTTGGGCTTTTTTCTGCGCACATGAGCGCTACCCTTCCACCCTTTTCGTGAACGTCGGTTATATAGGCCAGAAGCTTTGCAAAACTGCCCCTGAACTCATCGGTCCCCATATATTCGATATATGTGGAGTCCCGCATTCCTCCGACTCCTTCACAATGCGTATAAATGATATCATTCAGGGGCAGGGATCTTTCCAGCGATTCCCCGTTGAAATCGTCAAACGTTGATTGGGGATATCTCCTGATATCAACAAGGTTGGTTATTCTGCTCTCCGCAAGCATCCGCACAAAATCATCAAAGGACCTGTTGCCATATCCTATGCTGTAGCATTGAGTTTTTCGCACCATCATAGGCTAATAGCATTTAATCTAATTGAATACATCGAAAGGGAGCGCACAACCAGTAACATAAGAGTACCACTGATAACCATATATCATTATTTATCACCTGGTCACAGGCACATGTTATGCGCTTATTAAGTG
Organism: Methanolobus sp. UBA474; assembly: GCA_002501695.1. Taxonomy (GTDB): domain Archaea; phylum Halobacteriota; class Methanosarcinia; order Methanosarcinales; family Methanosarcinaceae; genus Methanolobus. The sequence continues at coordinate 7,509 of DANZ01000072.1, read as the reverse complement.
CCTATTATGCGCTTTTGACACCCGGTTGCTCAGCTTGTTCCTGATCCACAATAGAAAACGTAAATGTACTTCCTTTTCCTTCCTCGCTTTCCACTCGAATAGTGCCACCATGCATCTCAACAAATCGCCTGGCAAGTGCAAGTCCCAGACCGGTACCTCCATATCTTCTTTTGTTTGATGCGTCGACCTGCATGAAAGGATCGAATATTTCCTCCAGCCGGTGTTCAGGAATACCGATACCTGTATCTGAGACTGATATCTCGATGGTGTTGTGGGCCTGTCTGGCAACGACTGAAACCTTGCCGTTATCCGGAGTGAACTTTATCGCATTGCTCAGCAGATTGTACATGATCTGTTTAAGCTTTAATTTGTCAGCAAATATTTCCGGTTCCCGGACATCGTTCATCAGGTCTATCCTAATATTTTTCCGTACCGATAGCGGATACAGCGATCTTTGGACCTCTTCAAGCAGTTCCGAAACCGAGAATATCCCACAGTCAAGTTCCATCTTGCCTGCTTCTACCTTTGACAGGTCCAGAATGTCATTGATAACCTCAAGAAGGTGTTTGCCGCTTTTAAGTATATGGTCCACGTATTCGAGTTGTTTAGTGTTCAGCTCTCCAAACCGCTGGATGCCCAGAATATCTGAAAAACCGATTATAGCAGTAAGAGGAGTGCGCAGCTCATGGCTCATGTTCGCCAGGAACTCTGACTTTATGCGGCTGCTCTCTTCTGCCATCATTTTGGCTTCGACCAGGGAATACTCCGCTTTTTTCTGGTCGGTAATATCTCTGAATTCTACAACGCGAACCTCTTTTCCCCTGTACGGGATATTCTTTGCTTCCAGCCTGGCAGGATACTCCGTGCCGTCTTTGCGAAGCCCGATAACCTCATAAGGCTCTTCGAAACCGCAGAGTACGTTCTTCATAACTGTTTCGCGGGATCGTTCTGCTATGAGCACCAATCCGTCCATCCCGATAAGTTCCTCGATAGGATAGCCCGATATTTCGGAAAGGCCCTGATTACAGTCCAGAATGACTCCCTTATCATGGATGGTGATGCCTCCGAATGAAGCATTGTGAAGTGCCTTGAATCGCTCTTCGCTCTCTTTGAGCGCCTTCTCGCCACTCTTGCGAAGGACAGCCTCACCAATACCGTCAGCCACGACCCAAAGGAGGTTGATGTCGTCCTCATGCCAGTGCCTGGCGTTCACGCAATCGTCGAACCCAATGAAACCCCAGAGATCCTGCCCACTGAATATGGGCAGTATCAGGACAGAAAGGATACCCTGTTCAGCCAGGATCGTCCTGTCCGGATCATCCAGTTCCTCTGTCACATGAGCATATTGCTTCCTTGACTGCAAAGCGGCAAGAAGTGTAGGCGACCCTTCGCTATATGGCAAATGTTTCAAAACAGGATTATCTATTTGTTGCGTTATTCCTTCGCCAACAACTTCATATATCTGCGACATGCAAAGACCCAGCTCTGGATCGTCTTCGTTTTGGAAGATATAGGACCTGCTATCACTTACATTACGATGGATAATGTCCAGGATACAGGGCAATATCGCATCCATATCCTCCGACTGGATCAAAAGACGCATACATTCCACTGTCGCAAGCTCATAGCCAAGCCTTCTTTTAAGATCCTCTTCGGCTTTTTTGCGTTCCGTGACATCCTGAACCGTTGATACCATTATGTTTTGCTCGATGATAGGGATATTGACTGCTGAGACCCACCGCCTGCCTTTATCTTTTGTTTGGATGCTAATGTCGTCCCAGTGCATTCTGCCGGCGTCTTCGCTATTGATATCAGACATGATACGCTCCATGATACCTTTGCGGTAGTGCGGATCCGGGTAAACGAGTTCAAAAAAGCGGGACACATCCGTAAGCTCTTCTTCAGGCCAGCCATATATCTCTGAGAATCTGACATTCATATAACTTGCATCCCCGCCATCAAACTCGTTTACAGCTAATCCGATCGGAAGATTATCGAGAATAGCCTGAGTAAATGAGTTCTGTTTTTCGAGAGCCTTTTGTACTTGTGTTCTCTCAGTAATGTTTGTGTGAGAAATGACAACTTTACGCAGGAAAGAATCAGTGCCTTCAAAGGGACTGACCTTCCCCAGGAACCATCGCTGTTCATGTGGTGAATGACATGGATATTCAAGTTCGAAATGTTCCGCCGATCCATTCATCACATCTTCAATACCCCTGGAAAATTGCAATGCCAAGTCGCTATCCGGACCCATGGCATTTTTCGCAGTTTGAATGTAATTGATTCCTTCACACACCTTTTCAAGGTCAGCCGAATTAGCAATGGCAAAAGATTTCCAGGATTTGTTTGTTTTTATAATGGTCCCGGTCTCATCCAGTACGCAAATATTTGCACCTAAAGAATCAAGGGTGAACTGATTAAACTGATTAAGTTCCCTGATAGTCTGTTCTGCATATCTTCTCTGCGTCTCGATCTCGAACTTATAGAATGCAAACCCCAGATCATCTGCGACCTCAGTGAAAAGATACTGCTCTTCTTCCACATAGGCATATTCAGCAGGTACAGAAACTGTCAGAATACCATATGATTTATCATTGTACTGCAGACGATAGCACAGAACTGCACTGTCTGAATATTCGTGTTCGAGAGGACAATCCGAACAATATCCATTTGAAGTGTCAATGACCAGGACTTGCTTCTTCCCAAGAGCAGCCTTCATACACCCGGGAAAAACACCATGTTGCAATTGTTTGTCCAATGCTTCGAATTTATCGCTCAGACCTGATGAAGCAGTTGCTGTAACAGCCCCGTCTGCATTGAGTACTGCGATCCACGCACTATAATATCCCAGGGTCTCTGTCAGGTTCCGGCAGGCTTTCTCAATAAGTTGTGCCGGATCACTCTCTTTTGTGATGAGCTGGTTCACATTTCGGATCCCCAGGAGTACTTCCTTTAGATGAAGTTCGCGCTCTTGTGCCTGTTTGTGCTCTGTGATATCCTGGAACGAACCTACAACCTTTTTAACCTTACCATCTTCAATTACAGGCCGGCCGATCGAACGGACCCATTTGGTGTTCCCTTTTGCTGTTAACATCTGTAATTCAAGATCATAAGGGATAGCGTTTTTTATAGCCTCATTCATGGCCCCGGTGATTATCTGCTTTGATGCCTCTGTATAAAAGTCCAGGCCTGTGTTCACGTTCGTTGGATCAAGGAAACCCTTATCGTGTATCCGGGCAACTTCTTCAGTCCATGAACCCTGTAATGTTTCCGCATCGAACTCCCATCCACCCACTTTGGCCATTTCCCCGGTCCTTTTAAGCAGGTCAAGTAAATACTGCATTTTTTCTTCTGTCAGCCTGCGCTCGGTGACATCTCTTGCGATACTCAGGATTGCTGGCTTTCCCTTGTAAGTCACGAGGCTGGAATTGATCTCCACAGGGACCTTCATTCCATCTTTAGCAACATGTGTAGTTCCAAAGAGTTGAGTCCGATCAGTTTTCATTCTTCCGATAAGGTTTCTTATCTCTTCGGCACTCAGTGCGGCATCGATGTCCTGAGGGATCATGGAAAGCAGTTCTTCCCTGGAATAGCCTAAAACATTTACAGAGGAGTCATTCACATCTATTATGCGCCCGTCAAAGTCAATGACCCAGACCGTGTCATTCATTCCATTTATCAACCCCCGGTACTTCTCCTCACTTTCATGCAGTTCCTGCTTTGTTTCCAAAAGGACCCTCTGGGACCTCTTAAGTGCCTCGATCCGGGGTTTAAGATATAGATAGAATAGCGAGCCAGTAACAAGGACAAAGGCCCATCCTTTATAGGTCTGCAGTCTGGCGTAAATAGCTATATCCGAAGCAAGCCATCCTAAAAAGGTATCTGAAAATATGATCCATATACTGGCCAGAAGGAGATACAGCAATGTAACTCTCTGGATATTTGTTATATCCCTCTCAACACTGGCTTGCCGGTCCATTTTGTTATCTTGCCTCTGCTCACTTATATTGTTGTATTGGATGGTCCATATAATCAATTAAAAGTAAGGAGAATTATTATATGGATTATAATATAGATACATCTATCGTACTGGAGTCTTGCTAGTGTATTACTCTTTACAATGATAACTGTTCTTACTAACTGAGGTTCCAAAATATGATCTTTAAAGGTACTTATTTTATAGGAGCAGATACAATCCAGAACAGCTATATATACCATCACTTCATGCTTGACTGCAAAAATATACAAGCGTTACTGTTTGTGAAAATGCACCAAAGTGTGTGATATTGATACCTTTTCTGGAAAAAGAGGATAAAATGAAAGTATCTGCCGGCATCTCTAAGATCAATGGTGAAGTATTCGCACCGTCTTCAAAAAGCTATACCCACAGGGCCATTACTATCGCTTCGCTCTCGGATAAGTGCGTCATTCACAGGCCGCTCCTGTCAGCCGACACCCTGGCAACAGTAAGGGCCTGTGAGGCTTTCGGCGCTAGTGTTGACAGGCGGGAAGACACGCTTATAGTGCGCGGATCGGGAGGTAAGCCGAATGTGCCTGATAACGTTATAGATGTCGCGAACTCAGGTACGACCTTAAGGTTCATGACAGCCATCTCAGCAGTAGTAAAAGGCGTGACAGTGCTGACAGGTGACAGTTCTATCAGGACGCGTCCTAACACGCCCCTGCTGGATGTGCTGAACAGCCTTGGTATCGAAGCATATTCCACCCGCGGCAACGGATGCGCACCGCTTGTGGTACGCGGCGGGCTCAACGGCGGTACTGCAGCTATAGACGGATCCATCAGTTCCCAGTTCATCTCTGCTTTGCTCATAGCCTGTCCCCTTACAACCGGGGATACTGTAATCCACATAAAAGGCGATCTGAAGTCCAGGCCCTACGTGGATGTCACGATCGAACTTCTAAGGCAGGCAGGCGTGGAAATAATCGTGGAAGAGAACGGCAGCATCAGTTTCATCATCCCCGCAAACCAGACATATGACCTGAGGGAATATACGGTGCCCGGCGATTTCTCATCCGCTTCATACCTGCTTGCGGCTGCAGCTATCACAGGGTCCACTGTTGCAGTGAAGAATCTCTTCCCCTCAAAACAGGGTGATGTGGAGATCATCAACGTGCTCAGGAGCATGGGCGCCGACATATCATGGGACATGGAAGAGGGCATAGTGCGCGTGACAGGCAGTAAGAAACTGAAAGGCACGACATTTGATGCGGGAGCCACCCCTGATCTCGTACCCACCATTGCAGTGCTGGCCGCATGCGCGGAGGGTGTCACTGTGATAGGCAATGCAGAACATGTCCGTTACAAGGAGACCGACAGGCTGCATGCAATGGCAGTCGAGCTCACTAAGATGGGGGTCAGCATAAAGGAAGAACGGGACAGCCTCACAATAACCGGCGGAGAGCTGCGCGGCGCCGAGGTACACGGCTGGCATGACCACAGGATCGTGATGTCATTGGCGATAGCCGGCATGGTGGCAGGGAACACGACGATCGATACGGTCGAGTCGGTTGACATATCCTACCCGGGATTCTTTGAGGATATGAGATCCCTCGGAGCGGACCTGAAAGTATGCTGATCAAGACATATTAAAAACAAAAGGAGAAAAAATTGTGAAGGGGATCATCCTTCACTCATTTTCCGGAATATGAGTATTCTGAAGCCTTGCGGGAGCTTATAGCTTTCTTTCTCATGTAATCCGGGATCACATCCTTCTCGACCACGGCTCTTGATGTGCCTATACCCACAACAATTACCTTTGTCTCAACAGGCTCTTCCCCTTCCCTTATAGAGAGCTCTTTCTTTGTGACCTGTATTTCCACCTCGCCGGAAGAGTATCCTGCTGCCTGCATGTAGTCCATTACGACCTTCTTAGCGGCGCTGGTTGCATACTCAATGGCTTCCAGATGCTCAGGGAATATATACCTCCCGTCAGGAGCAAATACGAAGTATTTAACGACCTCCTTTGCAGTCTTCAGTTCTTCAAGAGTGACACCATCACCGGTTATTGGAGCAAAGTCCCTCTTCACAAGGATCTCCACGCGCTTGATGCCTTTGCCTACAAGGGCACCTACTGCGTTACCTACACTGGAATGTTCAGGAACCACTATCTGTGCATCTATGAGCTTTCCCATTTCCTCCTTAAGAGCACCTACAGGGCCGCCCAGCAGTACTACCGGAGTATCTACTTTGAAGCGGGTGAAATTCTCGCCTGAAAGGATCCTGTCAACTACAGACTCCGGGATGCCTTCCACAAGGTACGATATAAGGTCATGCGCCATGTTCCTTGCGACCTTGCGCCTTACCTCGGAGCAGAACTCCTCAGGTGTCATTTTTACGAATTTTGAAAGCCTCTCAGCGCCTATGAGCGAGGCCTGGGCATCCCACAGCCTGAACTCTCCAAGCACATGCAGCGCATCGGTGGGTGTGAATGCGATAGCCTGAACAAGGCGTTTCTGTATGAGGCTGTCCAGTGACCTGACACCGGGCTGCTTCTTAAGCCGGAGGAACAGTTCATGATATGATACAGGTACGCTCTGTATGGCATCATATATCTCTTCCTCGAACCTGTTCAGTTCCAGGGGCCTGCTGGCCGTTCTCACAAAGAACTTGGTAGGCTGTACATTTTCGCAGAACAGTTTTCGGGATGGGGCCTTGCACTCCTGCAATTTGGCCATGAAACCCGGATATTCGACTGCAGCGCGGCACAGAGGAATGACCCTCCGGGGACCCAGGAATATCCGCTCGTCATGGACCCAGACATGACTGTCACCCCCGGTTGCGGAAGTTTCCATCCTGATGGCTTTTACCATGGTCTTCCAGCCACCGACAACAGCTCCCTGGTCACTAAGCTCCGGGATACCGTTACGTATAAGCGCGACATCCGTGCTTGTGCCTCCCACATCCACCATTGCGCATGTATCATATCCTGTAAGATATGCAGCACCTACAAGACTGGCAGCCGGTCCTGAGAAAATTGATTCGATGGGCCTCTCGAGCGCCTCTTCCATGCCGACTATAGAGCCGTCGCACTTAAGCATGAGAAGGTTAGCATCAATGCCCCTTGATCGGATATCCTGCATGATGGACTGGATGAACTTATGCGTGATTGGAAGCAACTGTGCGTTCAGGTATGCGGTTATTGAGCGGTCATATGCTCCCACTTCCTGTGAAAGCTCGTGCCCGCAGACCACAGGCAGTCCCGTGATATCCCGGATGATCTTCTTTACAGCAAGCTCATGGTCAGAATTCCTGTTGCTGAAAAAAGAGGATACTGCAAATGCTGCAACGTTGTCTTTTATTTCCGTTGCGAACCTTTTAACTCCTTCCTCATCAAGAGGCGCGGCCTCCTCACCGTTACTGGTATGTCCGCCGCTCAGATGCACATAGTACTTTGCAGGGAAACCCTCCTTAGGAATGACATAATCGCCTACAAGTATCACACCCACAGGAAAACCGGTATCTTCCAGTATTGTATTTGTGGACAGGGT
>DANZ01000011.1 GCA_002501695.1 Methanolobus sp. UBA474 | reverse complement strand
GCAATATCAATTCTCTTTTTGGCAGGTACATGGGAAAAGAGAAGCTGGAAGAAGAGATAGAACGACTTAATTCGCATATAGCTGAGCTTAAGCTGGATATCGGCGTCCTGCAGAGAAAGATGGATAAGAGCTATGAGGGCGAAAGGAAGGCTGTGGCAGCCAGACAGGTCGCTGAAGAAAACCTGAACATTGCAGAGGTCAAGGTCCGTACCCTGGAGCACGAACTGGAGGTACGGACAGAACAAGCCTGTTCTGCACAGGCAGGCTATCGTCTTGTTGAAACGCTCTCCCTGCACAAGGCAAGGGACTACATACATGCTTTATCCTCATTGAGGTCTCCTTATGCTGATCTGCTGACCGCATATATCCCTGCGGATAATTCCCTCTCCGGTGAACCCTACAGGGATATGCCTTCCGGCCAGATGGATCCGGAATCCGTACAACTTATACAAAAGATCGGATCATCTACCGGATGTGTGCTTTTTTATGACCCCCGGCACATGGTCAATGAACTGGTCGTTCCTCCTTTCCCGGTTGAGAATGCACGGTGGCAGGCAGGGGAGTCGTTCAATGTCACACCTTTGAGCAGGCTCATGGACCGGGAGGACGCAGCTCTTGTGATAGTTGCACACGCCGGTGAGTCCTTGGCAGGTTATTCCCCTGATTCCCGGACGTTCGCTTCATATGAGATCATCCGGAGCAATGTAAAATCAAAGCACTCAAAGGGCGGGTTCAGCCAGAGGCGTTTTGAACGGCTGCGGGAAGAAGAGGTAGTGCATCATGCGCAGAAAGTGCGCAGTGCTCTTGTAAAGATACTGGAGCCTCTTGATGAAGCTCCGGATCACATGCTGATCGGAGGTGATCCGCAGGTGGCAAAAATGGCCACTGACGGCATAGCAGAAGATATCCCCCGGCTGTTGTCTTCTGCGGATGTGCGCATCGAAAAGAACAATCCTGACGACCTGCTGAAGCACATGCTGGTCCTCAGGCGTTACAAATTATGATCAAATGATCTGTGATATAATACCAAGGAAACAAGGAAAGGCTCCCATGATCACAATAGAGGAACTTGCAGGCATCATTGATGCTCTTGGCGCTTTAAGAGAAGATGAGATATGCGCTGTAGCACAAGAGATATCTTTTCTGAGGAAAGAGGATTTCTCCGTGGAAATAATAACCGGAATGTGTAAAAAGGCACTTGATGAGCATCTGCTTGAAGCCATCGGCCCTGATGAAGTAACAGATGCCTGCTCCGGGGAGGGCCACCCTGAAGGGAGGAGTTATTATATCCCCGGGCCAAACGCTTTCCCTGACATCCCCTTTGAACTAAGCGAGGCCATAGATATCCTCGTGATAGCCAAAAGAGAAGTAGACCTGGACAGAGTATCAGAAAGCTTTTCTGCAAACCTGCATAAGCAGGCTGTGGAACTTGGCGAGGATATAAGCTCTTTCTCCCGGAAAGGGATAAACGAAGCCGGATTATCCGCTCTTGCAGAAAGGTACAGTGACATCCTTAACCTCTACTATGATTACGACTCCTGGCTTCCCGGAGGAATGGACGGCATTGAAGATGAGCTGCAGGGGCTGAGCAGGAAACTTGAACAGCTAAGAGCTGCACAAGGTATTTGACATTTGGATCTAATCAGGCTATCAGATCAACATGGCAAGAGACAGACGCGACACCTATTACTGGAGAGCCAAGGATGAAGGTTTTCGTTCACGGGCATCCTATAAGTTATTCCAGATCAATGAAAAGCATCATATTATCAAACCCGGTGATACCGTGGTTGACCTAGGTGCTGCGCCGGGAGGCTGGTTGGAAGTTGCAAAGGAGATATCCGGAGAGCGTGTCATTGGAGTCGATCTGCAAAAGATATCTCCTATCGAAGGCGTCGAGACCATAAAAGGTGATATCACTTCAGATAGGACCATTGAGAAGATAGTGGAACTGGTGGGTCTCAGAGGAGTAGATGTGGTGATATGCGATGCTGCACCCAACCTGTCAGGCAACTGGAGCCTGGACCATGCACGGTCCATCGACCTGACCTCCTCAGCCCTCGAGTGTGCCAAGAAGATCCTCAAACCCGGCGGCCATTTTGTTGTCAAGGTCTTCCAGGGTGATATGTTCAAGAGCTTCCTCGATAAGATGGACAAGAATTTCACGTTCATGCGCTCTTATACTCCTGATGCCTCCCGCTCTCAGAGCGCCGAGATCTACGTAATAGGTAAAAAGTTCCTGACATCTCCTGTTCGTAAAGGGAATGAGTTCGATGTCGAGATAAAGGAACTTGGCGCCAGTGGGGATGGAGCCGTACTTATCGACAATTTCGTGGTCTTTGTCAAGGATGTCAAAGTGGGCGACCATGTACGTATAAAAATAAACGATGTGAAGCCTAATTTTGCTTTTGCCCATGTCATCGGAGCACAGGATAAATGAACCGGGTCCTTACTATACTGATGTATCGTAGTAGCAATACTTATTAACATTTAACTCAATTCTCTTTGATTGTTCAGGTGAAAACGATTGATAGCATTGGAAGAAGTAATCCCGAAAGGTGTCCGCGGGCGTATTGCCCTTATAGTTGCTGTCACCATCGTCCTTATTGCAGGTTTCTTGATCATAAGTGATTATTCCAAAACCCGCACCCTTGATGAGGTAGGATCGCGGTGGGAGCAGGCGCAGGTCTATCGCGGACAACAGGATTTTGTGCGCGCAGTCAGCACATATAACAGCGTTTTTGAAATGATCTCTTCAGATAAGTTCCCGCATGAGTATGGGATGAATCACTATTATCTGGGCAAGACATATGAGGATATGGCTTCCTATGAGAATGCATCCGCCAACCTGCATAGCAGCATCAACTTTTATTCAAAGGCTATGCACTCTTTTTCAAAAGAAGATTCCCCTGCTGAGTATGCCCTTATACTGTATAGCCAGGGAGACACATATCTCAAGCTATATGATGCCGGTGGCAATTCTGGTGATCTGGACACATCCATCAATAAATACAAAGAGTCTCTTAGCTATTACTTACTTGAAGAGGACCCCCTGTATTATGCCTCAATTAACAATAAACTTGGTAACGCATACAGGAAGAAAGGTCTCTCTCAGGAGGATGCTATGGCATTCTCTGAGTCTGTCAGGTTCTATAATGAGTCTCTGAGGGTGTTCCGGAAAGACACATATCCTGTAGAGTACGCAGGTGTGCAGAATAACATTGGTAATGTCTATCTGGAAATGTCGCGCTTAAATGGCAGTAAGGATAATATCGATCAGGCCATAGTTTCCTACGGCAATGCTCTTGAGGTATTCACTTTTGAAAGCAACCCGATGGAATATGCCACAGTACAGAATAATCTTGGTAACGCTTACTTGGAGTTATCCGCGATTACCGAAAGGTCTGTGAATGTAGAGAAGGCTGTAAATGCCTATCGTGAATCTTTAAAGGTCTTTACCGTGGATCTTTTCCCTGAAGAGCATAAAGGTGTCCTCTCTAATATAGCCAAAGCTTATAAGAACCTTTGATAAAGGAGCTGCATTAGCAGGGGACAGCCAGCAAACCTATGAATGGATTTATTTAAGTGGAAAGCATAGGCAGATATATAATGATTGGAACTTCCAAAACCCTGCGATAATATTGCAGGGCATCCTTAGGTATCCTTGAGGTGTTCTCATGATAGATATGCATACCCATACAATTTTCAGTGACGGGGAACTGATTCCAAGCGAGCTTGTAAGACGTGCGGTTGTCCATGGCTACAGGGCAATAGGCATAACTGACCATGTTGATTTCTCCAACGTAGAGCATGTCCTGAGCAATGTTAAAAAGGCCAAGTACCTGGAGGACGATTACGATATCAGGGTGCTGGTGGGTGTTGAGATAACTCATGTCCCTCCAGCTAAGATCGCAGCACTGGCACGAATGTCGAGGCAGCTTGGCGCAGAGGTCGTTGTTGTTCACGGTGAGACCATCAATGAACCCGTCATGCCGGGAACAAACGCAGCATCAGTTGAATTGAGCGATGTGGATATCCTCGCGCATCCCGGCTTCATAACTCTGGAAGAAGCTGAGACGGCGCGTGACAATGATGTATGTCTTGAGATAACTGCGCGCAATGGCCACAACAGGACAAACGGTCATGTTGCGCGCATTGGCATGGAAGCCGGCGCCACTCTTGTGGTTGATACCGATGCTCACAGTCCTGAGAACCTCATTACCAGGGACTTTGCCCGAAAAGTGGCTATGGGCTGCGGGCTTACGGAGAAGCAGGCAAACGGGGTGCTGGATAATTCCCTGCGTTTCCTCAAGTACTAGAGTATAAACAAGGTAGCATGCGAGGACGGATAATTGACATCACTGCAGGGATCTCCCCGAATACGCCTGTTTACCCGGGTGACCCGCAGACAGAGATAGAAACAGTGTCTTCGATAGATTCTGACGGATATGCAGTTTCCAGGGTAACGTTTGGAACGCACACCGGAACTCATGTGGATGCTCCATCCCATATTCTCTGCGGGGGGCTGACAGTTGACAGGCTCCCTCTCAGTTCCCTCATCGGCAGGGCTGTAGTCTTAGATCTTTCGGATGTGGCAGGTGATCTTTCATGCGTTGAGATACAGGCCGCTTTTAACAGGTCAGGTGCAGAAAAAGATCCTGCTGTTGACACTGTACTGATAAAGACCCATAGAGGCCGTGCCGGACCGTGCGGACCGGCGGAAGATGCAAGCAATGCTGCATGCGGGCTCAGGCCTGATGTTGGAATGTGGGTCCTTGAGCACGGTTTCAAGCTCATCGGCGTTGATACTCTCTCCGTGGATATCGGCGCTTCCCTGACAAACCATGAGGTGTTCCTGAAAAATGGTATTATTGTTCTGGAGAACATCGATGTTTCTACAGTATCCGAGGGTCTGTATTATTTCATCTGCCTTCCCCTGAAGCTCGAAGGCTGTGATGCCGCACCTGCACGAGTGATATTGATCGATGACTGTTTTCTCTGGTAAACTGACTTTTAAATCCGACGATCTCAAGGATTGCAACTATTTATATATTATTAATATTATAGTAAATCTGTGCAACAGATGAGATAGAATTTGTAGCTAATATGTCCCATCGCTAACTTAAATGGCTATAAATAACAGAATTAATATACTATAAATTATATACTGTTGTTACACGATTGCTACAACGTTTGATGAGGGAAGCGCACGAAAGCAAATCAAAGACAGACAATGCACCGGGACAACCGTGCACAGGTAGGTATAGGTACCTTGATCATATTCATATCAATGGTACTGGTAGCCGCAGTCGCATCAGCACTCCTGATCAAGACCTCCGGTGTACTTCAGCAAAAAGCCTCCCAGACCGGTCAGGAAACTACGCGGGAAGTTTCTTCCAATATGCGTGTTGACCGTGTTGACGGGGAACGTGCAACCTATTCCACTGTTACAGTTACTAATGGTGTCGTTTCCAGCA
>DANZ01000068.1:35047-52310 GCA_002501695.1 Methanolobus sp. UBA474 | reverse complement strand
TACGAGCATCTTATAACTTGCCATGCTATTGCTAACAGCATTTAAGGATATAGACATATTGCGCATGCTGCCAGATGGCAGAAAAAGTGCAAATGTTTATTATCTTCTTTTCTGAGTTACTAACGGAGTTCAATATCATGAAGACCATTTCAATTGACCCGGACACCTGCTCAAAATGCGGCACATGCATCCAGATCTGTGCCCTTGGCCTGATAATGAAAGGTAAAGGGAATATGCCTTTCATGCCTGATGAGGTCGGTGCCTTCTGTACAAAATGCGGTAATTGCGAAGCTTTCTGTCCCGAAGGAGCCATCCTGCCTGAATATGACACCCGCTACCCAACACTTTCTGAAGAAGATACTCAGGGAATAACTGCCGGGAGCCTGGGCCTGTACATGCGCCAGCGCAGGTCTGTGCGCAACTACCAGGATAAGATGGTGGACAGGGAAACGATCGAGGACATACTTGACATCGTACGCTATTCACCTTCAGGCATGAACAATCAGCCTGTGAACTGGCTCATTGTCCACGATCCGGCAAAAGTGCGCAAGCTCGCAGGCATTACCATTGACTGGATGCGCAGCATAAGGGACAGCGATGCAGAGCATCCCATTAAACCTATTATTCCATCCCTTATCTCTGCATACGAGAGCGGGAAGGACCCGATATGCCGCGGCGCCCCCCATGTAGCCGTTGCATATGCTGCTGCTGCAAATCCCATGGCTTATACTGACAGCCTCATCGCCCTGTCATGGTTCGAGCTTGCCGCTCCGGCCTTCGGACTGGGTGCCTGCTGGGCAGGATTCCTCAAGATAGCCGCATCCTCCTGCCAGGCCCTGCAGGATGAACTTGGCCTGCCTGAGGGACATGAGGTACAGTATGCAATGATGTTCGGATATCCAAAATACAAGATCTACGGCATCCCCGGACGCGAGCCTGCAAGGATCACATGGAAATAAGGATTCACGAATGGGTTTTTGACATTGCCTGCAGGAGGATGCCCATAAATGGTCATCTTCCCCCTGTTTTCCCCGACTTCCTGATACCCAGGTTCTCCTATTGCCCGGAATGGATCTTCTTCAGCAGCCATGCCATGTTCGAGGCCAGGTTCCTCATGGTCTGCATGCCTTCTGCATCTTCGTTCACATCTCCCGGCTGGAGCCCCATTCCGAGATTCCAGTAAGACGAGCCCACGGTTATCATATTAGATATCCCGAAAAGATGGTTGATGGTGTCATAAGCATGCACCGCGCCCGCCCTGCGCACAGCCACCACCGCCGCACCTGCCTTTCTCGCAAGGAAGCCGCCGTTTGCCATAGAAACGAACCCTGCGCGGTCGATCAGCGCCTTCACTTCCGTGGACACGTCAGCAAAGTAAGTGGGCGACCCTATGACTATCCCGTCAGCCTCCCTCATCTTCGCGATACACGCGTTGATGGGGTCATCATCGAATACGCATTGCCCGTTCTTCATCTCAAAGCACTTCATGCAGGCAGTGCATCCGTGAACCTTCTTCCCGCCTATGTGTATAAGCTCGGTCTCCACGCCCTCGTTCTCAAGCCCCGAAAGAAGCTCTTTCAGGAGGGCGGCTGTATTCCCCTCTTTCCGGGGGCTGCCGTTTATAGCGATCACTTTCATGGTATTGGTCCTCTTCTGGTCAGATGGATCTGGAAGAGATTATGGAAGGAGAAGTAATAAACTAGCATGTAGCAATTTGCTAAAATTAGAAATCAAAAAGTTCCTGGTGCGGGAGATGCGNNGTCAGGCCATCAGTTTCAGCAGGAGGGCTTTCTGGGTGTGCAGGCGGTTCTCAGCCTGGTCGAAGACCACGGAATGTGGGCCGTCCATGACCTCTGCGGATATCTCCTCGCCGCGGTGTGCCGGAAGGCAATGCATTACGATAACGTCATGCTTTGCAAGATCGACAAGCCGCATGTTGATCTGGTATGGCGCCAGGTCCCGGAGGCGCTTCTCGCGCTCTTCCTCGTCCCCCATGGATACCCACACATCGGTATAGAGGATGTCCGCGTTCTTTGCGGCCTCTGCGGGATCGTTGGTAACTGTTACTTTGCCGCCAAGCCTTTTTGCCTGCTTCACTATCCCGGGGTCAGGCTCATATCCGGGAGGGCAGGCAACCGCAACTTCCATCCCCGTCAGTGTGCATCCAAGGATAGCAGAATTGCATACGTTATTGCCGTCGCCGACCCAGGCATACTTCAGGCCTTTAAGCCGGTTCTTGTACTCGCGGATGGTGAGCAGGTCTGCTATTATCTGGCATGGGTGTTCCTTATCGGAGAGTGCGTTGATAACAGGTACGTCCGAGTGCTCAGCCAGTTCCGTTACGGTATCATGGCTATACACCCTTGCAACAATACCGTAGAGGTAACGTGAAAGGACTTTAGCCGTATCTGCCACGGTTTCCCCGCGGCCAAGCTGCATATCCCGAGGGTTCATGTACAGAGCATGACCGCCGAGGTCGTTCATGGCAACCTCGAAAGATACCCTGGTACGGGTGGAGGATTTCTCGAAGATCATCCCGATGCTCTTATTCTTCAAAAGGTCAGTGACCTTGCCTTTCACACGCTTTTCCTTGAGTTCGGTCGCCACATCAAGGAGTGCGACGATCTCTTCCTGCGATAGGTCAGCCATTGAGATAAGATGTTTCATGCTATCATTCCTGGTCAGTTGCTGCGTATCTTCTTCATGTGATCGATACGCTTCTGTATAAGTCCTGCAGTGCCGATATCGCGCCGGGAGTGCAGGTCCCCTTTAAGATTGTCAAGCGCATGCTGTGCAATCTTTTCCGCCTCAGCAATAGTATCCGCGACACCCACAACTGCCACCGCCCTTGAGCCTGTGGTATATACCTTGCCGCCACTTTCATAAACACTTGAATAGAAGAGCAGGGCATCACCGATATCGCCCACGGTGACCTCCCTGTCGCTTGTAGGGTTGTCGGGATAGCCTGAGGGAACGGCATATTTGCATACGGTTGCCTTTCTGCTGAACTTCACATCAAGCCTGTCAAGGCTGCCTGCGATAATAGCTGACAGGACGTCCGCATAATCGGTTTCCAGAAGGGACAGTACGTTCATGGCCTCCGGGTCTCCAAAGCGTGCATTGAACTCTATGACCCTGGGACCGGCCTTAGTTATCATGAACTGGCCATACAGGGCTCCTTTATAACCAACACCGGTAACCTTGCGCAGAGCCTTCACAGTATCCTGCATTATCTGCTTTGCCTGCCTTACATCTTCTTCCACAAGGAAGGGAAGTATCTCTCCCGCATCATTGTAAGAGCCCATGCCCCCCGTGTTTGGACCAAGGTCTCCCTCAAAGGCACGCTTGTGATCCTGCACCGTAGGCATGAAGGCGAGATGCTCGCCATCCACAAAAGCCTGCAGGGTGAATTCCTCGCCTTTGAGATTCTCCTCGACAACCACGCTGCCTGTTGCAAGAAGGCTTGCTGCATATTCTTTAGCTGCATCCATGTCAGGCAGCTGGTCGCCCATTACCTTAACACCTTTGCCGCCTGTGAGACCTGCCGGCTTGATAGCGACGTCTCCAAGCTTCTCAATGAACGAGTCCATCGGACCTTTCTCGGTAAACACTTCGAACTCAGGACAGCCTGCGATCATATTATCCTTCATGAAATTGCGGGCCCAGCCCTTATTGAACTCTATCTGGGCAACCGCTTTCTTAGGAGAGGCGACCCTGATACCGGCATCTTCCAGCGCATCGGCAAGGCCAACCGAAAGAGGTGCCTCGGGACCAATAACTGCGATATCTATATTCGTCCTGACAGCAAACTCGAGAACCTTATCGACATCTGTTTCTTTTGCAAGAAGGAAAGACTCGCATAGGTCCGCAATTCCGGGATTCTTTTTTGACATTACTGCAAATACAGAGGGATCTTTCCTGCTCCTTGCCAGCGCTGCCGTGATGGCGTGCTCCCTCCCGCCACCACCTACTACTAAAATATTCATACCTTAAAACCTCGTTATTAAAATAATTATGACTAGACCGGTTGTTTGATAGGGATTTTTATGAGGACATGGTTTAGGTCCGCAATTGGACTCTTATTTCATTAGAAGTTGGAATAGCATAAAGTGCTAGTTATTATAATAAATAACTTACCTTTTGTTTTTCCCATGTTAAGTCGCAGCAGGATCAGACCAGATCACTTGCCCTGACAAGCGGTATAAGCTTCACTCCTATAGAAGCCAGGTTATCCGCAGCGCCGGATTCACGATCCACTACAGTGACAACTGAATCCACCTCGCCGCCCTGTGTGCGTACAGCTTCAATTGCATCCTTTACGGAACCGCCGCTTGTAGTCACGTCTTCCAGCAGCAGCACTTTTGAGCCGATTCTGAGCTCGCCCACAAAACGCCCGCCTGTGCCGTAACTTTTGTCAGATTTGCGTATGAGCAAGAGTGGCAGTCCTGACTCCAGGGACACAGCAGTAGCCAGAGGGACACCTCCAAGCACAACACCTCCAACCGCATCTGCCTGCATGCCCGCTATAACCTTTGTAGCCTCCATTGAAATGATCCTCAGGGTTGCAGGGTCCGTACTTGCTTTTTTGATATCGATGTAGTAAGTGCTCTTCTTTCCCGAGGCAAGTGTGAAATCTCCGAACCTGACCGCACCGCAAGCTTTCAGCGCATCGATCAGTAATTGTTTGCTTTTCTCTGAACCTGGCATGATGATCACCTGATTAGATCTATGAGAATATATCCCTATATATTGTAAAATCACAATTAAAACATATGATGCCCGGGTTTTACCAGGGTTCTTTCTTTACCCCTATAAGATACCCGACAATGTTTGTAGAAACATGTAACAAAGGAGTGACAAGGATTACCGTAAGTGCTACATAGAATGTGAAATTGGCTGTGAACCAGGATGGTGCGACAATATATGTCAGTACCCATGCGCCAAGCACAAAGTCAAGCTGGTCAACTATCGGCAGGGGAGCACCTCTTTTCAGCCCCAGCCTGCGTTTGACAAAACTCATGGACAGATCCCCGATAAGCGCTCCAAAGGCCAGCGTGAATATAACTATAAGTGCATCCGGCAGCTCGCCAAAAGACGGCAGAGCGATCCCAAATGCCGTGGTCTGCCGGGTCATGTAATACACCTGCAACAACCCAAGCAGCATGCCGCATATAGTACCTGCGATAAGTCCGCGGTATGTCTTGCCGTCACCGAGAATGCGGCGCCCGTCCTTGAGTGTCCTGCCTCCGTCCAGGGGCCTGCCGCCTCCAAATACGGCAGCTGTTGAATTGGGGATATATGCAGGAAGCATCAGCCAGATAGCAGTGACCAGTATCTCTATCATTATATTCATCCGTTTTAGCACTTTTCTATGCCCATGATTGCATAACATATATTTAAAATATAGTGGCATGCAAGAGAAAACTCTATATTACATACCTCTCCTAAAGTAGGGCTGACAACAGATGATGGATAAGAAGCCTTTGCTGACACCGAAAAATACAATGCTTGCTACTGTGGTTGTCTTTCTGCTTCTGGCAACAATAATATTCATGGGCATGCTCACTCCGCTTATTGCAAAACTGACAACAGGAGCTGAAATACGTCTTGAACCTGCTTACTTTAATGCCCGGACAGCTTTACCCGCAGCCGGACTTGTACTGCTGCTGAGCGTGTGCATGCTGACCGGTCATCTGGAGCAGAAGAGCATTCTGCTGATAGTGTCGGGCTATACTGCACTGGCAGCTTTCTTTGCAGTGATATCGCCCTTTGGGAATCTGGCAACAGATATTTCCGTCCCCATTATTGCACTAGCCATGCTCGCGACCATCTACAGGATAGGAAAAGCCTTTAGCAGGGATTCTTTGTATTCAATGGCCAGAGGGACCAGCGCCCATATTATACATCTGGGAATACTTTTCATACTGCTGGGAATCGTATTGAGCGCCAATATGAAAGTGGAAGGTTCAAATACGATCAGTTCCGGTAACATCGGACAGTTCACAGGACAGGATTACTCAATAAAGGTCAACAGCATGGACTCATACTATTCCGGGGAGCCATACCAGACATATTCCGGATCCGTTTACACAACCGAGGTCAGTTTCGATGTCTATAGGAACGGGGCTTACTTCCGGGAAGGACAAGTGAAGTACATTACTGATTTCAAGTGGGGGCAGAGCTATACGACAACGTATATACATCGCGGGCTCACTGAAGAGCTCTTCATTGCCCCCAGGGCTATCAGCCTGCAGAAAGAAGAGATAGACCTGTACATGAGGACCGTACCTTACATCAGTTTCCTCTGGGGCGGCCTGTACATGCTGGCTATCGGCATTATTGCACTGATAGTGATCGACCACGGCAGAGGCAGAGATCCCCAAAGCCGGAAAAGTGACAAGAACATCAGAGGCAAACGATGAACTTTGGCATGATCCTTATCTGGCTCGCGTTCCTTACAGGGTCGGGGGCCACAGTCCTTTCAATTGCCCATCATATCAGCGAAAGGCAAGATCGCGGCACGTGGTCTAAAAAGATGGAAATAGCATGTGCGATCTCGACAACGCTGGCCATACTGGTGCTCGTTGCACACCTTTTGAGAGTAAATGCATCCTATTATTACGTATATAGCCACTCAAGCGCGGACCTCGCGTGGTATTACAGGGTATCGGCCCTGTGGGCAGGCCAGGAGGGTTCGCTCCTGCTATGGGCATGGGCCATACTGGCAATATTACTGCTCGTACGTTACACGGGGCAAACCAGGGAACTAGCAGACACAAACCTGATGAACATCATCCGGATGGTATCTCTCGGGATCGCATCAGTGTTCCTGCTGATATTGGTACTGAAGAGTCCCTTTGCAACATATACCGTCGCAGGAACAGGCATCGTGATCAATTACTGGGATCCTTTTGCGACACCATTTGAAGTTCTCTATGGCCAGGGCATGAACCCCCTGCTGCGCAATCCCTGGATGGCCATACACCCGCCGGTGCTCTTCCTGGGATACGCGGCTTTCACAATACCCTTTGCAGCAGCGGTTGCAAACCTTCTGATAAAGGATGGAAGATGGACAGACATAGCAAGGGACTGGATGCGTATCGCCTGGCTCTTCCTCACCCTTGGCATCGGGCTCGGAGGATTCTGGGCATACGAAGTGCTGGGATGGGGGGCCTGGTACTGGTCATGGGACCCGGTGGAAACTTCATCCCTCATCCCATGGATAACCGCAACTGCGTTCCTGCATGCGAGAACCCGCACATCCCAGGGAGAATACAATTTTCTTTCCCCCTTGCTTGCGATGGTATCATTCATACTTGTGGTATTCGCCACCTTCGTGACCCGCAGCGGCATGTGGGCTTCGGTCCACTCATGGCAGGACTTCAGCCTGGAAGGAATGGTGATAGCCATCTTCCTCGCATTCCTGATCGGAAGCAGTTCATTCCTGCTGGCAAAGCGTTATCTAGAGGATGAGAATAAGGCTTAAGCGTGCTACTTTTGATTCCCGGAAAACGTCTGCTCTTCAGCCATGAAGGTCCCGGTCTTCAGCCTGCCGTTATCTTCAATGAGCATCTCGATCTTCCGCTCTGCTTTTGATAATTTCCTGTTGCATAAGCGGGCCAGTTTCATGCCTCTCTCGAACAGTTCCAGACTCTCATCCAGGAGCAATTGACCCCGTTCAAGTCTGTCCACCAGGGCTTCAAGCTCTTCCAGAGACTCCTCAAAGGTTGTGCCATCCTCAGCTTCATTATCCACATTATTAGTTAGATTCGCACTACCTGCGACCTTATCCCTTGTACCCTTCTTTTTCTCTATATCCTCTGCACTTCTTTTGACCATATCCCTTGCCTCCATTCATGCTCCGGTTTTCAATCCACAGGCATCTATGCTCCTTTTGTAACATCATCCACATTGCAGCGGATGGTGCCGTCCTTTACCATCAGGCTGAGGCAGTCTCCCGTATCCACATCATCCACGCTGCGGACCAGCCTGTTCCCATCAGCCAGTATCGCGATGCAGTAACCGCGCTCCAGAGTGCTCAGGGGGCTTATAGCATTCAGCCGCCCTGCCAGACCGCTCAGTGAAGAGCGCCCTGACTCCATTATCCTGCCGGCATGGCGCTCCAGCCGGACGTTCAGCTCATCCACCCTCTGGTAGTTCTGGCGCAGGAAGTCCGTGAGCTTTTCAGGGCCGATCCTGCCGGAGAGATATTCAAGCCTTTCTGAAAGGCCAAATACATGGCGTATTGCAGCCGTCTCCATACGCACCGACAGGGAGCTTATATGCCGTTTCAGTTCCAAACTGTCAGGGACGGCCATTTCCGCAGCTGCTGAGGGTGTGGGAGCCCGCATATCTGCTGTGAAATCAGCTATCGTATAGTCGGTCTCATGCCCCACAGCCGAGATCACAGGAACCCTTGACTCGAATATTGCCCTTGCGACTATCTCCTCATTGAAAGACCACAGGTCCTCCAGCGAGCCACCGCCCCTACCCACAATGATGACATCGACGTTCGCCCTGTTGAGGTCCTCAATGGCTTTTACGATGCTTGGGGCGGACATCTCCCCCTGCACGATAGCGGGAGCAAGCAGCACATCCACCGGGTACCTGCGCCGGAGTACATTCAGGATGTCATGGATAGCAGCTCCTGTAGGAGAGGTGGCAACACCTATCCTTTGCGGATACCTTGGGATGGGCCTCTTGCGTGACCTGTCAAACAGCCCTTCAGCCTCCAGCTTTGTGCGTAACTGCTCATAAGCCTTGTAGAGTTCTCCTATGCCGTCCGGCCTTATATCCAGTACATGGACCTGGTACTGGCCGCGAACCGTGTAAACATCCAGAGAGCCAAATATGAGAACCTTCATGGAGGATTCCGGTTCGAACCGAAGCGACCTGTTCGTAGACCTGAAACTGACACAGCTTATCTGGCTGCCTTTATCTTTCAGAGTGAAATAGTAGTGACCGGAGCTATGCTTTGTGAGATTTGATATCTCCCCGCGCACCCAGACCTGATTGAGCATGGGATCCTGGCACAGTAATTGTTTGATATGGTCGTTCAATTGTGAAACAGTATAAATTCCCATGGTGATCTCCCGGCCTTTATGAGAGCGCTTTGCAGGTATTAGACCATAAAGGAAGTTGTGTGAAAGTATTATGCTAACTTTAATAATACTTTTCCCGACACGGTACAACTTCTAAAATAATAATAGTCAAAGTAAATATATAAATGCATTTTATTCGAAATATTTAATAGTTAGATAAATCCTTTAGTAGAACATCCAGAAAGGAGAGAGGATTTGACCATACAGGAATCAGAGCCGGAAACTTACCTTGAGGGCCAGCCACGACCACCGGGAATGCAACCTTCTCACGAAAGTCCCGTAGATGGATCATCCGAGATCGGGATCATCACAAGAGAAGGCAGGGATATGGAGGTCTGTGCAGATGCACCAAAAAACGATACGTGCCTCGCAGCAGAGACTAAAAAACCGTGGTATTCGGTCATAATTGAAAATATGATATCTTCCGGAATATCCCTGATGAACGTGAACAAAAATGCAGAAGAGATACTTTGCCCCTATAAGGTAAGATCTTCGAAAAAACACGGAGTAATAACCGTGAACTGCAAGGAATGTACTCAAGGACCTACATTCCAGAGTCCGGTCTGCAGAAAGAACATATTCAGTATACTACTGAAAGAACCGGTCATCGACAGGCTTGTGCTCTCAAAGCTATATGAGAGGGACTATGAGGGAAAGGACCTTAATGTGATCTATATGATGGCGCAGTTACACGACCGCCTGAGTTCCTATTCCACAGCACGGCTGACAGATGAGTGCTGCCATTACAGCGATTGCACGAAATGCGCATCAAGTCGCCTGGATTTGATAACTGACATCATTGCGACCTCCGGGCATGACCCCCTCAGAGCCTCCTTTATGATACGCCTGCACTGTGATCAGCGCAGTCTCATAAATGTGAGCGAGAGTAAGTATAAGGAATGCGAAAAGTGCCTGCATGAATTCAAATGCATCCTGCAGGAAATGGCCACATGTTCTCTCGATCTGGAAAGTGGCTTGCACGATACTGCAGCAGGACCGGCGGATGGTTTTGAGGTAACAGGGTACGAAACATGCCTGAGATCATATGTCAGGCCGCCCTTTTCCACTTCACGCATCTACACTGAGCCTCCGGACAATACGATCTTCGTGGAGTGCTACGACATAAACCATATGAATGAAAAATCGCTTCCCGTCTCGATCTACCAGTTAACTGATCGCCCGGAAAAGATGTACATCATAAATCCTGTGGAGTATTGTCTTGAAGCCGATGAACTCGAGATCATTGAAACTGTCAGGAAAAAGATGATCAGGCACCGTCCCAAAGACCTGCAGTTCGCAAACCCGTCAAGCTCAAGGAACTATTTCAAGATACTGGGTAAGCGTTTACTGCTGGAGGAGGCGGAGCTGAGGAGAATGTCGCTGGAGCCTTCTAAGATAAAGCTCTACACTGACATCCTGACCAAATACACTACCGGGCTTGGAATACTTGAGGATCTGCTCTCCGATGAAAGGGTGACGGACGTGTATGTCAATGCGCCCGCAGACAGGAACCCTGTACATGTGGTGCTGGACGGGGAGGAATGCATCACCAATATCTTCCTATCACAGGAAGATATGGACTCGCTGATATCCAGGCTGAGGTCTATAAGCGGACGCCCCTTTGGAGAAGCCACCCCGGTGCTTGAAATGTTCATTAAGGAATATGGAGTGCGTGCGTCGGTCATAGGGGATCCGCTCAGTGCAAAAGGAATAGCCTATGCATTCAGGAAACACGCAAAAGACCCATGGACGCTTCCAAAGCTCATCAACACCGGCTCCATATCCCCGCTGGCTGCAGGGCTGCTGAGCTTTATTATGGACGGGCAGGCCTCAGTGCTTGTTGCCGGTGGCGTGGGATCCGGCAAGACATCCCTGTTGAGCGCCATGTTGCTGGAGATACCCCAGAGGTACAGGATACTCACGATAGAGGACACTCCCGAGATACCCATAGAACAGCTTCAGGATATGGGATGGAAAGTGCAGGGACTCAACTCACAATCAGCCATTATGAAGTATGGCATAGAGATAGAGCCTTCCACAGCACTGCGGGCTTCCCTGAGGCTTGGGAGCTCCTCCCTGGTAATGGGCGAGGTCAGAGGTCCGGAGGTCTCGGTCCTTTACGAAGCTATGCAGGTTGGCTCCGCCGGTAACTCGGTCATAGGGACCATCCACGGCTCGTCCACACGCGCAGTCTACGAGCGGATAGTTCATACCCTTGGCGTCCCTCATGCATCATTCAAATCAACGGACGCGGTGGTGGTATGCAGCAATACCAGAATATCCGGAAGCATGGTGACAAAGCGCAGGGTGATCCAGATATCAGAGGTTAACGAGACATGGGATCCCGAAAACACTAACACGGTATTCTCTGACGTGCTGAAATATAATGCCTCCCTGGATTCCATGGTCCCTACTGATATAATGGATCGTGGGCAGTCTGTATTGATTGGCAAGATCGCGGATAAATGGGGCATGAGCATCGACCAGGCTTCGCAGAACATCCGCCTGAGAGCGAAGATCAAGGAAAAGATGGCTGAATACGGCAGGAAAGACCCCTTCTTTGTGGAAGCGACCACCGTGAGCACAGCAAATAACATGTTCTGGCTGCTCATAGAAGAAGAAAAACGGTATGATGGGGGAATGAACATGCAGCGCATCTATAAGAAGTGGTCTGCATGGTTTGAGGATTTTGCCTCAAAGCGCCAGTCTACGCTTTCCCCGCGGGACATGGGGATATTAACGTATACGGGAGAAAAAGGCCCGGCTGCAGCAGGTGGTACCTCTGAGCAATGAAGAGAACTGGTATTACCATGGCTGCAAGTTCACGTTCAGGAACCTGAATTGGCTGTTGCGGGACCCTGCTTCCTTTCGGAAGAAAGCAGATAAAGCCATAAGTGAAGAATACCGGGATGCCCTTATATATACAGGACTGGACCTCGAACCCTATGAAACCGCATTTTTCGCGTATGCCATATCAGGCCTGATGTTCGTTTCTTTCCTTATAGCGGATTCTGTCATCTTCAGGCTTACCAGCTTTGAGGCTGTCACTCTCCGGATAACCGTGGCTTTAAGCCTTGTTATCCCCCTTCTTACACTCGTATACCTCAGCGAGTACATCAAGATATACTCCCGATGGATGAAGGTCCGTTCTCTTGGCGACATGCCCGAGATCCTCAGCTACATGGTCATGTCAATGAAGCTGGTCCCGAACATGGAGGTCGCTATCAGGTTTGCAGGGGAGAGCTCCGACAGGCCCCTGGCAAAGGACCTTAGAAAGATGCTCTGGAACCTGCATGTCAGAGAGTACAGGGGTATGGATGATGCGACACTTGAATTCGCCAATATATGGGGCAAGAACAGCGAGTATTTCAAAAGGGCCCTGCATCTGATAAAAAGTTCAACGAGTGAGCCGGACGAGGCTCAAAGGATGATCACCCTGAACAGGGCCCTTGACATCGTGCTGGAGAATACGAAAAAACTGATGGAGAACTTTGCATCCAGACTGAAAAGCCCTACATACGTCCTGTACTCCATATTCATCCTTATCCCTCTTGCACTGGTTGCACTCATGCCTGCCATAACCGTGGTCGGCATTCGCTTTGGCATAGGCACCCTGGTGATATTGTATAATATCGCCCTGCCATTGGCAACCTTTGCGTACGCTGAATATATCCTTATGCAAAGGCCTGCTACTTTTGTCCCCCAGAGCATCCCTGACAGCCACCCGGAATTGAGGGGAATAAAGAAGAAAAAAGCCACTGCCACAATAATATCAGTCGCAATGGCTGTAACTATAGCCCTTCTGGGATACATATGGATGCAACTGGGAAATCCGGGTAATATCATATCGACCGCAACACTTGAAGGCATCCTGCCGAAGGGATTGCTCATTTTATGGGGAATCGTCTTTGCCGTTGCATTCTACCTTAATGCGAGCTACGCACCGTACAAGAAGATACGTGATGAGATCAAGAAGATGGAAACCGAATTCTCTGATGCCCTATTCGTACTTGGCAGAAGGATATCCGAAGGCAGGGCCACTGAGGAAGCTTTCATGCATACAGCATCGACCATGCAGGGATCACAGATAGCCGGAGCATTCGAGAGGATATCCCTTAACCTGCTAAGCATAAGGGCAGATATCCTGACTGCCATTTTCGACGATGAGTTCGGGGCATTCAAGGATGTGTATTCGGAGAGGATCAGGACCACCATGAAGCTCTTTGTTGAAAGCGCGCACAAGAGCCATGAGGCCGCAGGAGTGGCTATTGTTAAGCTCGCCGATCATCTGAAAGAGCTGCAAGATGTCGAACAGAACATAAAGAGGTCATTGTATGACATGACGTCCACAATGCGCTCAACTGCGGCCATCTTTGCACCTCTTATCGCAGGGGTCACTATGGCCCTGTCAGAGGTCATTGCAAAGATACTGCAGAATATATCACACAGTATGGAGCACCTTCCGGCAAACCTGATACCCGGGTCTGGGCAGATATCTCCTGCAGACCTTGAGCAATCCATACCCCCGGACCTGTTCATGCTTTCTATCGGCATATACCTCATCCTTATCACCGTGATACTTACCCGCTTCTCAGGCACCATCGAGTACGGTGGTGACAGGGCACAGCTTATGTATGACCTGGGGCAGGTGCTTCCGCTGTCCATAATAGTATTCACGCTCTCGACGGTGGCATCCAGGATAGTCTTCAGAGGGCTTGTCTGAAGCCCGGACATCCCGCAAGGTTCAATATCCATCGGTCAAATATAACCCCGGGAGTTGATATCGATGAAAATATCCATAGGAGCAAAACCATTTGCGTATCCGGCACCTGCATGGGTGATTGGTACATATGATGCATTCGGTACCCCGAATGCTGCGACCATTGCATGGGGAGGCATCTGCTGCTCAAACCCGCCCTGTGTCAGCATATCGCTAAGGAAAGCAACCTACAGTTATACCAATATCATGGAGAAGGAAGCTTTCACCGTGAACATTCCCTCGGAGGAATATGTCAGGCAGACCGATTACTGTGGAATGGCAAGCGGAAAGGATGAGAACAAGTTCGAGACAACAGGGCTTACTCCTGTAAGAAGTGACCTGGTATACGCCCCTTATATCGGAGAGTTCCCTGTTGTCCTTGAGTGCAAGCTGATACACAGTTTTGAGATCGGACTGCATACGCAATTCATCGGGGAGATCATTGACATCCGGGCAGAAGAGTCTGTGCTGGATGAGAGAGGCGTACCGGATATTGAGAAGGTAAGACCTGTCGTGTTCGGACCGGAGATAAGGAGTTATTATGGGATCGGCAAGTCACTTGGCAAAGCTTTCTCGATCGGAAAGGAAATGAAGTAAGAACAGAGGGACTGTCAGTCGATATAGATCAGAGCTTTGTTAGGGCATACTTTCACGCACTCCATGCACAGAGTGCACTTGATGGAGTCCACCCTTGCAAAGCCATCTATCCTGTGTAGGGCCCCGTAAGGACAGATATTGTCGCACCTTAAGCACTTCCTGCAGCCAATGACTGCGATATGGCCCTCTTTTCCCTGCATATGGGAATATATCCGGCAGATGTTACATTAAAGTATTGAACCATGCCCTTTTAAATAAGCCTTATATACGACCAGCGTATAGAGTTCGCAAATGAGCAAATTAAACCAGACTGTATCAGGCTCCTTTCATACATACCTGCCTGAGGGTTGCAGACTTTGTCATATGGGTGCCAAGATGGTGCTTTTTGTTACAGGCGTGTGCCTGAGAGACTGCTTTTACTGCCCGGTCTCGGCAGAGAGGCGAAAGGATGCAGCCTATGCGAATGAAAGGCCTGTCAGCTGTGATCAGGACATACTGGAGGAAGCACGCCATATGGATGCCCTGGGCACAGGCATTACAGGAGGAGAGCCGCTGCTGGTACCTGAAAGAGTGCTTCACTACATAAGGCTCCTTAAATCAGAATTTGGCAAAGGGCATCATATCCATCTTTACACATCACTTGCACCGGAAATGGAAATTATCTCCAGGCTGGCGGAGGCAGGGCTTGATGAGATCAGGTTCCACCCTCCTGTAGCTGTCTGGGATGAGCTGGGTGCCAGCCCTTATGCCGAATCCATAAGAAATGCCATGCAATGCAGCATGTCAGCCGGGATCGAGGTCCCTGCGATCGAGGGTATAGAGAAGGTTGCAGATTTTGCCAGGGAAACGGATTGTTTTCTCAACCTGAACGAACTGGAATTTTCGGATGCAAATGCAAGGGCTCTTAAACTCAAAGGTTTTGTACTTGAAAGTGATATATCTAACGCCGTTGCAGGTTCAATGGAGCTTGCAAGGAATATGGCAAGCGGGACGGAGTTAAACAGGATACACTTCTGCTCATCAACATACAAGGATGCAGTCCAGCTCAGAGAACGCCTGTTGCGTATTGCCCGTAACACTGCAAGAGCATTTGATGATGTGACGGAGGAAGGGACTGTTATTTACGGACAGCTCCTTTGCAAAGATGCGAGTGCTGCGCAGAAAATGACAGAACTGCTCATAGAGCATGGGGTCCCCCGGGAAATGCTGGGGATTAAAGACTGCTCTGTTGAAACTGCCTGGTGGATACTTGAAGATATTGCAGAGACAGTAAGAGAAAATGCAAGTGAGTTATCTATCATAGAGAGATATCCTTTCGAGAATGGATTTGTTGTAGAGAAAATGCCCCTATAAAAGCCAACTTATATATCATAGAATGATATAAGTAGTACGATTTTCAACACGCNNTTAATAAAATATCTCAGTCGCGATGATACAGGTATACGTAAAGTAGTATTGAAATTATTCCTTAGTGGGGGCAAATTCACTACGGGTGACGTGTACGAACATCTGAACAATGCAGATTTTGATGTCAGCTACAGAGGAGTCTCTGCGATGGTCGGACTTATGAATACAAGACTTGGGATCCTTAGTATAGATGTTACTGGTGACCATAATATATATCTGCTGAAGGAAGATTACAGGAATATCGTTAAATCGGTCCTGGAGAATTATTAATTGTTGGTCCCTATCATAGGATGTGCTTTCCTTATTGTTATGCAGCGTGATAATCAATTCATTTTTATTATGTGTGATATTTAGTTGAGGATAACTGGTGTTCAGTATGCTGAAGCACATACCTACGTGGATCTATAAAGGGTACGAGCGTCTCCTTACACAAGAGATAAAAAGTGCCCAGATCCCCAGACATGTTGCTATAATTATGGACGGTAACCGCAGGTATGCACGCAAGCTTGGCCAGATGGCTTCTTTTGGGCACATGAGAGGGGCAGATATCACAGAGAAGGTCATTGAATGGTCCTGCGAATTGGGTATAGAGCACCTGACGATCTATGCTTTTTCCACAGAGAACTTTACACGCTCAAGCGATGAAAAGGACAGGTTGTTCGAACTGATAAGACTGAAGTTCGATGAAATAGGGGATGATGCGAGAACCCATGAAAGAAGAATGCGTGTTCATGCCATAGGCGATATAGAGAAGTTACCGGACATGCTCCGGGAATCCATAAAGAACGTGGAACTTGTAACATCGGGTTATGACCGGTTCAATCTCAATGTTGCACTTGCCTACGGAGGACGTCAGGAGATCGTGCAGGCTGTCAGAGAAATAGCTGCGATGGTGGAGAAAGGGGATATCGAGCTGGATAAAATTGATGAAGATACGATATCTAATCACCTGTACCTGGCGGGCGGAGCAGCCCTTCCTGATGTAGACCTTATAATACGCACAGGTGGAGACGAACGTGTTTCAAACTTCCTGCCCTGGCAGGCAAATGGCAATGAATGTGCATCTTATTTTTGTGCACCTTTCTGGCCGGAGTTCCGCAAGATAGATTTCCTGCGCTCCATACGCGTGTATCAGGCCCGTGTCGAAGAGAGAAGGCAGCATGCAACCGTACGTGCAGCACATTTCCTTAAGGCACTTGGAAAAGCAGAGGTAAGTGAAGTAAGGCACAGTCCGAAGACAGAAAGTGCACCTCACTGCTTTTTGAATCCTGAAGAGATATCACTGAAAAAATAATCCCATCCAACGGTAGATGGTTCTGATGTGCTTTTTGAAAATAGATCAGAGCCTCGATTAGAGCCCAGTGTGAAAAAGTATGGTGCGGGAGGTGTGATTCGAACA
>DANZ01000068.1:0-34960 GCA_002501695.1 Methanolobus sp. UBA474 | reverse complement strand
TTGGCCTGGCTGGGCAACCCCCGCATGAATACTATCGAATAAATATACAGGAGACAAATCTCCTGGCCCGATCAAAGGGATTCTAGAATTTCCCCCATCCGGGCGGCTTTGTCTTTAATGTTCTTCCCTGCATTTATAATTAACTGTTGGATCGTGTAGGAACCGTCAGATTCCATAGTGAAAACAAACGCATTTTCATCCTGAGAAACCTTAATTGCATCAATTTCACAGATCCCCTGACAGAGCTTACAGAGTATGCACTTCAGAATCTCATCTTCTGCTATTCCTGCACCTTCAGGCCCCATTTTGATGATACCCTGAGGACACTCTTCAACACATGCACCGCAGCTATCACATTTATTGAATGTGATCACAGGCATGTTCTTGTATCCACAGGCAACACCTGCCTGCCATCTGGCGTGTGTATGACCATAGCCTTTGTGGGCGATAGCTTCAAGCACAACTTTCTGACCTTCCTTCAGATCAATGATCGGAATATTGGAATCAGCAGGCTGTACTGTCTCATCAGACGACACGAAGTCACCTGAATAGACTATCCTCGGACCTTCGGCACTGAGTGTAAGGGAGACCCTGCAAGCAGGGCACTCCGAGCCACCACAAGTGCACTCTTCAACAGGTACGAACTCTTCAATGTTTGCGGCTAAAGGAATAAGGGCAAGCCTTAATCCCAGCTGTTCATCAAAGAGGACAGAAGTATTGTTGTAAATGTTCACATAGGTTATTGCAAGCGTAGGTACGTCGGAGAGCGCCGCTCTCCTTATACCGTTTGCAAAAGCCGCGCTCACATTGGACAATACGAACTTTGCTGACCTCTCTGACATCTCCAGTATGTCTACTTCCATTGTCATGAGTCCATATCCACTAATATACACTTAGATACGATTATACCCTTCTTCCACCCTTTGGACGTGTTCCATCGTGCGGGACAGGAGTTACATCCTGTATCCTGCCAATCTTGATCCCTGCTCTGGCAAAGGACCTGATAGCAGCCTGTGCTCCCGGACCGGGGCTTCTCTGCTTGTTACCACCGGGGGCACGCACCTTGATATGAATGCCTTCGATACCCTTGTCCTTGAGTATGTCTGCGAGCTGGCTTGCCATCTGCATAGCAGTATAAGGTGAGCTTTCATCACGTGCAGCCTTTACAACCATACCACCTGATGACTTGGCCAGTGTTTCAGCACCGGTAATGTCAGTGACGGTGATAATAGTGTTATTGAATGAGCATTTTATATGAGCTATGCCCCAAATTCCGCTTGTCGCCATGTCTTATTCCTCCTTTCATGCTCCTGCGACATTAGATGCTACCTGGGCCGGCCTCTCCGGATGAGTTTCATTGGTCAGCGGTGAGTTACCATAGTAGTCAATGAGCATCTCTTCTTCCTTTGATATAAGCATACTTGGGACAGTTACCCTCTTGCCGTCAATCGCGATGTGACCGTGAGTGATAAACTGCCTTGCCTGCGCAGGACTGCGTGCAAGCCCGAGCCTGTGCACCTGGGTCTGCAACCTGCGCTCAAGGATCGAGTTGGTCTGCAAACCAAGGATATCATCAACATTGGAATCCGTACTCAGCATTGAATAGCGAATAAGCCTTGCGAGGATCTGGTCAGCTTCTGTCTTGCTGTGACCTGTAAGTTCGCTCTCTGCGGATTCTGCCAGAAGCCTGCGGGCATCTGCTCTGTATCTTCTGAGGACACTCTGTGCCTTCCAGAGTTCTTTCTTGTTACGGAGACCGTACTTTTTGACGAGCTCAAGTTCACTTGCCATCCTGGCTGCCTGCCAGGGGTGCTTCGGAGTATCGTAGCTCTTTCTTTTCTTACCCGGATATCCCATAGGATCACCTTATTTCTTCTTGCTCACACCAATGGTGGAACCACGCCTTCCGGTGGATTTTGTTCTCTGACCTCTTACCTTGAGACCTCTCTCGTGCCTAAGACCACGGTAGGCTCTTACCTTCTTCAGGTTGTTTATATCTTCCCTGAAGGTAAGCAGTATGTCCTGACCGAGCAGGTGCTTGTCCTCTCCGCTCAGAGGGTCGATCCGCCTGTTGAGCATCCAGGTTGGCATCTTAGTCTCTAATTCTCCGATAGCTCCATCCAGCTTTGCAACGTCCTCATCGGAAAGGTAACCTATGACGCCTTTGGGGTCAATACCGGTGCTGTCTACGATAATCCTTGATGTTCTCAACCCGATACCACGTATACCGGTCAGCGCATACATTACCTGCCGACTTCCCTGAAGGTCAGTATTCATGATACGGACTAAATGTCTTATTTCTTCGTCTGCCATTAAATTTCCTCCTTAAGGATGCAATGCATCCCGTAGCCCCGGAGCACAGAAACCCCGGCACACCCGATTTTGCGGGTAATGTTATTCTAATTTATAGAACATGACTCGGCCGTATACTATGTTTGCATTTAATGTTTTATTCGATAATACAAAATAGTAGTTTAAGCGAAACTCACTATAGCTTTATTCCATAAATACTTTCCCGAGAGCCAGCGGACACGATCTATCAAAGTCAGCTCCATAAATCAATCCTTCAGTGAACTTCCCGCCTGCTGCTTATCATTGGTCATCAGGGATGAACTGAGCTTGGCCTTAAAGAACACCATGCCCGACAAAGAACAGACAATCGCGAAAATAAGAGTTTCCTTGTATCCGAACTGATCAAGCATTACTCCACCCGTTATAGAACCGATGATACTCGCGGCAGCTATCACTGAATTGAGAATACCGGTCGCCGTTGCTTTTTCAGCATTGCGTTCCACAAGCAGCTGGTTTCCACCCACATACAGGAAAGACCATCCGAATGCCACAAAGATCATCCCGGGTATCACATAGATAAAACCGGGTGCGAGCAGATAACAAGTAAATGCCAGAGCCGACGTGATGCAGCCCCACTTGACAAGCCATTCATTGTCCAGGCCATCCATCCTGCGCATGACAATGAACTGTATCAGAGGATTGATGGCATAGATAATGCCTATCCAGAAATTAGTGGCTCCCAATTGGACCAGATACAGAGGCAGGATGGTCCAGACAGCAACAGCGCCTATGTGCCTGACAAATATAGAAAGGTACACCCCGACATTACTGTAAAAGGTATCAACTGAGAAATAACTGATCTTCAGGGAAGGCTTCTCGATGTCTTTTAGCTTTAGAGCGCCTAGAAAAGCGGCAAAATAGAAAGCTGACGACAGTATAAAAAGAAAATGCACATCTTCGATCACGGCTGCGAGCAGATAACCTATCATCCACCCCAGGGAACCATACGAAGTGAACTTCCCGATACTCCCTTTCTGATAATAGATATACACAGTCAGCGCAGCCGGATATATGCTTATACAGAAACCCACAAGTGCCCTCGAAAGCGCAAGAGAGAGAGCGTCATATGCGAACACCTGCAGGAGGAAGGCAATCCCGGATACTACCAGACCTATCAGCACTATGGGACGAAGGCGATTGATGTCTGCCGCTTTCCCGAAAATGAAAGAAGATATAAAGGAAGTCAGGCCGAACAGCGCGCTTATCAGGCCTATCTCAAAGAAGGAAGCACCCAAAGAAGCTGCAAATATAGGGACGAACACGTTGGACATTGTGTGCGAGGTATTCGTCAGAAGCTGGATCGTGTTTATTCGCATCGTCTGAACAGAGCATAATCCGGTCTGACTATTTCAATCTATTTACACATAATTTCACGGGAGTCTTTTATTTAAGACAGACATCAGGACATTAAAATGCATTTGCAATCTTTTTATATATATTATAATAATAATATATTCTGTAATTGATCTTTTTCATGGGCGAAATTATGAACAAAACAAAGCCACATATAAAACCACAGATATATTATATCCTCAGCTTCTTGATCATCATGTCAATGGCAACAGCCTCTGCGCAGGACAGCGTCAGGATAGAGATGCCCGATAATGTAGCATCCGGGGAGATGTTCAAAGTGGTCCTTATCATCGATGACCCGCTGGTAAGGGAACTGACACAGACGATAGATATAACGAAAAACGGCGGAAGGATTCAGCTAAAGATGGAGGGCGACATAAATAACCCCTCACAGATAGAATACGCCGGGCAGGAGAGAATAGTATTCGATGCTGTCAAGTTCTCAGGTTTCCAGGAAGGAGATGAGGAGTCTACCCTGATCTTCCAATTCTTTGGCAACACCGGAGAGATGCAGAAAAAATATCCTGACTGGCAGCCATCGTATCCTGACTACATAGTCAAAATCTCAAAGAAGGTGCATGCATCTCCCGTAAGCTTCTCTGTGGAGACACCGGAGTTCCCTGATACTGAAACCAGCAGGTTTGAAACGGATTACTGGGACAAGATCATTTTCACCCCTGTATTCAGGTATGTTGACACTGACTACTATGCAGAGACAAAACTTTACAGAGGAAGTTTCAGCAGGGAGACCAGTTATCAGACTCCTGATGATTACCTTGTTGGGAGTTATATAAGAAAAGAATATATGAGCAATCCCCCCGAACATGCTAAAGTATCCAGCTACAATTATGGTTCATTCGGACAGGGCGGGACATCAACAGGTTACTATATGCTGCAATGGTCACCAACCCAGAAGGTCACCCGAATTGAACCCGGCACGAGTGAGCGTTATGAGGAGTATGACATAAGTATAAGCTACAACTACGCGGTGCTGATCAATGATTTCCTCCTGTACAACGGGAACATCATAAAACAGATGAAGGTCAGAGAATCAGATATAGAGAACGTTGTAAGTGAATTTGAGGAAGAGTGCCACAAAATAGTCGTGAGCCAGAAATATACGCCCATAGCAATGGGAAGTGGTGCACATCCATATATTCTTGAAACAAACCTGCCGGTATCCGGGAAGAAGAGCGTTTCAATTTACGGTTACGTGGTCGATGCTGATGGCAATCCTATGCCGTATGCTCAAATGACCGTGAAGGTGAAAGGTGAAACATTCAAAGGGAGTACGGACAAGGATGGAGACTTCAGGATACCGCTCACAATAGAGTTAAACGATAAAGAGGACGATGTCAAAGTAGAATTATGGGTTGACTTCATTTATGAAAGGGATGGAAAGAACTATTTCATTGTATATGACCTGAGCGGCAGCACATACAGAAGCGTGTTTTACTATAAGGAATTCAGGCTGAAGGACCATCAGGACATTGAAGCGAATATAAGGCTTGACGGGGCCCGGGACGAAAAGGCTCGCAGCAGCACAGGCTGGCTTTCAGACCTCAAAAGCCTTTCTGTGATATATGCCCACATGCACGAGGCAGTGGATTTCTGCCTTGTGGAATTGAAAGCAGATGTGGATCATAAGCTGCCTGTGAAGGTGCTTGTGGGCAATACGGAAGATAAGACACTCTACTCACCCTCCGATGCGCGAATACTGATTTCCAGTAATGATGCCGGATACTCAAACTCCAACAGGCCCAAGAACCGCGAGTACCATGAGTTCGCTCATCACCTGATGTATGCCACCTATGGGAGCTGGCCGGACGGAATGCTGGCATCCGGTAGCGCCAACCATAACGGATTCCTTAATCCGAATACGGGGGACTCTTTCGTTGAAGGGTTCGCGGAGTTCATAGCACTGGCAATATCTGACAAGTACGGGGACTCCAATCCAGCAGATGGAGTTACAAAGCCAGATGTCTATGCATCTTTCGGAAGCCTGGAGAACAACTACCGTCCCTGGGACAGCCGGGGGTACATGGAGGAGTTCGCCGTTGCTTCACTGCTATGGGACCTTTGCGACAGCAACAACGAGGAAGGAGATTCCATCACCATGCCCCTGGAGAACATCTGGTCAGTACTGAAGGTACAGAGGAATGACTTTTATGACTATTACCTGGCATTCAAACAGGCAAATCCCAGCAAGGCTGCAGATATCGACAGGCTCTTCACGGAGCATGGGTTCTTTGCCGACACCACCGAAGGCAACGGGAAGAGGGACCCCTTTGAAGGCTTCATCGATACCAACAGCAATGGGGCCTACGACATAGGAGAACACTTCTTTGACCTGGGTTGCTTCAATTCCACAACAGAGATACAGTACAGGAAAGGCATGATCATCGGAAGAGCGGCACACCACGAGAGGCTTAACAGGAGCGTTGCCGTGAGGATGGACGGAGCTTACCTGAAGGTCAGCGATAAAGAAGTAAAACAGTACCTTGTAAAAGTGCACTATACCGGGCCTGGTAAAGGGGATGATTATGAGTACGTGGTCGACCTCAGGGACAGTCTGCTTTACGTCCAGCCGCTGCCCGGAAATGTGGAGGCGGATATTAGCATCCTCCCGTATTCAGTAGAGTACACTGCGCAGGAAAGCTATACAATAAGCAATCAGGAGCTTGCCAGCAGACTGGAGGAGCCCGGAGAGTACTTCGGCAGCCATACATTCTCCCTGAGGAAGACCGGCATCGTGGGCGACATGCCCTACGAGACCTACAGGGATACAGACCCCGTCTATGCCTATGAAGGCGATCTGGGGGAGGAGTTCGACCTGGATATAGCCGACATAACCGATATCGATGGCAGTGACCGGAAGTTCCCGCTTATGTGGCTGATACTCCCGATAATGGGAGCAGGGCTCGTTGTTATTGGGAAGAAGAATGCAAGAGTAGGAGAGCTTTCGAAGAAAGGACTGAGCGAGTTTAATGAAAAGGGGCTCCCTGCGATAAAAGAAGGAAGCAGGAAGGCTGCCGAGCTGACAGCAAAGGGGACAAAGGAGCTTGCCCGCCAGAGCAAAGTGGCTTATGAGCAGACCCAGCCTCACCTGAAGAAGGCACAGGAGCAGATAAGAGCAAAAGTGAATGACATGAAAGAGAAAAAGAAGAAGGAGTGAGGATTAGATCTTCACTACCTTTTATAATAAAAAGCCTGCAATCAAAGGTAACCACTATCCTGACCAGACATAAACGGATTTAATCTTGCCATTGCAGTACGCATTTTCCTGAAACCGCATTTAATGTAGAAGCCCTCACGACCCGGGACCGAATACAGGATTATATTTTCCACCGGCAGCTTTTCACACAGTCTGCCAATGATATTTTTTCCGATACCTTTTCCCTGATATTCAGGCAGGACTGCCATATCATAAATAGCAGCCTGATATTCACCATCACAGAGAGCGCGGCCCATGCCAACCAGTTTACCGGAATCGCGAACAACAATGACCGCATAACTTGCTTCAAATGCCCTCTGCAGCTTTTCAGGATCACGTTTCTGTTTACCTAAAGGAGCACGCTCAAACAGTAGTGAGGCTTCTTCCCAATCCACAGCCTGCAGGCAGCTGCTAAAAATGATGTTGGATAAGCTCATATCAAACTCACTGTTGGCGATCATATCTTTAGAAATAAGTATTACACGGATATTAAAATTACTTACCCCTTCAAAGTACAGGCAGGAAAAAGAATGCCTTGAAACTGGGAGTGACAGATCTTCAGTTGTTTTAGAAAAGCGCCGAGGGGGAGATTCGAACTCCCGAGGGGCGGATGCCCCACAAGCTTTCCAGGCTTGCGCCCTACCACTAGACTACCTCGGCATTATGTTTCGCGTGCTTTGCTCTTCCAGCCTTGCGGATAAGTGCCAGCAACCATTATTACTCTTTCGGTCGATGCTGCAAGACCATGCTCTGAACGAAGCATTTCCTCAGTGTCCATGAGCGATCTGGACAGGGATACTGCCTCGCCTTTTAAGCTTAAGAGGCATACCTCGTCGCCTATTTTGATATTGCTGTCAAGGCTTACTATGCCCGGCACGGCAAGTGAGGCGCCCT
Organism: Methanolobus sp. UBA474; assembly: GCA_002501695.1. GTDB lineage: Archaea > Halobacteriota > Methanosarcinia > Methanosarcinales > Methanosarcinaceae > Methanolobus. The sequence goes on along the minus strand of DANZ01000068.1, from coordinate 27,147 downwards.
GGCACACCGCATCAACAGCACTGTCCCGGATGATTATCCGGGGCAGATGAGACAAGCCTTCTTCAAGCGGTCGGACCACTCTGCGGATATGACACTCTTCGCCGTCCTCTTTCCAGAATACATAGGCATCCTTCAGCTCCTGAAGGGTCACAAGAGTGTCTTCCCTGAAAGGACCGGTCTTGGTCCTGCGCAGCTGCTGCATGTGGGCACCGGTTCCAAGAGCTGCACCGATATCATGGCACAGTTTGCGCATGTAGGTGCCGGCCTCGCAGCCAACTCTCATAAGTACGGACTTGTCCTTTACCTCAAGCACTTCAAGATAATAGATCATCCTGACCCGCAGTTCGCGCTTCACAGCGGATATCACAGGAGGCATCTGGAAAACAGGACCGCTGAACTCTTTGCATACGCTGCGCACCTTTTTCTCGGAAGCCGGTTCATGAAGGCTCATAAGACAGATGTATTCCTTACCCGACAGGCGCAGGGCTGAGACCACTTTTGTAGCCTTGCCAAGCATTATAGGCTGGACGCCGGTGACACCCGGATCCAGGGAACCTGAATGCCCGGCACGGTTGAGCTCAAGTATGTCCTTGACCCATGCGGTAACCTCGTGGCTCGTAGGCCCCCGGGGCTTATCCAGATTCACTACACCTCTTTCAATATATTCCATTACAGGGCGTTCAGCAGGAGGACAACCATATGAAGGATTTGTCTGCGCCTGCTTCTTTATGACAAGCTCCCGGGGATACTCCGATGGTAACATTCCAGCAGATCCCACATGATCACATCTTATATCATCGGAACTCATATCATAACCGTCCGGGATCGTTGTTCAAAAAACATTCAATTGCACAGGAGATAATATCCGCAACCCTGAACTGGTCCCATTTCATGGAATCAATGACAAGATCATAGACTGAGAGATCACCTATGTCAATACCGTAGATGCTACTGTACCTGATAGCTTCCGATGCTTCGCGCTCCTTTGTTTCATTAAGTTTCTGCTCAAAGGAACCGGATTCCCGGGCCACAATGCGCCTGACCCTCACTTCAACGGGCGCTTTGATCCATACTTTGAGAGCGCATGCTGCCATATGGCCTGCAAGCCTTCCTTCAAGAATGATATTATCCCTGGTACGGGCTATGTCCTTCTGAAGCTCATCGATCTTAAGATCGATAGAATCATCCGATTCTGCCAGCTCGCCAAACTCTGCGAGGGTCATGCCATAATCTTTCGCAAGAGAACGGAAAACCTCACCTGCGGACACTATCTCAAGTCCATGCTTCTGAGAAAGAATGCGGGAAACAGTGGTTGTGCCACTGCCCGGCAGACCGCTTATTGTAAGCAGCACTTAAATTCCACCGACATCCAGTGCTTTTCTCATTAACTGGCTCACTGCCAGGGATGCGATGAAGTACCAGAATATCCAGTACTGGAAAGGACCAAGCATAGTGTTTGTCAGTATATGTTCACCCCAGAAAGGGAAAACCATTGTTGCGCCTTCATGGCTTTTGATATAGAAATAAGCCCACATGAATAGCGGAAGAGAGATTATACTGATATAGGCCATAGGCTTGAACTGCTGCTTTGACATTTCCAGTTGCTCGGTCATCATCTCAGCGCGCTGGCCCTCCATTTTCTTCATCAGGGCGGCATTGTTGGAAAGCTGAGCCTCTCTGAACTCTTTCTGGAACACACGCATCTTTTCCTGAACGTTACGCATAAGGTCCCAGTCCATTGTGTACTTCTGGATGAGCGTTGCGTAAAGGGCAGTTATTGCTGCCATTATGAACAGCACGATATGGAAATTACTGGCCCCGAGAAGAGTGACCAGAGGATCCATGAAAAATCCTACGGACTTTCCCAGTGAATCCCTGAACTCCTGTCCCAGTACCATAATACCTATCATCAGGGAAATGCCCAGAGCAAGCAGTCCTCTCTCCAGCTGTTTCTTATAGTTGGCAGTTACCACAGGTTATCATCACCGTATTAGATTAATCAGCTACTTGTATTTGTCCATTACCCCGGAAACTGCACGGAATACCTCATCGACACTCCGGCTGCCGTCTATATTGACAAGGATACCGGCCTTAGCATAGTAATCGATCAATGGTTTTGTCTTTTGGTTATAGACAGCAAGCCTCTGCCGGATAACCTCTTCCCGGTCATCGTCCCTCTGATAAAGCTGTGAACCACATGCGTCACATACTCCCTGTTGTTCAGGAGGATTGAAAACCACATGGTAGCTTTCACCGCAAGTGGGACATGTTCTGCGGCCGCTTAGCCGCTCCACAAGAGAGTCATCTGAAACATCAATGTTGATCACCACATCCAGGAGTTTACCTATCTCCCGGAGTATGATGTCAAGTGCATCTGCCTGAGGGATAGTCCGGGGGTAACCGTCGAGAAGATAACCTTCCTTACAGTCCGGTTCATTCAGCCTGTTCCTTATAAGACCGATGAGCACAGTGTCCGGGACTAATTCGCCCCGGTCCATGTATTCCTTTGCCTTCATACCGAGTTCAGTCCCGTCGCGGACATTTGCCCGGAGGATATCTCCTGTCGATATGTGAGGAATGCCGTACTTCTTAGTCAATTCCTTGGCCTGGGTGCCTTTCCCGGCACCCGGCGGACCGAATAATACTATGTTCATACTTAACACCTGATTTATTGTCCGAAGAAGGACCTGACCATCGGATGCATTTCCATCATCTGTTCGGATGCTATATCCTCATAGAGACGGTAGACGATACTGACTGCAAGCAGAAGCCCTGTACCTCCTGCACCTCCCAGGGTACCCATCAGACTTGCCACCAAAGTAAGGACACCTATGAAAGCACCGCCAATGACAGTGACCTTCGGAATGTACCGTATCATTACTTTTTCAATACTCCCTACGTTCCTTCTGAAACCGGGGATCTGCATTCCCGAATTAAAGATCTTCTTCGCAGTAGGCTTGGCACCCATTCCGGTAGTCTCGATCCAGAACAGAGCGAAGATAATACCTCCTCCTATCAGGAAAGCTGCGTCTACCAGCACGTGCAGAGCGATCTGCCATGTCGCCGGGGCAACAGCACCATAGCTGGTAAAGGACTCCCTCACAAGAGAGGGTATCCAGTCATAAGGGCTATTGATGGGGGCCAGATAATACATCAGACCATTGACAGGGGTCGAACCCTGGAACTCTCCCAGGATAGTGATCCCCCTGCTGCTGAGCAGAAGTCCTATCAACTGGATATTGGCCTGCAATGCCCTGACAAGGATCATCGGGAGGACTGATGCATATATGAGTTTTACCGGGAACTTGCCTCTTGCTCCCCTTACGGCACTGTGTGCCAGAGGGATCTCGATACGGGTACTTTCAACGTATACTACAAGCATGAAGATAATGATAGTACTCACAAGAGCAAGTATGCCTCCCCTGATCAGCATGAACATGATACCATCACCTGTGAACAGGTAATCGATACCGACATTCTGGATTATGTAGACCCATTTGGGGAAGAAACCTGCGGGTAAGCCTGTGGAATCACTGACCCAGCTGAACAGACCCGTAACTATCTGCTGTGATACGCCGGCCACGATGAACAAGCCTACGCCTGAACCGATACCCCATTTGGAAACTACCTCGTCCATGAAGAGGATCAGCACACCACCAATACATATCTGCAGGAACAGAATGAGTGTGATAACTCCTACACCTACACCAAGAGCAGCTGCAATCGCTTCATCCGGCATCACGAAACCGCCGACTATCTGCGGCAGAGCCTCAAGGACTATCATCACGAAAACCAGAGCTTTCTGCGCGCCCTGGAAGAATGCCTGATCCTCAGGATTGGACATATCAAGCTTGATAACGTCGGCACCGACCAGCAACTGAAGAACGATCGATGCGGTGACGATCGGCCCGATACCAAGAAGCATCAGAGACCCGGAAGCTCCTGCAAAGAATGCGCGATAAGACTCGAACAGATCGATCGAATCCGGTGACAATCCAAAAAGCGGGACGTTAGCTAGCACGAAATAAAGCACGAGGATTCCAAGTGTCCACATCAATTTGTTTTTGAAATGCACGTGCCCTTCGGGACTTGCAACCGCAGGTAGTTTATTAAAAATTGGTTTTAAACTTTCCTTAAGACTCATTAATTCCACCCTTGACTGGGAAATCCATACGATTCATTTAACAAGTATGGCTAAATAATCTTAAATATTAATAAATATACGCTTTCTGTGCGAATATAGAACACTGAAATAAATAAGTAATGCCAAAAGAGGCATTACTCTTCAAGTTCTGTGCAGGAACCACCTGCATTTTCGATCTTGGATCTTGCCGTGGCTGAGAATTCACACGCGGTAATGGCCAATTTCTTTGAAATTCTGCCTGTACCGAGCACTTTCTCAATTTCAAGATCACCAAGGTTCATGTGATAAACCCCATCCGTGATCTCAGCAAAGCCGTCTTCTACAAGCTGGTCTGCAAGTTCATCCAGTTCACCTACATTTACAATGGAAACATCATGGAGTGTTTTGAAAGGACGGACAAATCCCTTTTGCAGGCCGAGATTGTAGCCCCGCTGCATTGCACGGGTGTGATGATGAGCGTTTCCACCACATTTGCCTCTTCCACCACGGTTTCCGGCACCACGCCTGTTCTTGCCGGTGCCTCCACCGCATGTACGTGATCCTCTGAACTTTTTAGTGTTACCTTTAACCATCCAGGTCACCTCATCTTCTTTAATAACTGGTTGATGTCTTCACCGTGGTTACCAAGGACACCGCCCTGCTGTACAGTTCTCTTAATACCGGCGTGGCCTTTCCTTGGAGGGTGCAGCCTGAACACCGGCTTGAGCTTGGGGACATCCTTGAGGGCTGCGCTGCCATCGCATACAGCCTGTGAGAAGGCCTCTATGGATGCAAATTTAGTGTTTTCCACGATATACTCGTTGGTGAGCTTTTCGCCACCCTGGAGCATTCCACGGTTGTTAAGCATCTCTGTGAGCGTGTCCGGACTGATGACGCCATAGGCCACATAGTCCTTGACCTTCTGCATCATGCCCATATTCTGCGGGCTGTCGCTGAGAAGCACACAGTGGTTGACCCTGTGCAGACGGAGCATCTTAAGGGTATCATCAATGGATCCCCTTACGTTCACGTTACCACGTACTCTTACCAAAGCGTACATCTCATACCTCCTTTTCCAGACGCAGAGGCTGTTTTACAACACCGGTGTTCTGCAGTGCATTGAATGTTGCCTTTGCAAAGTTCAATGTAGACCTGGTAGTACCTTCGGTCCTTGTCCATACGTCTTTGACACCTGCTTTCTCGAGCACTTTCCTTGCTGTATCTCCGGCAGCAAGTCCAAGTCCACGTGGTGCGGGTTTAAGTTCGACGATGACACTGCCTGCTTTACCCGTTATCGCGGAGGGTACGGTGTGTTCGCGTCCGCATGCACATTCCCATGAGCCGCATCCACGCTTTACCCTGATGATATTGATCTTGGCGCTGTCGATCGCCTTTCTTATAGCCGGACCGACCTGGACATCCTTACCCTGTCCAAGACCTACAAAACCATTGCCGTTCCCTACAATGACGGTTGCTCTGAACTTAACACGGCGACCAGAGTCAGTCATCCTCTGTACCATGTTGATGTCAAGAACCTCGTCTTCAAGTTCAGGCAGTAGGATATCTACTATTTTGGATTCCCTTATGGGAAGGCCGGAGTCGATAGCCTCATCCATGGAAGTGATCTGCCCTTCTTGAACGAGTACTCCAAGCCTTGTTTGCGGAACCCATTCTTCTTCATATTCATATGCCATATAATCACCTAATTGAAGTCAGCAGAGATCTTTTCCTTAACTGCATCGAACAGTTCCGGCAGATTTGATCCTTCCATATACTCTGCTACGTGTTCTCCTCTTATCCTCTCATCAGAGGGCAGTACAGACGGATCATGAGGAATCTCAAATCCAGCATCCACTATGCCCTTCAGGGTTGCATAAACCCTTGACCCGTGTGATGCTGCCTGCAGCCCAAGGTCAAGGATACCATACTCATGCCCATTGGCCTGTGCCCTGTAACCGAACAGAAGACCGGTAAGGTACGCAGCCGTTGTGTTTCCGGTGGATGCGTCATATCCGTACTTTTTCAGCTCTGTTGAGATTGCAGATGAAAGAGTTACATCCCCTCCCGGGGTTGGAGCGACAAGCTGGACCTGCATGTGCTTTGAACTCTTGCGCACGACCACACGGTCCTCCTTTGAAATGAGTAACCTGAGTCTAAGATGGTAATCAGTGCGCCCTTCTCTTCGCCTCCTGAAAGCGACTTTATATCTGGGTCCTGTTGCCATGATTAATTTCTCCTTGGAATATATACATTATTTGATCTCATCAATCATTCCTCATGCTTTATTAGCTTCTCGGACTCCAGGTGAGCTACCAGGTGAGCGACACTGCGGTATTCTCCGCCTTTTGCCTTGCGGTATACCTTGCAGTAAGTGGATTTATCCAGTGAGCCATCGGCACGCATATCTTTCAGCTTCTGCCTCAGAGCACGGATCTTCTTCATCCACTGCTCTTTGCTGGGGGTACGTGCACCCTTCTTACCTTTCCTCTTACCCTGACCTTTGCGGTGCCCATACTTGCGCTTGGCATCCCTTGCTCTTGCACGGCCACGGCTGACACCCTTGACAGCTTCTGCCTTGATGTTACCATTCTCTACCTGCTCACGTATGTCAGCTCTGGTAATGGCAACAGCAATATCTGCTGCAGCTTCAGGATTCAGCCAAACCCTGTGAACTCCACATCCAAGGACCTCTGATGCGATCCTCTTCTGGTTTGTAAGATCGGTCATCTTATTCACCTCTTGTGGGGTTCAGGATCTTAAGACCGAGTTCCTGGGCTTTTGCCTGAATGATTGCTTTCTTTCTTGCACCGACTGTTGCCGCAATCCTTACAGCCTGTAAGGACACATCTACGTTTGTCAGATCGGTGACTGTGTTCACAAGAACCTCAGAGTATCCTGAGGGGTGGAATCCCTTGACGACGAGCGGGCTTCCGTAGCCTACCTGTGCAAGGGCACCCTTTGCCTTGTAGTGCCTGCGCTGTTTACCACGGAGGCCTCTTGGGCGCCTCCAGTTAGAATCCAGACGCTTGTATTTGTGGGAATCAGTCCTCTTGAATTCGGGTTTTTTACCCTTCTGGACTTTTCTTACCTTGAAAAGGCGTTTGGTTGTACCATCCATTCAAATCACCTACGCTGTCTTCTCCAGTATGTATATTCCATCCTGGAATGTACGCGGGTCAAATCTCTTGATCTTAGTTGCCTGTTCGATGTTAGCTGCAGTCTGACCAACGTCTTCCTTGTTGATGCCTGTAACGATAACTTCATCAGCGCTCGTTTTGATCTTGGTCTCACCAAGGATGTTTGCAGACCGGGCCTTTTTCTCACCGAGGAAATTACCTATTGTGAACTTCTTACCCTCTACCTTCACCTGCATGGGAAAGTGAGCATAAACGATCTTCATGCGGTATTCAAAGCCAGTTGACACACCTGTGATCAGATTGGTGATGTGTGACGCAAAGGTACCGATCATTGCCCTCTGGGCCTTTTTCGATAACTCTGTGTCGATAATGACCATTGAGTCAGCAACCTCGATATTGATGCCAGGGTACCAGAGATTTCTCTGGTTAGAGCCTTTTGGCCCTGATACTGACATGACGTTCCCTTTCATTGTGACTGTCACGCCACTGGGAATTGGGACCTCTCTTTTAATTTCTTTTGCCATGATATCCCTCTGTCATCAGTACACATACGCCAGCAGCTGTCCGCCTACGTTGTTCTCACGAGCCTCGTACTGTGATATTACACCCATAGAGGTAGTCAATATCAAGGTACCGAAGTTCTTTGCTGGCAGATACTGTTTCTCCCATCTTTCGAAATCTGCAGCGCCTACTGAGTAACGTGGCTTGATAGCACCACACTTGTTGATCCTGCCAACAAGCTCCACCTTGTAGATTCCTGCCTTACCATCTTCAATAAACTCAAACTCGCCAACGTATCCACGGGACTGCATAACCTTCAGGACGGTTCCAATGAGCTTTGAAGCCGGCTTGATAGTACAGGAACTCTTTCCTATAACCTCTGCATTCTTTATTGTAGATAACGCATCTGCGAGTGGATCTAGTAATACCATTTATCTCACCTCACGTATATTTCTCGAATCCCATATCGTGGGCTATCTCGCGGAAGCAGTGCCTGCACAGGTAAATATCGTATTTCCTGACAAGACCCTGCTTTCTGCCGCATCTCTTGCATTCGTGTGCGCCCCGTCCAAAGCTCTTAGTGGTCTGAACCATTACATAACCTCCACGGAATATCTCTCTTTAAAGAAGGCGACAGTGTCATCCTTTGTGATCCTGTGAGATGTTGGGACCTTGCCTCTTGCAATCTTTCTTTTACTTATCCTGTAACCTGGACGCTTGACAACCACATTGATGTCCATACCAAAGATACCAATGTTAGGATCGTATCTCATGCCAGGGAAGTCTGTGTGCTCCTCTATTCCGAAAGCAACGTTTCCGTTCTTGTCGAACTGGGATAAGCGAAGCTTCCTCTCGAGGATCTCAAGTGCAATGGAGAGGAATGTCTCAGCACTTTCACTCCTGAGTGTGACCTTACATCCGATAGGTTCATTCTTCTTGATACTAAAGGCAGGCAGTGTTCTCTTGGAGTATGTCCTGATGACTTTCTGTCCAGTGATCTGTGCGAGTATCCCTTCTGCGTCCACGAGGTGCTGACCGCTTTCTCCAACACCCATGTGAACAACTACCTTCTCGACAACAGGTGTTCTCATTACATCACTCAACTACTTCACCACCTAGCTTGATCGCGGGTTCCTTCTCACCGATGACAACCACATAATCCTCAATGGTCTCAAAGTCATAATCGCCGGATATGGACACCGTGTTATGCCTGGAACTGCGGACTGTATTGATCTCCTTTATAGTACCAATAGAGCCTGTGTGCTTACCACCAACTATCATTGCAAGGTTGCCTGCCTGATACTTAATGTGCTTTAACACTTTCTTGTCAGGCAGTGAAAGGATGATTGAATCCTTAGTATTATAGTCATTGGACCCGATGATGTTTGAACCATCATTGAGGTTCAACTGGATAACTCCGCCTTTCAGTGAGGTCTTTCCGTTGATCCTGCAAAGTTTGTTGTCAGTGGCTTCCTTTATCTTATGGAGTTCAAGCCTTCCCTTGTTGTCCAGAAGTACACGATATGCGACATTCTCCACAGGCATGGATATTACATCCAGTAACCCTACAGGGAATCTCAGATCTTTGCGGATAACTCCGTCAACAAGTATCTTGCCTTCTGAAAGCACACGTTTTGCCTCAGCACGGTTATCTACTACACCCAGCATATCCCTAAGCACTACAGCGAGAGGGATACTTTGCTGTTTGTTGTGTGGACCTGGCCTTGTTGCAGTGATCCACTTATTGGATTTCTTTGATATCTGCCAGCTGTTTGGAACAGATATTCTCTTTTGATGTTTGCCCACAGAACCACCTACTTTCTAATTACTGCTTCCCTGCGTTCATCCTTCATTTCCAGGGATGTGATCATAACTTTCGAAGGATAGACAGGTCTTGCAACTTCAGTGCCATCTGCCTTGGGTACACTGACCCCTTCGACCACGATAGTACCGTGCTTCAGGGAGACTCCTTCTACCTTTCCCGTAGTGCCGGCGTGATCTCCACGCATGACCTTTACGGTGTCACCTACGATAACGCTTGCTGATCTGCAACCGTATTTCTCGCGCAGATCCTTTGAAAGAGGAGCACCCATGTATTTCTGTCTAATATGAAGAGGAGCGTTGTATCTTGCTTTCCTCTGCTTTCTTGGCTGATTTGATACCATCTTTCATACCTCAGGATACAATGGATGCTGTGGTTCCGATCTTTGGATACCTTTCTGCCGCTTCCCTGGCAACAGGACCCTTGAAGTCTGTTCCCTTGGGCACTCCGTCCTTATCGACGATAACAATGGCATTGTCCTCAAAAGCAACCCTAAGGCCGTCCGGGCGACGGAATTCCTGCTTCTGACGAACTATGACAGCAAGGAGGATCTGCTTACGCATCTCAGGTGTGCCCTTCTTGACAGACACGACACACATATCGCCAATACCTGCCTTAGGATATCTGTTCTTAACGCCTCTGTATCCCTTAACAGCTATTATCTCAACCACACGTGCGCCGGTGTTGTCTACACACTCAATGCGTGATCCTTTGTTCAGGGCACGCGGGATAGTGGATCTGATACCTCTCATGCCTGAGCCTCCGTCTTTATGACAACATATGATTTTGTCTTACTCAACGGCCTGCACTCCGCGATCGTCACAACATCTCCGATCTTTGCATCAATGCAATCGGGGTTGTGTGCATGGATCTTGGATTGCCTTTTCTCATATCTTTGATATTTCTTGATAAGCATCTCGTGCTTGCGCTGGATGACCACGGTCCTGTCCATTTTGTTACTAACGACAGTCCCTACTAGGACCTGTCCTCGAACAGGGAGTTGTCCATGGAAAGGGCAATTTACATCATTGCACTCCTTTTCCGGGGATGGGACATCCAATCCGATATCTCTTGTCATGATTATTACCTCATGCGTATTTTTCTTATGTTCTTGGTTCTGTTCTCAGGTTGTGAGACCAGAAGGTTCCCATCTATTTTTACATGCCTTGCAGCATGTTTGCCCGATAACCGGGCAGGTATCCGAAACACAAAGGTCGCGCCTGCCTTTGGAACCATTTTCTCGCGACACGCCTTTGTTTGAACAATTATCATGTTCTTCGTTTCGTCAACCACTTTACCACTGACACCTATCAGCGTAGGGTTTGCAGCATCTACTACTTCAGCGTTTAATCCAATCAGTTCATGGAATATTAGCTTTGAAGGAGCGATTTCCACTTCAGATCTCCTTCATTTCATTCTGGATGGTCTTTACCCTTGCAATGGTTCTCCTGAGTTCCCCAATCCTGCCGGGGTTGTCAGGAGCGCCACCTGCAGATGAGAGAGCGCGTTCACGAATGAGTTCGTCTCTCATCTTATCGAGTTCGTCCATCCTTTCCTGAGGAGACATGTCCCTAATTTCGTTCAGTCGAAGAACTGCCATTACTTCTCCTCCTTGTGAACACGTGCAATTGGGTGCCAGTAATCATAGCCATCATGTTTGTGCTGCCAGACGTCGTCTGTAAGCCTGCGCTGTTCATTGACAACGTCTTCCGGCGATACCGGTCCTTCATCGGGGATCGTTCCTACGTCTCCGGCAATATCAGAAACCGCTGCACCAGCTTCTGCATCAACCGGACCCATAGATCCTGATCTTTCACCCTCAAGGACTTCTGCGATCTCTTCCTCATCAGCGACTTCGCCTCTGGCTTCGGTCTCAACAAGCTTCTTAATGCCAGCTTTTGCATCCTTGCTGACAAATGCTGCTTCGACTTTTGGCTCTTCTGCGAGGTCCTTAAGATGGAAGGAATCAGGCAATACTGCACCCGGGGGAATGATCCTCACTTTACAGCCAAGTGTTCCGAGCTTCTTGATCGCGACCGCAAAACCTTCATCAACGATATCATCGACAGGTTTTCCGGCGTGCTTGATATAGCCCTGAACGATCTTCTCGACCCTGGACCTTGCACCGGTAAGCTTTCCGGAGATAACGATCTCACAGCCCAGTGCACCAGCATTCATGATAGCACGGATCGTGTTATGACCGGCTTTCCGGAAGTACCAGCCTCTCTCAATTGAGGAAGCAAGGCGTGTTGCCATCATCTGAGCATTAAGTTCCGGCCTCTTGACTTCCTGTGCATCGATCTGGGGATTGTCGATATCATACATTCGGTCAATATCACGGGTAAGTTTACGAATGACCTTACCAGCCTTACCAATAACCATACCCGGCTTTTCAGCGTATATCGTTATCTGGGTACCCATGGGAGTACGGTTGAGCTCCATGCCCCCGTAACCCGCCCTGTTGAGCTGTTTCGCGAAATATTCATCCATAGAGGCTTTTACATAACCTTCCTGGACGAATTTCTTCTCTATTGCCATCACAGCACCTCATTCAAAATAATCTCGATATTTACAGTATCCGTGTTCTTGGGACTGCCACGCCCGCGGGCCCTGGCCATCATACCGTGTATCACACGACCGCGTTTTGTAGCGATGTGTGCGAGATACATCTTGCTTGAGTCAAGTCCCTTGTACTCTGCGTTGCTCTTCGCGTTTTCCAGGATCTTCAGAAAAGCCACTGCAGCATTTACAGGATACCTGCCTGTTGCCATAGGACCTTTTCTGTGCCCTGTACCCACGTGGTGTCTCTTGAAGGGAACCGGCTGCTTGAGTTCCACTACATTTTCGAGATACTTCTGTGCTACCTCGGTGCGCATGCCCTTGATGGCATGCCCGATCTCACGAGATTTCTTAGGTGATATGTGAAGCTCCGAACCCATTGCCTTTGAGGATGTTTTCGGTTCCAGTTCCACTGTGTATCCAATTCTTGCCATACAATCACCTTATTTCAACGGAACGAACCTGCTTGAACGGGTTGCTCCGACACCTGCGCTTCCGTGGGAGACCTTTGGACGTGTTGGTGCAAACTCTCCGAACCTGTGTCCGATCATTTCAGGCTGTACTTCAACCGCCACAAATGTCTTGCCGTTGTAGACTTCGATATTCTTGCCGATCATCTCAGGGAATATGATGATGTCCCTGTGATGAGTACGTACACTGTCCTTGCCGTCTCTGAACTGTTGCATAACATTCTTTCGGCCTTCTGTGAATCCCCTGCGAATTGTGCGGCGCTCGCGTGCCGGCAGCAATTCGGAGAATTCCTCAAGACTAAGGGACCGAAGTTCCTCAACCGTCCTGCCACGGTAGGTATATTCACCCTTTCGTTTTGGTAATTTTGATGATGCTTTCTTTGCCATGATCTATTCCTCCGGCTAACGCCTTCCTGTCCTGCGTGCTGCGATCTGTCCTACCTTACGTCCGGGAGGTGCATTCCTGCTGACCGTGGTCGGCCTGCCAGGGTGCTGCCTGTTACCTCCTCCGAAGGGGTGATCGACAACGTTCATGGCTACTCCCCTGACGCGCGGATACTTTGCTGCTCTGGATTTCATCTTGTGGTATTTCTTACCAGCTTTCAGGAACGGCCTGTCCACCCTGCCGCCACCTGCAATGATACCGATAGTTGCACGGCATCTTGGGTTCATCCATTTCATCTCACCGGATGGCATCTGTACGACAGTTTTGCCACGTTCATGTGAAACTACGGTAGCATATACTCCGGAAGCTCTTGCGAACTGTCCGCCGTCGTTTGGCCTGCCCTCGATGTTACATACAGGAAGCCCTTCAGGGATCTCTGCAAGTGGCAGGATATTGCCGGGCTTTACCTCGGCTGAGATTCCACATGCTATTTTGTCGCCGACTGCTATTCCCTCCGGCGCAAGGATCAGGCGCTCTTCACCATTATCAAAGGATACTTTTACAACAGGTGCGGAACGTGCCGGGTCGTGTGTTACCTCAAGTACCACACCATACACCGTATCATTCTCATCTACACGGGGGTGCTTCATTGAAGCTTTATACCTGTGAGATGGTGCCCTGTATGTAGGACCTCCACGACCTCTGCTTTGTGAAATTATTCGCTTACCCATACTATTTCACCTCACATCAAACCTATCCTGGTAGCTATTTCGTGGGCAGCGTCTTTACCCTTGAAAGTCACTATAGCCTTCTTCAGGCCATTCATTGTGCTCATAGTACATATTGAAGCCACAGGGAAGCCATACATCTTCATTATTTCAGATTTAACCTGATTCTTATTAGAACGGTTGTCAACGATAAACTGAAGCTTGTTGTCTTCCAGGAGCATCATTGCCTTTTCAGTAATGAACGGGTACTTAATAGATGTCATTGGAACAATCCCTCCAGATCAGCTATTGCAGATTCGGTCCATACGGTCAATCTGCCTGCGTGAGTTCCTGGCGCAAGGGTCTCAGCGTTCAGAGAGGAAACTGATACCACATCGACACCTGCAAGGTTCCTTGCAGACTTGAAGACTGCTGAATCACTGGAAGCTACGATAAGGATACTCTTCCTGTTCTTGTATCTTCTGCCTCTGAGTTTTCCCCTTCCTGCCCTGATGTTCCTGCCATCCTTTGCGCGGAGCACATCAGTGTACACGCCTGCAGCCTGCAGGAAAGTGATGATATCCTTTGTCTTCTCGATGTTCTCGAGCGCATTCTCAGCTACAAGTGGAAGCTGTGCATCGAACTTGTGACCGCGTCCCTTTACAAGGTCCGCATTACCTGTTGACGCAATGGCTGAACGGATAGCCATGAGCCTCTCTTTCCTGTTGACTTTCTCAGTTCGGTCAGTCTCTACTTTGGGAGGGTGTGCTCTTCTACCGCCCCGGGCCTGAGGAACTCTTGCTGCACGGCTACCGTTAACAATTCTTGGTATCTGTGCAGCACCCCTGCCTGAACCCCATGACACTGCAGATGTTTCCATGCCTGCGTACATTTTTGTACCATAGGGTTGCAGCCTGTTTGCCTGTGCTGCGACGACCGCTCTTTTGATCAGGTCGGGCCTGTAGGTTTCACTGAACACATCAGGCAGTTCCACATTGCCCTTTATATTCCCGGATATATCGATAATATTTGCTGTAACCATTCACTTCACCCCTGCTGGGACTGTGTGCTTACGTGGAGAAGCTGTGGTTCACCCATCGCGGACACTTTTGCCCTCATAGGTTCTCTGAGCCTTACAAGTCTTTTGGAAGGGCCCGGAATACTTCCCTTGATGAGGACGTAATCTCCCCTTACAAGTCCATAGTTAATGAAGCCGCCTGCGGGGTTGATCTCTTCACCGTTTATGGAAACTTTAAGGAGACGTTTGTTGAAATCGGTCCTCTGATGATATCCCATCTGACCCATCTGCGGTACTCTCCAGCTTACACGTGCCGGATGGAAGGGACCAAGGGTACCGATCTGCCTGAGACTTCCCTGACGGGAGTGCTTGCCTTTCATCAGGCTTATGCCCCATCTCTTGACAGGACCCTGTGTGCCCTTACCGATGGTGATAGCTGCCACGTCAATGAACGCACCACTGTTAAAGACATCGCTTATCTTTATCTCGCCGCCGAGTATTGACTTTGCGTATTCGAACTTTGCCCTGACATCGGAGCCACTTACTGCAGTCTCCATGATATCAGAGTTCTTCTTCGGAACACCGGTCAGGTTCTTTGGCAGAGTGTAAGTCACTACCTTGATATCAGAAACGATGCCTTCTTCGATCAGGCTGCCAATCTTCTCAAGCGATGCATCAGTGTTTGCGGTCTTTGGTAAGTGGATGCTCTTCCCGAGGCTTGGATCGAGCTCGGAGCTCCATGCTTCTGCAACAGCCTTGTCACCGTAACTGCCACTTGAGTAAGCACGTATAGCAGCAACGCGAACAGCAGGTGTTTCGACAACTGTCACAGGCACGGATATCTCCATACCTTCAGTTATGCTGTTCTTCACATCGTCCACCAGTATCACGTGAGTCATACCTACCTTATAGCCGGCGAAGTCCTGGAGCTTGGGCTCTCCTGCAGACTCCGGCCATGAATTGAACCTCGGTATGTGGCTTTTTGCTCTTTTGCGAGGACTGTAAGCGAGTGAACCTCGTCTTGGTCTGTGTCCTTTTGCCATTCTTATTCTCCTAATTACACATTTTATTTTATATCAGGTCATGAATCACTGCATGTCCTGGATGCAAAAAAGCCATCAAGTTCACCAGAATCCACCTCTGCAGGGGATCTGATCACGATAAGAACTCCACGTACCCCAGGCACGCATCCTTATAGTGTACTGCTACCTTCCCTTATGTAATAACGGACCTTAGCATACCCCTTCAAGGGCAAACTCCGATGATCATCTCGAAAAGATTTAAACACATCTGCACTTTGGCACACTTTATTGTGTGCGGCGGGCATTCTTGAAGAGGCCCTGATACTTCATGTTAAATCCGACTTTTTCGCACTGTAATCTTAATCTTGTCAGATACTCTTCAACTGTTATCTAACGTTGCGCCATTAAACGTATATTTAGTATTTAAATTCTTTGCATGGCACAAACGGGTCTTTTCGGGAACGGAAAGAAAGAACTGTACCTGACCGGGACAAAATATTAAGGTAACAACAATAACCGCTTATAATGTTAATAAACATCAATACATATAAATGACATATGCATATCAGTAGTTACAGATATCAATATTGATCAATGTCCGAAGTGAATACATGGAAGTTAAAAAGGCCGTTATACCAGTAGCGGGGCTTGGAACAAGATTCCTGCCTGTCACTAAGTCCATGCCAAAAGAAATGCTTCCCATAATTGACAAGCCGGTCATCCATTATGTAGTAGAGGAAGCCATCGCGTCGGGTATCGATGACATAATATTCATAACTGGAAGAAGTAAAAGGTCTATTGAGGACTATTTTGATGATTCCCCCGAACTGGAGTACCATCTGAAACAAAACAACCAGCAAAATCTGCTCAAGATCGTACAGGATATTTCTTCCATGGTCGATCTGCACTATATCCGGCAGAAAGAACCAAAAGGGCTTGGTGATGCGATACTAACCGCACGGAAGCATATAAATGACGAGCCTTTTGCAGTACTGCTCGGTGACGATATAATCGTTAACGAGACGCCATGCACCAAACAATTGATAGACAATTTCTACAAATACGGAAGGTCTACGCTGGCAGTTGAAGAGGTGCCCCTGGAAAAGACAGGCAGCTATGGCATAATCAAAGGCACCCCTCTGGATGATTCACTGTACGTCCTTGAAGATATCGTAGAGAAACCCAGGCCGGAGGATGCCCCTTCAAACATCGGAGCCATTGGAAGATACGTATTCACATCCGAGATACTCGACTGCATAAAAGAGACAGCAACAGGGTTCGGCAATGAGATACAACTTACAGATGGCATACGTCTTTTGAATGATCAGCAGAAAATATACGCATACAAGTTCACAGGCAAAAGATACGATACCGGAGACAAGACCGAATACGTAAAGGCCATCATAGACTTTGCTCTTAACAATGAGGACATGAAAGAACATATAATGAAACATCTTGCAGGCATCCGCCTTTATAGTGTAAAATAAGTTTGCAATGTATTTGGCACTTCTTATTCAATTTTATAAATATTCTGCCCGAAGAGTTGACGCCCTCCGACCGGCATGCCTATTGATACACTCCGTTTTCAAAGCAGAACAACCCGGATCAGGAGTAAAAAATAGGGACAATGAGCATCATCCCTGTGCCATAGACCTTCCTATCTCAAAGGCCCTTATGTTGATATCGATGGTCTTTGGAGGTACCAGCTCTCTGACACATTCCATCATGATATCAACAGATATTGGCAGATAATTTGAGACTGCACCCACCATGACAACATTCATGGATTGCGCATGTCCTGCTTCCTTTGCAGCCTCTGTTGCATTAAAAGCTGTAACTTTCCTCTTCTCCCTCAGGGTAGAGATGATCTCACCTACATCAGGATAAGCACAAAGACCGGATGTCACTGTCACCGGAAGTATCGGGTCGGTGTTGACTATGATGATACCATCATCTGCAAGATATTCCAGATACCTCAGTGCCTCACTTGGTTCAAGAGCAAGGAGCACATCGGCACCTTTTAGAGGGATCATGGAGCCAAGTTCACACCCAAGCCGGATATGATTCACAACAGAGCCGCCGCGCTGTGCCATCCCATGGGTTTCTGCTGCACGCACAGGCATGTTTTCCTTCACTGCAGCCTTGCCGATAATATCGGATGCAAGGATCGCACCCTGTCCGCCCACGCCGGCGATAACAAGGTCGAACCGGGATATTCCTGGAGCACTCATTTCTTCACCTCCGATATAGCATCGAACCTGCACATGCGGGAACATACTCCGCAGCCAGTGCACATGATATTGATAGAGGCCTTTTTGGCCTTAGTGTCAAATTCAATTGCAGGGCAACCGAGCTTTACACATATCCTGCACCCCGTACACTTTTCAGCATCGATAGTGAATGACCGCCTGCGAATACCGGCGCGTTTGGCATCGATGACACAAAGCTGCTTTGTGATGACAACAGAGGTTCCTCTGTAATCTTTTGCTCTCCGGAAGACCTCTTCTGTCCGTTCAAGGTCATAAGGATCAACCACTTCCACAAATCCGGCACCAAGTCCTCTGCAAAGCGCTTCCAGGGAAACCTGCACAGTATCCTCGCCGGTGGCGGTCTTACCCATTCCGGGATTCGGCTGGTGGCCGGTCATTGCAGTAATGCGGTTGTCCACAATAGTGACCGTGATGTCAGCTTTATTATAGATAGCATTGAGAAGACCGTTCATTCCGGTGTGGAAGAATGTGGAATCCCCGATCGAACAGCATATAGGCTTCTTCTCACCGGCCTGATACATCCCGCTTGCAACTGTTATGCTTCCACCCATACAGAGTGTCGTGTCAACAGTACCGCTCTGAATGCCCAGAGTATAGCAGCCAATGTCGCTTGGGAAGATCGCATCCTTACCGTATACCTTTTTCATGGCATGGAAAGTTGCCCTGTGAGAACAGCCGGGACACATAACCGGCGGACGCATCGGAAGATCGATCCTGCAGGCGTTATAATCAAAATCCTCTCCGACATCAGAAGGAACAGCGGTCCTCTCAAGATCCAGAACTTCGGCAAGGACATCTGCACATATGTCTGCGTTCAGTTCGAATATCCTTGGGACGGGACCCTGCATCTTGCCGATTATCTCAACAGCGGCACCTGCCTGCTGCGCTATCATCCTCACCTGTTCTTCGACAACAGGCTCCATTTCCTCAAGAACAAGGATCCGGTCCGAGTTTGAAATAAGGGTGCGTACCTGGTTCTCAGGAACAGGATAGGTCCCTATCTTCAGGAAAGATGCATTTATGCCAAGTTTAAGGAGTGCTTCTTTAGCATAGACAGAAGCAATTCCTGATGCTATGACACCAAACCTGGCATCGTCGCGGATCTCCAGCTCATTCCACGGGGAGTTCTCAAGTTCCCGGAGAATTTCCTTCTGCAACTCAAGCAGGTGAATGTGGCGGATCCTGGCATTTTTAGGGATCATGACCCATCTTTCGAGCTCTTTCTGGAAATCTGCCACCGGCTTGTTCTCAGTTACAGTCCCGAGCATGACATCGGATTTTCCGTGTGATATGCGTGTTGTGGGTCTGAAAATAACAGGCATCTGTATCCTGTTGGACAGTTCGAATGCATAGGGGATCATATCCTTTGCTTCCTGCGGTGTTGAAGGGTCCAGACAGGGAATAAGAGAGAACTGCGAGTACCTGCGCGTATCCTGCTCGTTCTGCGATGAGTGGCATGAAGGGTCGTCCGCAGCGATGATGATCATACTGCCCTTGATACCTGTGTATGCAAGGGTCATCATCGGGTCTGCTGCAACGTTGAGCCCTACGTGTTTCATGGTGACCACGGAGCGCACACCAGCCATTGCAGCACCGGCTGCCACTTCGAAGGCAACCTTCTCATTGACCGACCACTCGACATAGAAATCCCTTTCCTTCATCGACGCAAGGGTACCGATTATCTCGGATGAGGGAGTGCCCGGATAACCGGATATGACCTGTGCCCCCCCTTCCACGATACCGCGCGCTATCGCATCGTTTCCCAGCATATACTCGCGTTTTCTCATGAGAATCTCCTGCTAGCCCTAACTTAACGATTATTGATAAAGATATCTAAGGCGCGAAATCGTGCTAAAATGTGACAGGCGCCGGCAATTTGCCTGGTAGGCAGGGAGGCAGCTCCCAATCTTCAGAGTAAGGCAGGAAACATCACCAAAAGATCGCCAAGCCATCATAAATAAACTTCAGGCTCACCAACCCTATGAAAAACAGTACGAATATCCTTAACTTCTCCTGTGGCACCTTTAACACAATCTTTTTGCCGATAAATGACCCCGTAATTGCCACTATAAACATTAGCGGGATAAAGTGGTAATATTCCTCAGGGAGATATCCGCTTGCGAAATATATAGGTATGCGGGATAAATCCACAGCCAGTGAGATTGCNNCGGGAGATAGAGAGCACAACATACGCAAGGAGGAAAGCACCAAGGATCATCTTCAGCATCGTCTGAGGTACCCGATCGACTAGTAGCGCACCGATAAGAGTGAACAGAACACTTGGGACACCGAACCTGAACAACAGCCCTTTATCGAAACCATGCCTGAAGAAAGTGATCCTGCCAATGTTGCCCGACATGTGGAATATAGCTACTAATATTAGTGCGGTCCTGAAGTCAAGGAATAGCAGGGCTATGGGAAGAAAGACCGTAGAAGAGCCGAAGCCTGCCATGGTCCCGACTATCTCTGCAGACAGAGCGGCGATGAAAAAGAGGATCTCCTGATATGGCATTACAGATATATTTGAGGGCAGGATTTAAATGAATATTGATAAAATCCTGTAAGTTCCCTTTTCAGTATAAACTCAGGCAGGATAGGATATATCGACAAATATTATCGACAAATATATGTGTAAAGAATTATTTGCAATAGGTTATATTCTAGTTACGAGAGACATATCCTATACACTCTTTTACAAATCTATCCGGATGATCATTGATGGTTACAGATATCGAAGCTAAAGTGATGCAGGCGAAAAAGGCATCTATAGTCCTTGCGAGTGTTGATACCGCAACAAAGAACGCTGCTCTTGAAGCTATGGCACAGGCACTGGATGAGAACCGCCGGACCATATTGGAGGCTAATGTAAGGGATGTTGAACTAGCTGAAAAGCTCAGAAGGAAAGGGGAACTTCCTCAGGCCCTGGTTGACAGGCTGAAGGTCACGGACAGCAAGATCACGGGTATGATCAGCGGAATACAGGATGTCATTAAGCTGGAAGACCCGGTAGGCAAGACCATCAGTGCCCTTGAGCTTGACAGGAACCTTGAGCTATATCAGGTAAGCTGCCCCATAGGCCTCATAGGCGTGATCTTTGAGGCGCGCCCCGATGTTGTGCCCCAGGTCATGTCCCTGTGCCTCAAAAGCGGGAACTCCACTATTTTCAAGGGCGGAAGTGAGGCTTCTAATTCCAACCGCACTATCTTCGACTTGCTGCTGCAGGCGGCCGAATCGACAGAAGGAATGCCGGAAGGCGCCTTCCAGCTGATAGAGACCAGAGAGGAAGTAAAGGACCTGCTGGGCATGGACGCATATATCGACCTGCTGATCCCCAGAGGCTCCAATTCATTCGTAAAGTTCATCAAGGACAATACCAGGATACCGGTCCTCGGACACGCAGACGGGATATGCCATGCGTATGTTGACAGCAGCGCTGATCTTGGTAAAGCCTACGGCGTCTGTTTTGATTCCAAGGTACAGTACCCTGCGGTCTGCAATGCCATCGAGACATTGCTGGTCCATGAAAGCGTAGCTGAGAAGTTCTTACCTGCAATGGCACAGATGTTTGACATCGCAGGAGTAGAAATGCGCTGTGATGTTAAGTCCTATGCTATCCTTGAGCACATAGAGTTCCTCAAAAGCATCGTCAGGGCTACGGAAGAGGACTGGTCGACAGAATACAACGATCTGATAATTTCCATCAAGATCGTGGGTTCCGTCGAAGAGGCCATATGCCACATAAATACATATGGCTCCCGCCATACTGATGCCATTATCACGGAGGACGTTTTCAACAGGAAACTGTTTGGGGACCTTGTGGATTCTTCAAGCATAATGGTGAACGCTTCCACCAGGTTCGCCGACGGCTTCCGCTATGGTAAAGGTGCAGAAGTCGGGATCAGTACGAATAAGATCCATGCAAGAGGGCCTGTGGGCATGGAAGGGCTGCTGATATACAAATACATCCTGCTTGGCAACGGCGACAAAGTGGCAGACTATGTCGGCCCTGATGCCCGTAAGTTCACTCACAGGAAACTCGACAGGACCATCTCGGAAATAATGGGTATAGAATGAGCTCATACCGGGTGCGCATATCCTTTATCCCTAAATTACAGAGGCATTTATAGTGATCGATCGGAAAGAGCTTTTTAACGGTCTTAACAAGGTCGTGGTGAAGATAGGTACGTCTTCCATCAGTACCGAGGACGGGAAACTCAATCACCGGTTCATGGACGGCATGGCCTCCCAGGTTGCTGCTCTGCATGCACAGGGCAGACAGGTCATCCTGGTGAGTTCAGGCGCCATAGGCATAGGCATCGACATACTGGGCCTTGGCTGCCGTCCCCGGGAGATACCCATCCGACAGGCATGCGCGGCCATAGGGCAGAGTGTGCTAATGCAGGAGTGGGGCAATTCATTCAACAGGCACAACCTTAAGGTGGCCCAGATACTCCTTACATACGAATCATTTTCGAACCGGCTCACCTACCTCAACCTGAGGAACAGTATTTCCACGCTGCTCAGCTACGGGGTGATCCCCATCATCAATGAGAATGATACCATCTGCGTAAATGAGATAGAAGCCACCTTCGGTGACAATGACAAACTTTCAGCAGTAGTGGCAAGCAAAACCGAAGCAGACCTGCTGATAATACTTTCCGATATTGACGGCCTGTATGATAAGAACCCAAAGCGCAACAATGATGCACATATGATAAGTGTCATCGAGGAGATCACACCCGAGGTGGAGAGCTACGGAGGCAGCCCCACCAGCATGAAAGGTGTCGGCGGGATGCGCACAAAGATAGATGCCGCCAAGATATGCCATATGGCAGGCTGCAACATGATAATTGCGAACAGCAGCACCGAGGAAGTTGTCAGTAGAGTGCTCGCCGGGGAAGATATCGGCACGCTTTTCCTTGCAAACCAGGAAGTGCACAAGAACAGGATACGCTGGATAATACTCTCGATCTCTTCAGGCTCGGTGGATGTCGATGAAGGTGCAAAGAATGCAATAATGGATAGCATGAGCCTGCTTCCATCAGGAGTGCTCAACGTCAACGGCAGCTTTGACAGGGGCGACATTATAGAGATAAGATGCAACGGGGAAGTATTCGCAAAAGGTATAACAGACTATACATCCGATGAACTGGAAAAGATCAAGGGAAAGCACACCAACCTGATAGCCGACATACTTGGTTACAAGAACTATAACAACGTTGTGAAAAAGGAGAACATCGGAATGTTCAATCGTTCGGAAAAGCATTGATCTCTTCCGACGATTCCCACTCAACCTCCAGCAGATGCCTGAATATGGTCACGAACTCCTTACCGTTCGACCATAAGGCAGTCAGGTCCTCTTTATTTCCTGCAGCCTCCTTTATATCGATCAGCACCTCTCCGGAGTCGACAACGATCACACCACCCTTGGAAGGCAGTTCTCCTCCTTCTCGGACATATACCCTTACATGCGCGCCGGGCAGGACCTTTGCAAGGTAGCGGGCCTTTTCGGGATCATAGGATATGAGCCGGATCTTCACTCCGGACTGTAGCTTATCAAGCAGGATCTTAAGCATTATACAATGGCTCTTCTCAGCCATCCTGGGCGTAGCCCCTGGTACTTCCCGGTAGAACGGGGTTGGAGCAGTCAAAAAGAGTTCCTCCCTTGCACCACTTATTATCCGGACCATCTTTTCTGTGACATGCCGATAGCCATTTATTGTCCATGTGCCCTCTTCTTTACCGCCCGGATCAACGGACCTGTAAATGTCCTCAAGCTGCCTGAGTGCATTGCCGGACTCGATATCAAAATCCTGTTTCAGCCTCTCAATGGCTATTTCCGGAGGGACGCACTTATATTTCATTGGCTTGGTGTTCCGGACCTCTATAATACCCTTCTCTTCCAGTTTCTTCAATGCACCATAGACTGCGGACCGGGGGATGCCGGAAAGTCCGTGCAGGTCAACAACAGAACTGCTGCCCTTTTTAGTAAGGGCCACAAGTACTTTCGCTTCATAAGCGGTCAGCCCCAGATTGCGCAGGGAGTCTATCAGAGATACCATGTTATCAAATACCGTATAGAGGATCGATGGATAGTTGTACTTTTACAGTATTGACCGGAGGAAATAAGGGAGGATCATCCCTTATTTTTGAAGAGCCTGCCGTAAACGACATACCCGGCCGCAGCTACAACAATAGCTATGATCACAAACAGCCAGATGTTCCCCGAGAGCCCGCTAAGCGCAGACCTTGCAGGCAATGTCCGGGTCTGGATCTTCAGCGTATCAGATATCTGGCTGTGACCGTCACTATCTTCGTACCTGATCTCACTGTTGATAACATATGCCTTTGGCACGGCGGACCCATCCGTCTTTAATTTAAAAAGTGCCTTTGCTGTCTCTCCGGGTGCGAGTGAACCCAGGAAAGCCTGATCGTCGGTCGTACTGAAGGGAGTGTCAGCACTTATCCTGACTATAGCATCCTTTACAGGTTCCTCCCCGCTGTTCCTGAATGTCACATACAGGAGGTTCTCCTGATTGGCGTAGAGATCACCTTCCACACCCATGATCTCAAAGTCGGCCTCTTCCTTCACGACAATGTTGACCGTCTGGTTCTGGTGCCCTACCGCATACCACAGACCGACCTCCATATTTGTGATCCCCAGGTCTGTCTCTTCATCGCCGTTTATCTGGACATTCTCCTGGTAACCATATAACAGGTCAAGTGTAAGCGGATACGCACCTGCCGGCGTGTTCTTTGATATCTCTATGTTGAACTTTACCGGATCTTCAGCCTGCTGACCGCTGGGAAGGGTCCCTGCTTCCTGCGGACCTGATTTCACCCTGATATAAGGAGTACTCGAGTTGAGGATAGCGACTATACCGATAGCAGTAGTTCTCTGCGCTTCGTAACCCATTTCAGCCTGCTGTATCTTCTGCTCAAGATCAGTAAGGGATCCAGACCCTGTCTCGGACTTAAAACCGGTCACAACACCTTTGTTCATAAGGTCCAGGTTGATAGTTACTTCATCCCCGCGGGAGAATTCATTACTTCCAATAAACGTAGCACTTACATCAGGGCCGCCATATACTGTATAGTAATTCTCGTCAAAGTTAAAGAAATCAGGCATCTTGATGTCCATTACCGGTACCTGTGCATTTACAGGGGCTGCAACCAGCAGGATCATTAATAAGAATAGAATTATCGAAGTTGTTTTCTTCAGGTGTTCCATATTAAGCATGTATCTTCCTCCACGTCCTAATTGATGCTTATCCATTGCGCTTCTTTTTTACAGATTTGATCATAAGTACAACAAACATGATCAGTATGCCTGCCAGGGCCAGTCCCGTAACGTTTACCTGTCTCTCAGGGGAATGCATACGAACATTGGCCTTTATATTGCCGGAGTAGGCAATATCCTCATCCGCATCACGGTACTTTACCTCCGTGTCAAGAGCATACGCTTTATCAAGTGCCTGCATCTCTGAGGAGATGCTGAATGAAGCCGTCCTGCTCTCGCCGGGCATTAATGTGCCTAGGGATCTGACAGAATTGTCCGTACCAAGCGGCTTCATCAATATCACCCTGGCAACGGCATCTGTTGCAGGAAGCTCGCCTATATTCGTATAGGTGATATTGACAGTGCTATCTTTGCCAGCTTCAAGCCCGCCGGAAATATCCGTCACTGCGAATTTTGCTGCAGGCTTTACAATAACCGGAACATACAGCGTCCTGTTCACAGGCGTATAGTAGTTCACATGATCAAGGTCTGGCAGACCCAGGGAAACTGCCTTCCCGCCGGTCATCCTGACATCGCTCTGATATTCATAGGTGATGGGCATCCCCAGCATGTAAACTCCTGCCGGAGCATTATTGGATACAGTGATCGTGAACTTTAGAGGGTCTTCCGGCAATTCACCGGGATATAACGGATCCTCCAGCGTCTGGCTGCTGGTTGCGGGATCGATCGTGATATATTCCGTACCGGAAACAATGCTTGTTTTTACGCCATTTGCAACGGTCCTGAGCTTTTCATATTCCAGCTCCTGCAAAGATATGGCATGGTCCGCTTCGGACGTACCGACACTGGTAACACTTTTGACACCATAGAATATTCCTCTGTTAGAAAGGACAACTTCCAGGCTGACGGTATCCCCTCTTTCGACTTCGGTGTCGCCCACTACGGAAACAGATATATCGGGTTCACCGTAGCTTCGATAGTAGTTTGTGGTGAGTTCGTAACCAGGAGATATGAATTCCTTTGCTGCCGACACTGATGTAAGGGGGACCAATGCAGCCATAAGGATACAGAGCCCTGCAGCAACCAGACCAAACCTCCTCAGAAGTGCTTTTTCATTTATATCCATCAGAACGCTGCCTCCTTCGGGGCTATTTTTCCATCAGAACCAACTATTTGCAACGCACGCTCGTTCTTCCTGTGTTTCCTGTTCTCACGGTGCTTGTCAAGCAATACAATAACAGCAGGGAATACAATGAAAGACGCAAGCAATGCCAGGATGACATCCATGACAGTTATGAAGCCGAAATTACTTGTCATACTGAAAGGTGAAGCTATCAGGGCTGCGAATCCGAAGACCGTTGTAAGACCGGAAGTGACAATAGCTTTTCCTATCTTGACACTTGCCTCTCTCATTGCTTCCTCCGGAGCTGCCCCTTTATCCCTTTCCTCGAAATATCTCTCCATCATCAGCACCGCATACTCCGAACCGACTCCGAGGATGAGAGCTCCCAGTGTGGCGGTCATGGGAGTGTACTCTACTCCCAGATAGTACATCAGTCCGCCCGACCAGCCGATGACCATGAACATGGTGATCACCGGGGTCAAAGCTTTCAGATAATCGCGATAGATAACAAGCAGGCCTGCAAAGACCAGCACAAGCCCAAGCATGGTCATGAGCATGCGCCCGGACGTAAGTGCTGATATGACCGTGAAGAATACTACCGAACCACCTGTGATCGTGACACTGGTACCGGGCGGAGCTGGCATCCAGCCCAGATCACCTTCAACTACGGATGTCAGGTCTTTGATGCCTTCCAGTCCGAGCTCTCCCATTGCATTGCCGATGCCCAGGTTCAGTATCAGCATGCTGTTACCATGCATGTACCTGTCCCG
>DANZ01000123.1:13076-13292 GCA_002501695.1 Methanolobus sp. UBA474 | reverse complement strand
GCTGCACGGCTGGGCGGCGCTGTCGCTCTCGGTGAACCGGAGTTTGCTTCCCTGTGCGTCCAGTGCGGACAGTGCATTGAGAAATGTCCTCAGCACATTGACATACCGAAGGTTCTCGGATCCGTTGTGGAAGAGCTTGAAGGGCCTGATCTAGAGCAGAGAGCTGCCATTGCGAGGGAGATGTTCAAACAGGTATAACAGCGGGGACAATTCGAA
>DANZ01000123.1:0-12988 GCA_002501695.1 Methanolobus sp. UBA474 | reverse complement strand
ATGAGGATTTCTACATAGCTGCAATATCCTAAAGCCATACTTATAAATAATTACAAGTTTCTTTCTTTCAGTATTGGTCGGAAAAACAAGTGATATTGAGTATAAATGAAGGTGACAGATGACCGGAGAAGATCCCGCAAGAAAAAAACATGAATGGCTGAGCAAGTTAAAAGAAGAGGGTAAATTAAAGGCTAATCCTACCGAGGACCATGCAATTGGCCTGAGGACCCTTCAAAATCCTACCCGCCGAAATATCCTGAAACTGCTGAATGGCGGTTCACTTAGTATAGAAGAGATAGGGAGTAAACTGAACCTACGCGGACCAGAGGCAAAATTCCATCTGGACATGCTGGAAAATGCACTATACATTGACAAAGTGAAAGATACTGAACCGCTAATGTATCAGATCTCGCCAAGAGGTGAAGGTTTTATCGCGAACGTAGAGGAGATGAAGTGATGGAAGGTCAGACCATCTGACAAAAGATCATTCAATGCTCTCTATATTTATCGGGATCTGTGCTTTTTTAGCTGCAAGGGTCTTTGATATCTTCTCATTTTCAACCCAGTAGGTGTTCATCACAGTTGGAGGAATGTAACAATTATCGCATATGCTATTCTTCATGCTCTTTACTATCAATTCATAGTAGGGGATATTCTGATTGGACAGTTCCACATTAAGAAGGTCGAAATCACAGCCCCATTTTTGTAACTTCCCGCAGTCGGTCCTGATATGTATATGTGTTTTCCTGCCTTCGGAAACCGCTGTAACGTAGCTCTTATATCCACACATTGGATTCACTGACATTGTTACAACCATCTGCTTACTCTCCACTTTAATGCCATAAACGCCATTATCCTGATCACTTGATCTCTTCGAACTTTATATCCACGGTCTTAAATTCCTTTGCAAGCTCTTTGGGAATCTTTTCGTTCTCTATCCAGAAAGCATTTACCGCCACTGCAGGTACATAGCAGTTACTGCATATAGAATACATCTCCCTTTTCCGGTTGAGCAGTTCAAAAGAGATATCCTTACCCATTAGCTCTATTTTGGGAAGATTAAAATCGTTACCCCATTTCTTGATCTTTTCGCAGGTTGTCTGCACAAAGATACGTGTGCTTTTTCCTTCATGCTGGGCTAACACTGTTGTTTTGTTCCCGCATATATTTTCCAGTGAGATAGTTACCGGCACTCTTCTTAACTCCTATTATGCTTATCAGGGACCTAAGCTTATTCAATACTATTAATTTAGATTAGTCCTCTGATCATTTCTTAAATGCAAGTTTAAGCGTTCCCTGTACAGACAGTTCGGACCTCATTATTTTCCCATTCCTTGTATAGAATGGTGTGCCCCCATGATTCCCTTTTACGGTACTTTTGGGGATCTCGTTTGTCCCAACGCAGTTTTCATTGTACCATTGCGGATTTTTATCAGTTGGTATATGCTGATCCATTATTTCATCAGAAGAGAGGGAAGAAACCAGGCAAATGTTATTCAATCGACTCTCATGCACCTGTTTTTGCTTCTCTGCAATTCTTTTTTCCATTTCTGTGGTCATACATATATATATGTTATTTATGCTACTTTAATCTGTGTTATTCGTGAACTCGGATCAGATCGAAATATGCTTTGTCTCCGTGTGCTCTGTGGCTGATTACTAAAGTAAGGGTTTTCTACAAAACCCTAAAAGCAGATCAATCGATTGCTGGTTCTTGGGTTTGCTATTTCATCCTGTTCCCGCACTCCACACAATAATGTCCACCAGCAACAATTGCATTGCCACAATAGGGACTTGGGGAGGAACTGAATCCAAAATTTGAGCGCTGAACAACTGAATCTTTTATGTGCGTTTCGTTCTTATCCCTGTAATGTATATTGTGGAGATATCACTAAACCAATCAGTATCGGACGTACAAATTTCATTTAAAATAACCCCCAACTGCTTAAACTCTAAATGAGATAAGCACATTTATGCAAAATAGCTATGGACTTATTTTAATTGAAACAATGCTCTTAAAACAGATAAGGCATTATTTTTAATATGTACTATAGAAAAAACAATGTCTGTATAGGAATATGTAAAGTATTTTGGTAGCCCGGCATGGATTCGAACTGTGGTTCCAGAACCCAGACTCCTGCATGATTGACCTATTCTCAACATCTCTAACTCATCAGGAAACTGGACGAGGCCAATGGGGAACTTCTGACCCTGCAGCTGAAAAGTCATAGAGACTTCTTTTGTTACTGCATATACAATTTGCACACTTACTTAAATCAAAAGAAGCAGGTCTAATTAATAAAAAATAAGATGTATTGAATACAAAAAGATAACAAAGCTAATAAAAAACAATAAAAGGCTTTGAACAAAATTTTAAAAAGCCCCCGACTATTGAAAACATAACTTAAGCAAAGAAGACTCCCATTATGATCAACATCATTGGTATCCTAGATGATTCACATAAAAGTATAGCTCTTATGAAATTATGAGCAGAAGTCAAGTTCTATTAGTGTCTTAAGGTATGTTTTACATTGTGAAGAGCCGGTTTCAGTAAATCCATAATCATCACTATGTAACATTGTGTCGAAAAGGCTAAAATCTAATGATGCAAACAAGATTATGAGAATTTAACCTTGGCCTTTATGTCACTTTCAGGGTAGATGTGAGATTCTTACGTATTATTTTTTGCTTCCATGCAGGTGTGGTATGAGGAATTGGTACGTGAAGAAATGGATGGGGGTATAATGTCTGAAATAGTACTAGAGAAAAAGATTAAGGTCCTCTACTGGGTCACACTCATAAGAGCATGTCTTGCACTTACCTTGGGTCTTGCAGTGATATTTATTTTCCTGCCTGGAGAGCAAGTGCCAATGTTGGTAGACTTTATGGGAATGTTCTGGTTAATGAACGGTATTATCATCCTGCGCTGGGGTATTCGAAATAATGAAAAAAAAATAATTCCAATTTTAGCTGGCATCGTCGGTATCCTTACAGGTTCTATCGTGCTGATCGGTTGGCCGTTTCCCAGAGCATTAGGTATGTTTGTCTTGGGGACCGTGATCCTGATGACCGGCCTTTTACGTGTGCTAGGTGGCTTTTCCATAGAAGATAAAGAATTTTTTCAAAGGCCAAAGAGTGTCATATCCTTAGGCTTCTTTGAGATGGTTCTGGGCCTATTGCTGATGTATATACGTGCTAAGGATGATTATACATTATATCTGGTGGCAGGCCTGTGGGCCCTGTTTGGCTGTATTGTCCTTTTCAATGATGCTATGAAGCTGCGCCAGCAGCTTCGACAGCAAGACACCTGTGATATCAATGCCGGACCTGACCAGATAACTTAGAACCAATGATGTACTTATTCCCTCAGGGAACGAACCTGTTATCTTCAGGATTGGCGAAGTAGACTACCAGATCAGATGACGGCATGGCAATCTTTTTGTTTATGAGGGCTTTGTATACGGCAGTGTTAAGCCTGTCCTCCGAGATGCGGATTTCCACATAGTCCTCTATCCAGCACCTAACCCTGAACTTAACCCCCGACTCGGTGAATTCGAGAAGTAAAGCCTGTATAGGTTTCTCCTGCATGATCCACTTCTCTTTTTTCAGGGCATCCAGGATAAGATCGCGCACGTACTCTATGTCCGGTCCATAGGATATTACCACATCAGCCTCGACGCGGAACATCTTTTCAGGTATTGAATAGTTTGTGATCATGTCTGTGCCGATAATTGAGTTGGGAATTACTACAAGCCGGTTATCCCGTGTTAGAATGCGTGTCGATCGCCAGCCTATCTCGACCACATCTCCCCAGGTGTCAAGTTGTTCGATGCGGATGCGGTCCCCTATCCTAAAAGGACGGTCTATAAGAAGCACTACTCCGGTAATGATGTTACTGATGGTGTCCTGGGCAGCCAGACCTACAATTATTCCTCCTATTCCCACCGCAGCAAACAGTGCGGTCAATGTAGTCCCGGTGATCTCGAAATAGTCCAGGAGTACAAGAAGAGCAAAAAAAGATACAGCACACATAATAATATTTCTTATGGAGTAGATCAAACGCTTGTCAATGGTTCCACGGTCCCTCAGGGGTACTTTAGAGAGATACCAGTTCGAAACAATCGATATTATCCGGAAGCTGATAAAGATGCCGATTGTCCAGTATATCAGGAAGAAAATATCATCCGTGAATCCCTCATAGATTCCGAGGTATTCTTCCAGCAGCCGGATCATCGTCTGAATACCAAGAAGGATGATAGTTATCAGCAGAAAACTCTCAAAAAGGTGAAGTAGCCTGTCATCAAGCTCTGTTCCGGTCTTTCGGACCCCGGGCCATAACAAGCGCTTCATTATTAGCCTGCTTACAAGTATAGCACTCACTGAGAGTGCGATAATAGCGACAATCCTTATGAGGACATTGCCGTTTGTCATCACGGTATCAGTAGTTATCACCAAGCCTTTCCTCTCTTTATTTTAAATATACTTTTGAGCTTTTCAATAAGACTCCTCACGAATATTCTCAGTATTCTCAGTGCCGTGAAATGCCGTCAATTCCTCCATACTCTTCTTTTCAGGAGCATCAGGCGGGAGAGCTGCTACTATCCCGGCATACCAGTTGCTTGCAGGACCCGAAGTGATTCCGTGCGCAAAGACGCTTATAATAACGGTTGTCATTACAGCCAAGCCTATGGTTCCAGAAATTTTTATCCATTCCAGTCTTTCGATGGCGATGACCATAAGGACAATAGATGCAAGACCTCTTGGACCAAACCAGCCCATGAACAGGCCCGTCATAATGTTAAGATGACTGCCAATAAGTGAGACAGCCACAGGGACCATGCGGAATACCGTAAGGCTGAGAATCGCATATGCAAGTATCTTCAGATCGACAAGGGGAAGATACTCTACCGACATGACACCCAAAGTAAATAAGACAGCAAGACTCAGTGTGTTCCCCTCAGCTCTTGGAAGGATCGTTTCCTCTTCGGTGACTTTCCTTCCTGTCGTCCTGGTGGCAAGGCCTGCAAAAAATGCTGCAACGAATCCGTTTCCTCCCATCTCTTCTGCCACGATCCATGATATCAGGGCCAGTGTTACAAATTCAGTCCTATAGTAGACATCTGACATCGACCTGGTCATAAAGGCCCTGTTTAATAACCACCCTCCCACAAGGCCGATGACTATGCCGACAAGTATCCCGAACCCTATCTGTTCAAGCACGATGGCAAGAAATGTTCCCAGCGGCTTGTTCAGTTCCTCAACTGCTTCAAGCGCAATGACAAAAATGAATAATGGCATGACAGCCCCGTCGTTAAGTCCGCTCTCTATGATCAGGTCCTTCCGGATCAAAGCCGGTACCTTACGTTCTTCCACCACTTTCTGAGCAAGTGAGACATCCGTAGGTGCAAGGATGACTCCTAGAAGTGCTGCCTCTATAAGAGTAATGTCTGCAAAAAGCAGAGCTGCAAACGCTGCTCCCAGGCAGATCGTAAGTGGAAGTCCAAGAAAGAACAGTCTTCCTGAAAGCCGCTCTTTGAGAAACAGTGAGTTTAACCCGATAAGTGATGCATCTGAAAAAAATGTCAGTATCAATGCAACCTTGATTATACCCAGAACAAGTCCGCTTTTCGGGGAGAGAGATATCAGATTGAGTCCTGCCGGACTAAAAAGCATCCCTGCTGCAAGGAATATCATCTGGTCAGTGAGGAAAGTCCCTGCGATCTTCCTGGAAAACAGACCGAAAACAAACAGTAATGTTCCGAATATCAGGACAAAGTTCGTAAGCTCGCTTGTCATTGATTTTACTGTCTCCCGTTAATGTCTCACAAAATGTATACAAAAATGCTCGGTGCCTTCCGAATGCAAAACCCTTGCATTTACCTACTATCCAGAAACTCTGATCATGAGATTTTTACGATCACCTTCTTACGGATGAACCTTTTCACGGCACACACCTTCTGGATTTATATGTTCTGTCTTTTCAGCCCGCTTCCCAAGCTCTCCGCCCACAACCATCAAAAGGACAAGACCCACCAGCCCCACCACTAGGATCATGACCATGACGTCAGGGTCGCTGAAATTGAGTGCGGAGATCGCCAGTGCCGCTGAAAGGTTCCTCTGTGCAGTTCCTACAGCAAGCACTCTTTTTGTTCCTCCCGAGGAGCCCCCGAGTACATAGCCTATAACAAGCGAGATGACCAGGAAGATTACTGCGACAAGGATACCGTTACTGCCTATGACGCCAACAAGGTCGTTGAAGTAAACCACAAAAAAAGCCACAACAAGGACAAGAAGCGAGAGGTTAGTCGCCTGTGTCATAAGAGGCAGGAGAATATTCGCGATTCCCTCGTAACGTGCACGCACCAACAGGGCGATGGCTAACGGTATAAGCATCAAGAAGATGAGGGACCTAGCGATAGACCACGTGTCGATAGTGACTCCTGTCAGCAAAAACGGCAGGACGACAGGCACATACGCGATGGTCATCACCATCAGGAGTACCATCGCGCCGACTGCAAAGGCAATATCTCCCTTTGCCACCTGGGCAAGTTTCGGAAGGAATGGAGCTCCTGCGGCAGTTCCTATAAGGACAAGTCCTATTGAAAGTCCTTCAGAGAGCGGTATAACAAATAATATCAGGAGTGGCAGGAGTGGTACTAGTACAAAGTTGGCTACCAGTGTCAGAATCAGCAGCCGTGTGTTCTTCAGAGGCTCGATGATCTGCTGCAGTGTGAGGGAGAATCCCATTGCGAGCATGCTGGTGAGTACGAAGATCACCGTTGCAAGGACTCCGATGGTCCCGAGGAATTCTGCAAAAGATACTGTCTCTACCACTTCTGTCCTCTCTCAATTACTGAATGTATCAGGTGCTGCCGATACCCTCCAGTAGCTTTTCCATAACCCTGTCTATTGTAAAGCTGGCTGCTTTCTGGCGTGGCGGGAATTCCATGAAGGTTGATAAAAAGTCGCCAACGATGCTCTGGGCCGGCACCAGGAGGAAAGCATGATCAAGCATCCAGTCATAGTATGTATTGGATGTCATGTCTGCGCGTTCATATGGATCCGTGCGCAGATTGAATATCTTTGGGACGCGCAGCTGTATGAAAGGTTCGGCCCATACCTGCAGGGTCCCGACAGCACGCTGTTCCATGAACACCAGTTTCCAGTTGTCATACCGTACTGCAACCAGATCCCCATCGTCGGAGAAGTAAAAGAACTCAGTGCGCGGGGACTTTTTCTCCTTGCCTGTCAGATAAGGCAACAGGTTATAACCATCCAGATGCACCTTGAAGTTCTTCTCACCAACCTGGTATCCTTTCTTAAGCTTCTCTCCGATGTCCGGCACCCCTGCAGCGGCAAGGAAACTGGGCAGCCAGTCCGTGTGACTGACAATCCCGTTGGATACCACGCCTCCAGGGATCCTGCCCGGCCAGCGCACGACCTCAGGAACGCGGAAAGCACCTTCCCAGTTTGAATTCTTCTCGCAGCGGAAAGGAGTCATAGCTCCGTCTGGCCAGGAATTCATGTGGGGTCCGTTGTCTGTGCTGTACATGACAATAGTATCCTCTGCAATACCCAGTTCGTCAAGCAGATCAAGCATCATGCCAATCTGCCTGTCGTGCTCGATCATGGCATCGTGATACTCCGACTGCCAGCGCCCGGCCTGGCCGCGGATCTCTTCGGGGATGTGTACCCTGAAATGCATCCAGGTTGTATTGAGCCAGACGAAGAAAGGCTTACCGGCTTCCTTCTGGCGTTTGATGAAATCAATAGCAGCCTCTATGAACTCCAGATCAACCTTCTCCATGCGTTTCCTGTTCAGCGGACCAGTATCTTCTATCCTTTGTCTGCCTACACGGCCCCAGCGAGGGTGCTCAGTGGGATCGTCTTCATCAATGGCCCAGGAATGCATCACTCCCCTCGGACCAAAACGCTCCTTGAAGCGAGGGAAGTCCTCCTCAGGCGGATAGTCGGGCAGTTCCGGCTCCTCTTCGGCATTCAGGTGGTAGAGGTTTCCGAAGAACTCATCAAAGCCATGGACTGTGGGAAGATACTCATTCCGATCTCCAAAGTGGTTCTTGCCAAACTGGCCTGTTGCATAGCCCTGGGATTTCAGCAGTTCGGCAATGGTAGGGTCTTCGTGTTGCAGTCCTGTCTTTGCCCCCGGCAGGCCCACCTTGCTCAGCCCTGTCCTGAAAGGACTCTGGCCTGTGATAAATGATGCACGTCCTGCCGTGCAGCTCTGTTCCCCATAGGAGTCTGTGAACCTCATGCCTTCATTGGCTATGCGGTCTATGTTCGGTGTTCTGTACCCCATTAATCCATCACTGTAGCAACTTAGATTGCTGATGCCTATGTCATCTCCCCAGATGACCAGAATGTTTGGTTTCTTTTCTCCCATTGTTTGTTCTCCTTCTAATATTGATCACCGATAATCGAAATTATTGAATATTGACAGATTTTACCTGTTTCCTCTTCTCCTCATCTTCCCTGTTATTCTTGTGTCCATGGCAGCGTTTGAATTTTAGTCCACTGCCGCAGGGAGAGGGCTCTACGCCCTATCTTTGAAAGGGCCCTTTCCTGAGCAGTTCTTTCCCTGGATAGAACACGCATAACCTCTGAAGCCGGATAGCCACGGAGCATCAGCGCGACCATGATCTGCATGGGATAATTGATGTGATGGAAAAAAGCCTTCCAACCATCACAGAAGTAGTTGAGACCCGCCTCACCGGTTGAAGTTTTAAGGAAGCGATTCTTCGGACATTCTCCATGACAGGCAAAGTACGCGTCACATTCCAGGCACTCCATGGGCAGAGAATCTTTTTTGTTGCTGCCAAAGCTGTGCTGCCTCTCGGATGAGACTAGGCTGACAAGTTCTTTATCCAGGATGTTGCCTAGCAGGTATTTTGGCTCTACAAAATGGTCGCATGAGTAGATGTCACCGTTGTGTTCCATAGCAAGGCCCGTTCCACAGGTCTCATCGAAGACGCACATGCCTGATGAAGGCAGTCTCATCCAGCTGCGAGCTGCGGCTTCGAATGTCTGGACGAAAATCTTTCCCACATCATTGTGTATCCACTCGTCAAAGATACTGATAAGGAAGTTACCCAATTGATCAGGTCTTACGGAACGTTCCGATACTCTGTCCCCCTCCTGACAGAGCGTGCTTCCATCCTCGTTGATACGTTCCACGATTGGGATGAACTGGATCCAGGTGGTCTTTGCCTCATCCCGCAGGAAGCGGTAGACTTCCAGCGGATGATCGGCATTGACATGATTGACGGTGGTCAGGATGTTGTATTCGACTCTGTGTTTTTGCAAGAGACGCAGCCCATGCATTACACGGTCAAAGGTCCCCTGCCCCTCCCTGTTCACCCTGTATGCATCGTGCAGTTCACGTGGACCGTCGATACTGATGCCAATAAGAAAGTTATTCTCCTTGAAGAAGCGACACCATTCACCATTTAGCAGCGTGCCGTTGGTCTGCATGGTATTCTCGAATGTCATCCCAGGTCTGCGGTACTTTTCCTGTAGCTCGATGGCCCGCCGGTAAAAGTCGATGCCCATAAGTGTAGGTTCTCCTCCCTGCCATGCAATAGTCACCTGCGGAGTACGGTGGGCTTC
Source organism: Methanolobus sp. UBA474 (assembly GCA_002501695.1). Lineage (GTDB taxonomy): Archaea > Halobacteriota > Methanosarcinia > Methanosarcinales > Methanosarcinaceae > Methanolobus. The sequence continues at coordinate 3,364 of DANZ01000123.1, read as the reverse complement.
GATGAGCTGTCGGATATATGCCTCCAGCACTTCGTCCGACATGCGAAAATCGCTGCCTGGATAGAGTGCTTCTTTACTAAGGAAAAAGCAGTATTTGCATGCCAGGTTGCAGACTGCTCCTGTTGGCTTGGCCAGCACATGGATACGGGGAGGAAAATGATTTTGCTGTGTCATTCAGTACTTCCTCCTTGAATATGGATCGTCTGTTCGATGGGCGGAAATAAATCATGCATCACTTTTAAGATCGATTCAGCATTCATTTTCTATCTCCTCTCGATACAAAAGCAGGCTACTAAGAAGCGGTCTTACATTAGGTCATCCTTATCTTTTAATTATAGACAAAAACCACTTAGTCCTCTGCAAAGGCTTCACGTAGTTTCTCTTCCTGTTCAGCGGAAAGATTGGAAGCAATAACCTCGAAATTGAGTTCTCTCATGGCTTCCACAACCTTGTCCAGCACAGCGCCACTGGTCATAAGGAAGAGAGCCGAGGTTCCTTCTGTCACCTTGCTCCTGACCGACCTGATGAACTCATCGCTGATGCCTATGTCTGCCATGGACCCTGCCAGCGCACCCATCGCTGCTCCAAAGGCCATTCCTAAGAACGGGACGAAAAACAATAACCCAAAGAGCATGCCCCAGAAAGCACCGCTTAAAGCGCCTGCACCTGTCATATTAGCCAGCTGTTTTGTTTTTGGTTTCTTTTTACCTTCCGGCCATGTAACGATTGCTGCATCATGCAAAGTGATCAGCTGTCTCTTGCTCAGGTCTTCGATTACTTCGAGTGCCTTCTCTGCACCATCCGGACTTTCAAATTTCAGAACAGTTAAAGTTGTCATTGCCATACCTGTATCTCCCATGGTATCTCAAAATTTTTTGACAGCTTCAGAGACTTCTTCAATGACTGCCTCTTTAAGCTCCTTGGCCGTATCGATTGTGGATAGCACTTCAAGAAAGGCGTCATCTTTAATGGTCTCAGAGACACCCCAATAGCCTCTCATCCTTAGAAATAGCTTTTCTCTCTTGCCAATTACCGTCATCGCATTAGGTTTAAGGAAAACTTGCACAATGACGTACTTCCATTTCTCGAATTTTGAACTATATTGAAGCTCCTCACTAAACTGCATCCAGAAATACTGACCTTACCAAGGCCATTCATTTCATTAACGCAAAATATGAGCTTCTATCAGTTGTTTGCCGTATTTAGTTAGTTATTCTCAAAGAAATATAACCTTTATGAAACTATAAGAAGAAACAAAGCTTTATCGTTGCCTTAAACATGATTTTTCTTCTGTAAGCACACTTTTATTTGGAAATACTCAAGTTAAAAGAGCTTTTTTTGGAATCTATCTCTGAATAAGGGATTTTTTTTCTTCCTTTAAACCAAGATAACCTCTTGAAGAAAAAACACTTAAAAAATCAGACTAACCTTAAAACTCTCTTTATTTTAATCGCCCACGAACTTAAAAGCAGATCCTAAGATTAAGATTTGTACGACAGATTGAACCAATACAGTTAGCAACGCCGCACATATCATTTGACTTTATCCGCCTATGATTTTCACAGCGTGTAATCAGGTCGTCTTTGAATATTTTTCTCGCAAACAAATAACCCCCATCAGTTACTTTGCGTATTTATACAAAATAGCTATTGGGATTTATTTTAATTGAAACAATGCTTTTAAAACAGATAAGATATTATTTTTAATATTCACTGTAGAGAAAACAGTGTCCGCATAGGACTATGTAAAGTATTTTGGTAGCCCGGNNTGATTGACCACTACACTACCGGGCTTCTGTGAAAGTATTCCTTAATTGCAATGGTAAGATATTAAGATATCGGTCAAAACCTGATCGATCTGGTCAAAGGCTTTCAGGATTCTCATTCAGGACGGCTGTCCACCACCATCTGGCCATGTCGATAAGATCCTTGCTGAACTGGCCTGAGAGGCGGTACTCGCCATTGCGGTTTGAAATAAGGCCGGAGCCTAGCAATTTATTTCTCATGGCATAAAAGGAGGCACGCCCGATGTCAAGTTCCTCCAGCAGTTTCTCCCACTCGCCGGTCTTTATGGGATTGCCGCTTTTCTGGCGTTCTTCTACCATGATAAGGAACTTCTGGCCGCGCACGGCAGTAGTTTCTTCCTGGAATAGCCTCCTCATCAGGTTATAATACGGGTCTCTGGAGTGCGTAATGCGGGTATTTGCATCGGAACGTATTACAATGGTGGTAGATGTCCGTGGTGCATTTTTGACTATGGACATGGCATTCTGGCATTATGCTGCAGGCTGTGCGATATTGCCTGATTCAAGCGCATTTCTGATAAGATCCACATACTCTTCTTTCAGGGAATAGATGATGGGAGTTTTGTAGGATTCTTTGTGGGATCTCAATACTCCTATCTTTGAGTATATGTATCCGACCATTGACGCAATCGCGCTACGTGAGATCTCGTACTTTACAGTGATCGCGGCATGCAATTCATCTACTGTGGTTTCCTTTACACTTAGGAATTTTGATAGTATATGGCTGCGAAGACCATTGACATCAAGTTCGATAAATCTTTGTAGTCTCCGTATTATTTTAGATCGAATTGATTCTATAGTCACACCTCTTGCTATATTGATATAGCCTTTTTTATATCATCTTCTATCTATAAATAGGTTTTTAAAGTTTGATATCCTGAATAACTGAAAGACCTTTATATTATCTTTACATAAAAACCATATTAAATTTATCCCTGCTTATCCACAGTTATCCACATATTTATCTCTCAGTTTTTGGTGAAGCTATGCCTTATACTTATGACCTGCTGAACAATATCCTGAAAGCCGACGAGGCGGAACTTCCCCTTGATAACCTGGAACAGAACCTTATTGGTGCCTGCAGTAAATGTAATGCTGATGTTATCAGTATAAGCTACCATCTGCAGGACGACAAGACTGTGGTTGCTGCCAGATGCTCCGCCTGTGGGCGTATGTATGCTATCCTGTATAATAAGTATTGGATCTGGCTTGGGGAGCACTCCCTCCAGGAAGCTGAATCCTCTGCACGTCAAGGTCCCGATGCTCCTGATACAGTAGATGAGGGAAATACCAAACCCTCCGAAGAGCTGCTGGCTTTACAGGCAATCCCCCTCAAGAAGCTGGAAACCGTTTTCACGCAGGCAGAAATAAAAACACTGTTCGCAAAAGCAAGCGGCAAGAAATACGTTCGTCAATATTTGTACAGGGCACGTAAAAAGTATCCGGAGTTAAGAGAGATCTTTGATATATATCTAAATATTTGAGAAGTACTAGAGGAGAATAGATTTATAAAAAGTTAATTAGATAATAAAGGTTGTCAACGTAATATTTTTCACATTT
>DANZ01000016.1 GCA_002501695.1 Methanolobus sp. UBA474 | reverse complement strand
CCTTCAAGGTCAAGTCCGTAATTAAGGCCGGTGGTAAAGCCTTCCCCGGAAGAGTATCCCGGCTGTATGAAGATGATAGATGCCAATATGGCAATTATGAACACTATCACCCTGAAGTCCCTGAACAGGCTTTGCTGCTCTTCTTCTTCTCTCATGCTTTTCTCCCCCTCTGGCCTGAACGGGTGACATACCATCTGAGGATCGATGTGTTGAGCAGCCATGTGTTGAGTATGTCAGCCACCAGCCCGAATACCAATACTATCGAGATGTTCGAAAGCAGGGTGATCTGCGAAAAGGACGGGATGACAAGATACGAGTATGTTGAGACCACGTACATTACAATAAGAGCTGCAAGGGTTGTTGTTGTCATTGTCATGCCTGTTTTCATTGCACTGGATATGTTCTCCTGGACCGTGCCGCGTCTCTTCAACACCCTGGTCGTGAGCAGGATATCACTGTCCACTGAGTAACCGATGAGCATCAGCAGCGCGGCAACAGTTCCAAGTGAAAGCTCGATACCTGCCACATTCATGAAAGCTGCAGCTATCGCAATATCAGAAAAGGCTGCAAGTACAACGGCAGCTGATGGTATAAGTGTCTTGAATATCAGGAATACGACCGCAGCCATCCCGATGAACGAAAGGATCACGGCTATCACGGCCTGTCTCTGGAGGCTTGCCCCATATACGGGTCCTATTTGCTTAATCTCCACGCCTGAGTAGGCAGATGTTACTTCCCTTGTGAGCCGGCTCTGCTCTTCATTGCTCATCGGTCCGAACTGCATCACGACACGTGAACCGGTTTCGCGGGCATCGATCATAGGATATTCGGAAAATTCCGTCTCAAGAGCTTCGGCACTCTGGGTGGTGGCGACTGATATCTGTGTTCCGCCCATGAACTCCATACCAAGCTTCACAGGTGAGCCAGTGCTTGCAAGCATAAATCCAAGTATGAGCGCAGATACCAGGAAAAGAGCAAGCGGTATTGCTGCAAGCTGACGATTACTGTGATCTTTAACAAATGAATCTAAATGTTCGGTTAAACCGACTTCCATGTTTTATACTCCAAAAATCTTTTTAGCTCTCTTGATGCTAACAAAGTAGTTGCTAATCATACACTACAACTTATATATACTACTTGTCGTTTCTCTTAAAAGAATGACAGACAGGCCAACTATCGATGAGTACTTTCTTGAGATCGCCACCGTGGTAGCCAAGCGCTCCACCTGCCTGAGGAACAGGGTTGGCGCTGTTATCGCCAGGGATAAGAGGATACTGTCCACGGGTTACAACGGTGCGCCGCGTAACATGCAGCATTGCCTTGATATTGGCTGCATAAGGGAACAGAACAATATCGCATCCGGCACCCGCCACGAAAAGTGCAGGGCCGTTCATGCGGAGCAAAATGCATTACTACAGGCTGCACTTCATGGCGTGAGCACTGATTCAGCTACCCTTTACTGCACACACCAGCCCTGCATATTATGTGCCAAGATGATAATAAACGCAAATATCAAAAGAGTGGTTTACATCCAGCCTTATCCTGATACGGATGCACTCGGTTTCTTTGAAGAGGCCGGCGTAGAGGTTGTGAACATTCCTCTTTAGGCATGCTTCAGGCCACAAAGCCCTTTTCTGATGACGTCTTCAGTGCTGTTCCTGTACATCTCTTTTACGGATGCAGTGTCATCGGAGCGCATCTTAAGGCCTCTTACGATCACTACCGGGTGTCCGCCATCACCTTCTCCCATCAGCAGGTTTGCCGTGCCTGCTATCTCATCTGCGACAGACTCCTCGGTGATCTGGAGTATGTTCCCGAAAAGGTCCTTTTCCCCCTTCCAGTCCTTGATCGGATGTATGCGGTAAAGGCCGACTGCAACCCCGGTCTGCCCTATCTTGAATGCCCTGCCGTTGGTGTCGGTCATTATCACAGATATCTTCCTGTTCGTAATGCTCTCGATCCTCTCTCCGATGCTCGCAGCACTTGCATCAGGGTCTGCCGGAAGGTCCGCAAGGAATCCTTTATCCACATTGGATCCGTCAATGCCTGCTTTTATGCATACATGACCGTTGTTCGTTTCCACAAGGAATATGGGGAACTCGAGCAGCACTTCCCGGCTCCTGTCAAGCACTGCCTGTACAAAACGAGGATCAGTCTGCTGTTTGCGTGCTATCCGGTCAGCTTCATCGCCTGCTTCTATATCCTCAAGCCTGAACATCATGCCCTCAGCCTTTGCGACGATCGTTGAAGCAATGATAATTATGTCATTGTCCATGATCTCTGCATTCCTGCAGATGATGGATGCGATGTCATCTCCTTTTTTAATAAGCGGCACATTCTCTACGGTAAATGCTTCTATCCTCACAAGACATTCCTCAGCAGATTAACAGCAGTAGGCATAAATAATATTATCGTATAAAAGTAGACCCGCGGCGATGATGATAGTTACCCCCACTGAGCAAAGTATGATGATATCTCTAACTGATGCCGCATTTTATAAGCAAGGGTAATTAAAAATTAAAGGTAGTCAAAAATTATAATATAAGCCCGGATACCACCGGGCTTTAATCACTATTGGTGAACCTGATCATTCTATCATTATCTTGTGCTTTTCTTCCTCTTCTGCCTTTGGAAGCGTGATCGTTAGTACGCCATCCTCCATTTTGGCAGTTGACCCCTGTTCGGTTACAGAAGCCGGCAGGCTTAAGGAACGCGCAAATTTCTTAAATGAGCGCTCCTTCATCAGGTACCCTTCCTTCTCCTCCTCATTCTCCCTCTGGACATTTGCACTGATCCACAGCCTGTTCCCTTTTACATCAATGTTCACATCTTTCTTATCGATGCCCGGAAGGTCGGTGGTGACAACTATGTTGTTTTCCTTTTCTTTGATATCGGCAAGTGGACGGAATGTGTCCATATCCATCCATCCGCCGCCTGTCTCGCTCTCCCCGAACAACTGGTTCAGGCGGTCCTGCATGCTTCTCATCTCTTCGAAGGGGTCCATTCTGTCGACGGCAGAAGGACTCCACCTTGTAAGTCCAAATCTCATTATGTCCACTCCTCGTTCCTTGATTCTCTGATCATACGGAAACGCTCTCATTCGGCGCCTCCATATCTATATTTAAAGATGGTTCTATTTATACTTGATCAAAGCAGGATGTCAATAGAAACTGAATTCAGAAAGAATAAGCAGGGAGGAATCTCTTCTCCCTTTTCCTCTTTTTCCTATTATTGTTGACCCGATCGGACCAGCATTCCTATCAGGTCTGCTGCATACACCGTACCAAAAGATCCGCTCTTCACGGATTCCTCATCAAAGGCCTGCGCATCATCCGGCTCCTCTTCGGCGGTCGAATAGACTGCAAAGGGTATCGGGGCAGAAGTATGTGTTCTCAGTGCAACAGGCGTGGGATGATCGGGCAGCACCATTATGGTCACATCCTCCCCATAGTCCCTGGCTGCTTTCAGGACCGTGCCGACGACCTTCTCGTCGAAGTCCTCTATTGCCTGTATCTTGGCTTTCATATCTCCCATGTGTCCTGCCTCATCGGGCGCTTCCACATGCACGAATACAAAGTCATGGTCTTCCAGGGCTTTCATGGCGTACTCGCCCTTCCCTTTGTAATTTGTATCAAGGTAGCCCGTGGCTCCCGGGACATGTATCACATCGAGCCCTGCATATATGCCTATGCCGTTAACAAGATCTACGGCAGAGATTATAGCTCCCCTGAGTCCATAGAGCTCTCTGAAAAGCGGGAATTCTGGTGCAAATCCCTGTCCCCATAGCCAGATGGAGTTCCCGGGATTCTTGCCTTCTTTTATTCTTCTCTCATTGACCGGGTGCTCCTTCAGTATCGGCATTGAAGCCTCGATAATGTCACTCAGTATCCCGCTGTCCTTCCCTTTGGGCATATGGCTGAGCCTTTCCTGGTCTATGACATCGTGCGGAGGCGTGCATTCTGTGTCTGCCCCGAGCCCTCCTTTGCTTACGAGCAAATGGCGATAGCTGATCCCTGGATAGAATCTGAAGGTATCGTTCCCCAGCTTCGAGTCCACGGCTTCTATGAGTACCTTAGCCTCAGCATTTGTGATATGCCCTGAACTATAATCTGCTATAAGCCCTTCTTTTATGGTAATGAGATTGCACCTGAAGGCCACATCATCCCCTGCGATCTTTATTCCCATGCTTGCGGCTTCCAGCGGTGCCCTGCCTGAGTAGTATTTCTTTGGATCGTAGCCTATGATGGACATATTTGCTACATCGCTGCCAGGGTGCAGCCCCTCAGGTACGGTCCGGGCAAGTCCTGCACGTCCGTTCCTTACTATATAATCCATGTTTGGTGTATTGGCCTTCTGGAGGACTGTCTTTCCACCAAGTTCCTCAAGGGGCTCATCAGCCATGCCATCTCCGATAAGTACTACATATTTCATATTTTCACCTCAGGTCAGACAATAATAAGAGAACTAACTAGTAACGTTCGGCCAAGTATGTTTACTTTGCCGTTGTGCTGCGGGAATTTAAGATCGATGCGATATATATCTGTTGCAATCATGGACGGATCTTTCCTTATTCATATCTCCAAAAGGACCTGTCCCGGGGATCATACCTTGCCGTTCATTTCCCGCTACTCATAATCTTTATATCAGTATGTATCTTTATAGAGCCAACTAGCTGTATTGATCAAAACGTGGTTTAAATATGAGAATCGTAATGAAATTCGGCGGTACGTCGGTTGCCAGCGGCGAAAAGATCCGTCATGTCGCAGAACTCTTAAAGCGATATCACCAGGGCGGTAATGAAGTTATAGCAGTGACCTCGGCGCTTGGCGGTGTCACGGATGGCCTGCTCAGCACGGCAAATGAAGTATCTGTAAGCGGAAAGGTCACGCACGTTAAAGAGTTCATAGCCGAAATAACCAAAAAGCATTACGATGCCATTCATGCAGCAGTTGACGATGATGCTCTCCAGGCCGAATGCATCGGGGCTATTGACTGCCGGCTGGATGAGCTTGAAAAAGCGCTTATCGGCATCTGCTATCTGGGAGAGCTGACACCCCGCTCACTCGATTATATCTCCTCCTACGGAGAGCGCCTTGCTGCTCCCATTGTCAGCGGTTCCCTCCGTTCCATGGGAATCATGTCCAGGCCATTCACAGGTGGGGAAGCAGGTATTACCACCGACTCCAATTACGGTGATGCAAAGCCCCTTGAGCAGAGCTATCCGCAGATATACGAGAGGTTGTGTCCCTTATTGGCGGATTCGCTGCCAGTGGTCACAGGCTTTATCGCCTGGAACCAGCAGGAGATCATCACTACGCTGGGGCGCAGCGGCTCCGATTTTTCAGCATCCATAATAGGCGCGGCAGTGAAGGCAGACGAGATATGGCTCTGGAAAGAAGTTGACGGGATCATGACAACTGACCCGAAGATAGTCCCGGAAGCGCAGTCCATTCCCTGTATATCCTATATAGAGGCAATGGAACTCTCATACTTTGGGGCCAAGGTCCTTCATCCCCGCACAATAGAACCTGCGATCAAGCACAGGATACCTGTGCGCGTTAAGAATACCTTCGATCCGCAGTTCGAAGGCACTCTCATAGTCGCTGAGCAGAAACAGAAGGAAGATGTCGTAAAGGCTGTGACCCTCATCAAGAAGGTCGCCCTTATAAACATTTCAGGCGCAGGCATGATGGGCACCATAGGCACTGCAGCAAGGGTGTTTTCCTCACTTGCCAGTGAGGGTGTCAACATAATAATGATCAGTCAGGGTTCTTCTGAATCCAACATGACCCTTATAGTGAACGAAGACCATCTTGAGGCGGCAGTTGCAGCCATCAGGCGCGAATTCAGCAACAATGTCGTAGGAGATGTCGCATATGACCGGGACGTATGTGTTGTGGCTGTTGTGGGCGCAGGGATGGATGGCATACCCGGGGTTGCCGGCAAGGTATTCAATGCCCTCGGAAAGGCAGGCATTAACATAATCATGATCAGCCAGGGCTCTTCACAACACAACATCTCATTTGTTGTCAGTTCTGAAGACGTCATCGAGGCTGTAAGGGTCCTACATAAGGAATTTGAACTGGACCGCCAATGCAGGGATTAACAATGAGTGATAAGCATCTAACCTATGCAGAGTCAGGAGTAGACATCGAAGAGGAAGAGAAGACCATAAAAGCCCTTACCAAGGGCATGACCTACAGGCGCACGGGACTCGGGGCGCCTCTGACTGACATAGGTCATTATGCAGGTCTTATCGATTTCGGGGAATATGCCCTGGCGCTTGCGACCGATGGAGTGGGTTCAAAGGTTCTCATAGCTAATGAGATGAAGCGCTGGAACACTGTCGGTATCGACTGCATAGCAATGAACGTCAACGACCTGCTGGCCATAGGTGCGGAGCCTATATCTTTTGTCGATTATCTTGCACTTGAAGAGCACAATGAGGATTTTGCTTCCCAGATAGGAGAGGGCCTCAGGCGCGGCGCAGAGTTCTCCCGCATGTCGATCGCAGGAGGAGAAACGGCTACACTTCCTGATATCATCAATGGCTTTGACCTTGCAGGCACATGCCTGGGAATGGTAAGGAAAGAGAACATCATTACCGGCGAGAAGGTCCGCCTCGGGGATGCCATTGTGGGTATTCCCAGCGCGGGTGTTCATAGCAACGGGTATACTCTTGTCAGGAAGATAATCGAAGGTTCATCCTATTCGTACCATGATCCTTTTCCGTTTGACCCGTCAACCACCATCGGTGACGAACTGCTGATACCCACCCGCATCTATATGGAGATCCTTGATGTCATAAAGGAATGCGATGTACACGGGCTTGCTCACATTACCGGCAGCGGGCTTTTGAAACTCAGGCGTGTGACAGATCTTGGATTTGATTTTTACGATCCCATTGAGCCACACCCGATCTTCAGGTTCCTCCAGAAGGAGGGTAACGTTGATGCCCTTGAGATGTACAGGACGTTCAATATGGGCATGGGTTTTGTCATTATCCTTCCGCAGGAGCAGGCACAGAAGGCTGCCTCCATGACCGGCGGCAAGATCGTCGGCAGGATAGTCGAAAGTGGTATAAGGGTATCAGACATTGTTATTGTATGATTGATGAGGATGACCATGGCATGTATCGATGACATCCCCTACGAGATAATGCTTAAAGGCGCCACGCCTGCAGAAAGTGAAGCCTTCATCCGGGAGAGATGCGATGAGGTCTACCATGTTGAGGGAGGATACACAATTCGTGGCGTCCTGCTCAAAGGCGGCTCTCTTCCCATAGGTGTTAAAGGGGATGAGATACTTTTTGTATTCATAAAACCCTGCTTCGGACTCTTTGTACTCAGGTTGCCTGATGCAGCCGATGAGATCGCCAGGCTGCGCTCTAAGTTCAAGAAGCAGTAACTTCTGTCCGGCCGCATGCCTCTCAGAGCCTTGTGCTTTTTGACCTTTCTACTATCCATTTCAGGAAATCCCCTGAAGGGAATTCGTGAATGGTTGTTGCGATGATCATGCCCTCGCCAATTCTTTTAGTTACCATGAGGGCATTTCCTTCTTCGTCCCGGAGCAGCACTTCTCCCTGCACATCCGTAAAATAACCGTCAAACTCCACTTGCTCCAGCTCGTCCACTATGCATTGGATATTGTGCTCATCGGTCTTACACACATTTGCAGACATCTGCTTTTGTACGTATCTGAGCCCCATGGGAAGCCAGTCAAAATCATGACCATCTACCACCGGTCCGAATACCAGCAGGGTACCGCCCCTCTCCACAAACTTCTCTATCTGTTTCTTATTGCGTCTGAGGCCGCTCAGGACTTTTGTATAGGCTGCATTGGCAAAACCCGTGGGTATGACCAGGCACTTGAAAGGAGGCAGGAAAGGAGTGCCAATGCTTTCTGCGGTTATTCTCTGGCACTTAATGCCATGTTCGGTGAACAGCTTCTCAAAAAGCAAAGGGCTGTCCCAGAGGAGCATCACATCTGTCATGTAGTGAGAATAATACCTGTTCGTTTAATTGCCTTTCCGGCAATCAGCTGACAGCATAAGATGAGATATGGGACCAAAAAAAGAAAAAGGAAGCTGGTGGTTTAAACCAGCTTGAAGATGGGGTGGTTCGGGTCCTTGACCTCGATGCCAAGTTCCTTTGCAGTCTCAGCCAGCATGATATCGACCATTGCTGTTGCAGGGAAGACCTTGTCCGTGTTCTCGATAGGTCCGAACAGCTGGAAGTTTGAACCGAGCACCTGTGGCACAAGGTTTGTTCCGATATCCGCAGGCATGTAAATCGCCTGCTTCTCTTCCTTTGTCTCGAACTTCTTCTTGTAGTTCTTCATCCAGTCCCATGCGGATGCCATGTTGTGGTATCCACCGCCAACAGGCAGGCCAAGGTGGCCCTTGATGGCTATGACCGATCTCATGGATGCGCCTGAACCGGCTCCGAGGGGAGTTGCGGCAACGTCGACAAGGGGCTTTGTGATGCCGCATTCCCTTGCGATCTCAAGCATACCCTTGCTCTGTCCGGTACCACCGGTCTCAAGGATCTCCAGCTTTCCTTTTACGCTGGGGTCGGTTGCATTGAACGCGAGGACGATCGAGCAGTTGATGTCACTGTTCTTGATAGCCTCTATCTCGTCTGCGTGGACACTGGCGTTGATAGAGTTGTAGATAGCTCTCTTGGCTACACCGATCTCGGTCACGTACTCTGCTGCTGCAGCGCGTACTTCGCCTGCGGAGGAGTCAATGAGGAAAGGTGTCTTGTCATCAAGCTCGACGAACCAGTCTATATATTTCTTGATGGCTTCAGGTGTCTCGCCCACTATCTGATTTACATAAGGGTTACCGGTGATGCTTCCCATCTCGACGATGTTCTGCCAGAGCTTCTCTGCTGCGGCCTTGTCGAAAATACCCTTATCTTCATCAGTCACGATCTTATGCCTGTTATAGAACATCGTTCCTACAAGCACTGTCGGATACTCGCCGGGCTGTCCACCGAACTTGACGCCTCCAACCTCGAACACTTCTTGCTTTTTGTCAAATCTGAACATATGAATAACCTCTTATCACTTAGATACTGATTCCTATACTTGCCAGGTATGGCGCTATGAACAGTACGTATAGCAGGAATATGACTATCCCGGCTACTGCTCCGTACAATATACCTATGTCTCTGCCTACTTTCTTACCAATGCGCTGTGAGATCTCACTGTTTACGAACTCGACCTTCTCATCTATCTTGTTGAGCCTTTCGATCACAGCATTGAAATCATCAGGATCGACGACCACGCTTGGTACTTTGTCGCTTGCACTGCTCATATCAGATCACCTGCCAGATAAACATTGGAAGTATGACGACCATGAACAATGCGAAGACGAAACCGGCGATAAATCCGGTAACACCGGTTGCAGATACTCCTGAATCCAGTTTCTGGTTCCTTGCGATAAGCTGAGCTCTGTAGCGGATGTCCTCTATAACTGCTTCGATAGCTCCCATCTGGGGATTGATAACCGTTGGGACTCCTTTTCCATAATCTTCTTCTGCCATGTCAATTACCTCCCGAACAATAACATTCCAAGCAGTGTTAAAGTAATGGCAAAGCCTATCATTATTCCTTCTACCTTACCTGCATGTATGCCTGAGTGGAACTTGTTCAGATTACCGATGTACATCATTTCCCGGTTGATGTCCAGTATCCTGTTCCGTATGGTTGCCAGCTCGGCAGCCATGGGTTTAAGTCCGCCGGCCTCTGCGGCTTCCTCTTCGCCGCCTCCGCCAACTACAACTACCATGGGATCCGCATCAAAGGCTCCCGGATCCTTTGCCGCATATTCCTTGATCTTGGCAACGATGGCATTCATATCTTCAGTACCGATGAAATCGATACATTCCACCTGTTCCTGGAACCTTTTAATGATCTCCTCGGTCAGGTTCTCGATGTAGGGGATAGCACCAATTGCACCGACGATCCTGTTATCCTTTACACCATTACGGTGCAGGGAGAGCATTGCCTGGCCGGTGATGTGTCCTTTTACCTCGGCTCCGGTAACTATGAAGTACCTGATGTTGGGATTTGAGATGATATGTGCAACGACTTTCTCAATACCCAGGTTCTCTGTTTTACAGGGGCCTGTTATGGCAGCACCGGCTTCCAGCTGGGGGCCGGATGCAAGGTGGGAACCACAGGTAATTACGGCTACACAGTTCTTGACATTACCGACGTCATACTCTCCTTTGAGCATTGGCCATTCAGGAGCCGCTTCTCTTTTTGTAACCATTTTATATGCCTCCTAGTGCGCTCATCACAAGCAGCAGCAGTCCGGCGACTCCCAGACCAACTACAACTCCGTAGAAGGTGTTCCCATAGAAACCTGCTTCCATAGCAGTGTTCTCTCGTCCGGGGAATGAGTTGAGCAGTGGCTTGTCCGCTGAGAGGGAGTTCATAAGATCCTCTGCTATCTTATCCAGTTCATCAAGCTGTACCATGATAGGATCCATAGAATATGCTATGATATCTTCTCTCTCTGCAGCCAGCAAAGAGGTGAGGGGATCCAGTACAAGATGTGCCTCGGGGGCTACGTGAATCATGCTCATTCCAGTTCCTCCTTGGAAGGCAGAAGTCCTGAACCTGTTATCATGTATGCATCTCTCTTTACACGCTTGTAGAATGCGCTAAATCCGACGTACCATACAGCCAGTCCAACTAAGATCGTAAGTGCTCCTGATGCCAATGGCATAATGGTAGCGACTATTCCTGCAACTATCATTGCGATACCACCTTTCTCAAAGGCACATGCAAGCGTACGATCCTGTTTCTCATCAGCACCGAGGTTTGCATTGAACGGGTGCAGAATCGCAAGACCGCCTGCAATGAAGATGACTGCAATATGTCCGGTTGTGATAACTCCGGTCATCACTTCGTCAAAGAGGAATGTCCCGACCATAGAAGTGCTGAGGCCAATAATGGTTATTGTGCCGGCTGCTGCTATCTCTGTCATGGACTGCTCCATGATAGGTATGCCCATCTTGAGTACCTTGTTGGCAAGGACACCAATGACAAGTCCGATGATAGCGGCAAAGATCACTGCAATGACAGGTCCCGCCACTCCGCCGACCGCAAGTCCGAATGTAGCGGCAACTACACCCATGCCGAGTGCAAGCATACCGATCGACGGTACTCCGGTACCCAGGCCGTAGTTTGCGACCCTTCTAACGGCTGCAGCACCCCATACGATACCACAAATGGCACCAAGGGCACCCAGGAAGGACATATATTCCCCTAGCATGTCAACAAGGAAATACGCTGCGTATATACCGACCAGACCGCCTACTAATCCGAAAGCTATTATGTTGTTATGGGGGATTGCTGCATGAGCTCCTCCTCCTCCTCCGCCTACAGACATATTACAGCCCTCCTATGGCAAGTACGCCCAATATTGCACATAAGAACGTTGCAATAAAGGACGCGAATACTGCTTTCGGAAACTTCTTGAACTTGGGGTCGTGATAACCTTCAATGGTTCCGCCGATGTTGTATGAAGGGATGACCGCATTAACGAAGAAGATACCTACTGCGAAAATGCTTGCAATTCCTACAATGTCCGGAGCTGCGAGCCCGTTCTCTATGATCAGCAGGTAGTAGTATACCATAGCTCCGCCAATACCTCCGAGTGCAGCGCCAATAACACCGCTTACAAAGCAGACTGTCGGCAATCCGTGTCCTTCCGTACCCTGAGATACATAGAGGTCCTGCCTGTCCTTTGTAATAGGGTCGTATTTAGCCTTTGCAGATGCAGGCGGACAGCCGACACCATAAGCGTATACCCATGTTCCTACTATCATTGTGACTGACATCATTATCATGGCACCTACGGCGCCTGATGCAATGACGAGCAGCATGCTGTCCGTGACATTCATCATTGCAGCGGCGGTAACCAGCCCTGTAAGACCTGCACCGGCTGCAAGCTGGACAGTACCTGTTCCGATACCAGTTGCCTGTGCCATAGCTGCGGGAGCACCACCGACAGGAACGAAATGTACGCTCCATGAGATAAGTATTCCACCAAGTGTGATAAGTAATATATTTAAAATATTATCTGTTAAAATCCCTGCTATATCTATCAAGCTGCCACCTCTGCTTCCTCATCTTTCTTGTAAGGTCCGAATGCTTTACGGGCAGCGACTTCAATGTTCCTGTTCCATATTGTCAGTATCAGTACGATAAGTGTTCCTGCAATGACCGATATCCAGCCGATGGCATCGCCTTTTGAAGCATCGAATAATACTGTGATCCATCCGCTGAGGAACACTGTCATACCAAAGGCGAGACCTGTTACCGGTCCTCCGAACTTGGCACAGAACCATGAGTTGTCCATACCGTTCCTGAGGCCGGATTCTGCCCTTCTCACGATGTTACCTGAGTTTGCAGCGTTGAGGCCGGATCCGAACTCCACGTTCTGGAACTCACGTTCAGCACCATAGTGGACGTCACCGGTGGATGAACCTATTGCACCGACAGTGATTCCCCATATGAATGCCATCAGTGGCAGTGAGAACGGGTGTGCAAGAACAGCTATCATAAGATATGATACCACAAGTATACAGAACGTAGTGATGAATGCATATCCCATAATAACCGGGAGATGTGATCTTAAAATATCGAGGTAGATCGGCTGTTTAAAGCGTCTCTGACTTGCTGATCTGCCGAAATAGGATGTGGTTGCGTAAGTACCATGTATTGCGGCTGCAATAATAGCTCCGATCGCCAATGCAAGAATAACTGATGCACCGGCACTCATCAGAACAGAAGCGGTAGTACCGCCGATGGCACACATAAGTGCGTTCGATGGTGGTTCGCCAGATATGGCTTTGTTAAATATCCTGTGTGGATACATCATCTGGGGCGCTAATTGCACTTGGGAGTTGGGATTACTCTGGGATCCTACATCAGACTCAAGGTCCTCAGATGCACCGGCAATAGTTGCGGCTGCTCCGATCAGTGCCATTACGCCCATGCTTGTGAGCGGTTCCATACATTTTCCTCCTTTTTATCATTCTATAGCGTAAATTTCACCAGGGATACAGTATGTTTTACTGTATCTCTTATCATGATTGATATGGCGTAAACTAACGTCAGGTGGTTTGCATTATATTAAATACTTCTTAAACCTTTCGAATGGAATCTGCTAAAAGACCCTTCTGCCCCATTAAAAAGCATATTGCGAGGATGATAAAAAATATATTTATCCCTGCATTTTATCATTTATTACATCAGTTCAAATTATTCCCGGCGATCGAAGTTAAGTATATATATATCCGGTCTTGGCATTTTGCCGCTTCCCCGGGCAAAGTCCATGTAACACCTGCTGCAGAGCAGGCGGGAATTGAGGGAAGCTATTTCGGCGGTGCCGGGCACAAGCCTTGCAAAAAGGAATGAAGGCTCTATCTCAAGGTCACTGGATGCGGCTTCGAGATACTGCGTTATGTGCTCCTCAAAGATCTCAAGGTCATCCGCCTGGAGCCCCCGTGTATTGATCGTAATGCCGCAGCATCCGCATGGCAGTGAAAAGATATCTGTCTCAATAAGGAAAACGGGCTTTGCAAGAAGGTTCCTTAATTTGCTTTCAAGTTGTCCGCGGTTCTTTGATAATCTGTCTGTTATTGTCATATCCGTCCTTCCGTATTCAGGGGCTGGAGTGCCTGCCGCGTACCATCGGCAGAGTATACCTGCACGACCTTCTCCGTGAGCCTTTTACAGTACCCGCACTTATTGCAGACCTTCCCGCAGCGCTTCCATTGGGAAATAGCACCCTCGAGCTCTTTGTTAGGTATGTAGAAAAGGTCTCTTATGTCCTTGGGGCAGTCAAGCAGGTCCATCAGGTTGCCATCATAGTGCCGCCCGGCATAAGCCTGCACATTGTTAAGTATCCAGTTGGTAAAGTGTGTCCTCCCTCCGATCTTGAACGTATCCGTGATATGCTCGTACTCCTTCAGGTCCTCAGGCCTGATCCAGGGTGACTTCAGGAGCTGCTGAGGGTCATTGATCCTGATCGAGAGGCATTTGTAATAATAATAATCGTCAAGTACGTTCAGTTTCGGGCCGGGCCCGTTGGCATGTGAGAAAAAGTTAAAGTGTGCATACCTGAAAGGGCACTGGTAGAGGCAGCCTTCATTCACCAGGAGCTTCAGGCCGCAGGAAACAGAATCCTTTATGGCTTCAAGCTTTGGGAAATCCCTGTTGACCGCCGGGTCTATAACAATGGTATCCGCGCCCAGCTCCTCATAGAACACTGCCTTCTGGGGCGAGTCCACGAATGAGAGCACTGACACAACTACTTCCATGTCGTACTCCCTTGAGAGCATCTCTACAAAATAAGGCTCTGCAACAGTAATGGAATCAATGCCTGACCTGTTCAGCTGGTCAAAGTACCAGTTTATCTTATTGAAACCCTGGGGGGTCAGGTGCTGTCCTCCCATGCATGAGCTGTTGAGGACTATTTCCATCTTCACGCCCCTTTCGTGCGCATATTCTGTCTGCTCCCGTATCTCCTCAAGTCCCGGTGCGCTCAGGTTTGTCCTTCCCGTTCCTACATAGTCGGGAGTCCCTGCCATATAGACAGCATAGATATTTTCGGGACATGCCAGCAGGTCCTGCAGTCCTTCCATATGCCCCGTGTGCGGTACGTAAAGTTTCATTGTTTGCTGGTAAGCCTGAATTAAGATAAGTATTGTGGTTTGAGCGACCAAAAGTATATTATATCTCACTCCTCTCAGTTTTACCTATGATACTGGGAGCCTCCTCATTTGCAGGCAGTTTTTCGGAAATATCCGCTGAAGTCGATTCTGTTGAGCTCTACATTCCGAAGATGGGTCTCTACATCAATTCGGTGCTCAGGAAGGATCTTCTTGAAGGCATCATTGATGAGCTATCCACAATTGACCTGTACACTTCAGTACATGCTCCTTATTTCGCAGCTTCCCCCACTTATCCGCAGGACGTGCTGGTGGATACTGCGAACATGGATGATGCCGCTTTCAGGCTTATGGGTGAGTCCATAGAGCTTGCCGGAAGGCTTGGCTCGCGTGCAGTGGTGCTGCATCCCGGCAGGATAAACGGCGATCGTGAAGGAGCTTTCTCCTCAATGGTGCGCAATCTCAGGTCCCTTGCCCGGACCGCAGAAGAGCATGGAGTGATGCTGGGGCTTGAGAACAAGGAGGGTACGGATAAGGATAATCTGTGCACCGAGGCTGCAGAGCTGATACGGGCTGTCGAGGAGGTCGACTCCGATAATATGGGGATCACTTTTGATATAGGGCATGCCAACCTGACGTGCGGCGGCAATATGATGAAGCTGCGTGATTTCGCAGGCGCAATAGCTCCTTACGTGGTGCATGTACATGTACATGACAACAGGGGCATATGGCTGGAGCATTACGATGGTGATGAGCACCTGGCACCAGGGGACGGGATCATCGATTATAGCGTGCTCAACGAACTGGCAGGTTACAGAGGCATCTACAACATGGAAGTGTTTTCCATGGAAGATGTGGTGAAAGGCAAGAAGACCGTCCTGAATGCGATCCGCATACCTTAGGCATCTGCTGCCATGTAGTTGGGGGGGACCACAAGCACCAGCACATCAGATAGCTGCAATACTTTTTCAGTTACAGTGCCTACAAATTTCTTGATGCCGCTCTTTCCCTGCGTACCCATCACTATCCTGTCGACATTGCGCTCTTTTGCCACTTCTACTATTTTTTCTGGGGCATTGCCATCCAGTATGATCGTTTCGATGAGCTCTTCCTGACATCCCATCTTGACCAGTGTGTCCTTGATGGCCTGAAGTGCATTTTCGGCACCCTCGTTACGCCATGTTTTCCTGGTGGTGAGCCCCTTGTCAGGCGCCACGTGGAGCACTATTAGATGGTAGTCATGTTTCACTGCGAGCTTAGCTGCAACCTTTGCCGCATTCTCCGCATATACCGAACCGTCTGTTGGGATCAAGATTTTCATTAGTCTGGGATATGTCACGCAAATATTAAATATTTGGGTTTGTAATGTATGTACTATATTGGCTGCAATACTTATTGAAATACTACCTGCAGAAAGTCAGCCAAATATATGCAGAACCTTATAATGTTCGATAAAGGAAGTGCAAAAGTGAACAAGTACCAGAAATTCAAGAAAATGGATAGCAAGAGTTATTCAGATGTGACCCGCTTCCTCAAGAAGACTACCCATCTCACGGCAAGGGAGTGGGTGACTGCCCGCTTATGCGCTGATTTCAAGAACCTTTCCAACCAGTCAGAAATGACCTGGATCGGAGAAAAGCTTCCTGAGCTTGTTCCCTTCATGGAAGAAACATACACCCGGCAGGAAGTTTCAAATGCACGATCCACTTTCAAGAAAAAGGTCAGGCGAAGCGGTACAACCTTCTTCTACGCGTATTATGCGGGCCTGATCACTCAGGAAGAGATGATCGGGATGATCCATCAGATAGTCATCGATATCAAAAAGCTCATGGTCACAGAAGGCAGTGAAGTTCCTGAAGAACATGCAACAGAAGTTCAGTTATTGATCGCTGAGGTGCTTCGCAGGATAAACGAATCCCTTGACGGGAACTGATGCCCTGATATGACCCTGCTGTGTTAGCGCAGTGACCGGAGGTAGCTCTGGAGCATTCTCATCTCTATCTGCCGCAGATACCTGGCTTGTACCCGTGATACATACAGGGTGCTGTTCCCAAGTCCCATAACTATGTCCGACTCCTTGGGAGCGCTGAATTCTATGGGGTATATTGCAGGGCCTCCGCATGTCGTGCATAGCCTGAAATCCCTGCCGGACTGTTTTATGAATTCCTCTACTTCTTTTTCGATCAGTATCTGCGCCGGATTATCTATCATGGGCCTAAAGCGGCTTTTTCACTACTTAAGGTTTATTGTCCTTCTGCCAGGAACTCTTCCGGGCAAATTTAAATTTAATGAGTTCCAATGTATGTCCCATGTTAATGAAGGATAAAGGAAAGCTTGTTATCTGGCCTGTGTATATCGACAAGACCAGATCCAGAAGTAAAGGACGTATCATCTCAAGGAAATCCTCTGTGGATGAGCCCACAGTTCAGGAGATAGATCGTGCAGCCCGGAAACTGGGAATGAACCCGGAAGTTGAAGCCGATAAGGCTTATCCTAAGTCCTGGTGGGAATCAAAAGGCAGGGTCCTTATAGACAATACTGCACCCAAGACCGCGCTGTCCCGGAAGATAGCTGCCACTATCAAGGAAATGCGCTCCGGCCAGGCAAAATAATGGAATGTTAGAAAAAGAAGGATTATATAAAATGAAAAAGGTCCTGTTCCCTGGAAGTCTCAGGGAAGAGGCCATATCCCAAAGCTGGCATCCAGTACGAGTATTGCCAGGCCTATTACCACGCCGGTGGCGATTACTACCTTTGGACCGATGTGTATTGCTTTCTTGTCAGCCTCGTAATAGCGCATGAGGCCGGCCGATGACATCAGTCCGTTGCCGCTAGATTTCTTTTTTGTCATTATTATCTCCGTCTGCCTTTATTCAGTGATATGTTAATTGCTATATTTTAGTTATTTGCTGTCTTTGATGAACTTAATCATTTAAAAGATTGTGCCTCAGGAAAGCACTTCCTCGAGCAGGAATGGAGGATAGAACACGCCATTCTCAGTGATCATACCGCTGATGTTCTCCATCGGGGTCGCGTCAAAAGCGGGGTTGTACACTTTTACATCTGCCGGAGCTGTCTGAACGCCCCTGCAGTACCTGAGCTCGTCCTCATCTCTCAGTTCTATGGTGACAGTCTCTTCCCATCCCTCAAAGTCAAATGTGGAGACCGGGGCCGCAATATAGAACGGTATATCGTGTTCTTTTGCCAGCACCGACAGGGTGTAGGTACCTATCTTATTGAACACCGCATCCCCTGTTATCCTGTCCGCACCGACAATTATCTTGTCGACCATGCCCTTTCTCATTACATGGCCTGCCATCGAATCGGTGATCAGCGTCACCGGGATGTTGTCCTGCATTAACTCCCAGGTGGTGATCCTGCTTCCCTGGTTAAGGGGGCGGGTCTCGCACGCTATAACATTGATCCTCTTTCCTGCCTCTACCGCCGAGCGCACCACACCTAGGGCTGTTCCCCAATCCACGCAGGCCATTCTTCCGGCATTGCAGTAGGTCATCACAGTATCACCGTCCTTCAGCAGTTTTGCCCCGTGCTTGCCTATCATTTTATTTTTAGCTACATCTTCGTCTGCTATCCTTTTAGCTTCGGAGAGGGCAATATCCCTGATGCCCTCCACATCGTAGGCATCTGCTGTTGCATCTATGACCCTGTCAACTCCCCATGCCAGGTTCACGGCAGTGGGTCTTGTGGCTTTGATGGTCTTTGCAGCTATGTCCATATCCCTGAGCAGCGCATCCATGGTCCCGGCGCTGCTCAGCGTGACTGCAAGCGCTATCCCGAAGCCTCCCGCGGCTCCAAGTGCAGGTGCTCCCCTTACCCGCAGGGACCTGATGGCCTCGCACAGGGAGCTCAGGGTCTTGCACTCTATAAACTTATACTCCGTCGGCAGAAGTGTCTGGTCGATCATTACGATAGATCTTGATTCGTCATTCCAGTCTATGGTTCTCATGATATCTACCCGAATAAAGGACATGCCTGGGATAAAAATGTGAAGGTTGGCCCGGAACCTGAGAAATCTGCATGGGGTTGACTTTTCTCACTTTTTCAAGGTTTCTTTGCTTTTGCTCTCTCCCATCAGTTGAGCGATCCAGTGCGTCTCTTCAAAACTTTCGAGGATGGTCCTGACCACCATAGTCAGAGGAGTGCTGAGCAATGCGCCCGCAGGTCCGAATACAAAACCCCAGTAGATAAGGGACAAAAATATGACCGATGGTGATAACTCCAGCCCTTTTCCTGCCAGGGAAGGAAATACCAGGTTCTCTGAAAGTGCGTTAATTATCATAATGCCGGCAATAACCGCCAGTGCACCCAGAGGGCCGTACTGTAGCAGTGCAAGGATCGCAGGAGGAATGGTGGCAAACAGAAGGCCGACATATGGTATGTATCCCAGCAGGAATGCTAAAAAGCCCCAAAGTACAGCGAACTCAATATTCCCTATCAGCAGGATAATAGCTGTTCCGATGCCCATCACAAGGTTTGTCTCTGTGCGTATTATCATGAAACTTATAAAGTTATGGCTCAGGCCCTTGAAGTTTGCTGCCAGGACAAAGTGCTCTTCAACTTCTCTTTGGACCTTCTTTGAGATCCCCACTGCATCTATCAGTAAGAACATCGTTGTGATGACTATAAGCCCCACGGTTGTCGCAGCACTCACAGTTCCTGTAAAGATCGATGCCACAGAAGCCAGCAGGAACAATCCTATGTCACGGATGACCGATCCGAGAGACACGTTTTCGATCGACGGAATATATGATCCGAGACTGTTGAGTGCCTCTGTCAGTCGGCTCTGATACACAGGGATAAGCACATTAAAATCGAGTAAAGCACTGACAACAATGAATCCGATGCCAGCAACGATCATCAGGAACAGAAGGATCACAAGGGCAATGCTGAGTGCAGGATTGATGCCCCTTTTCTGTAGTCTCTGGATCAAAGGAGCAAATATCACAGTTGCAAAGAGTGAGAACAGGATGGGCAGCAATATTGATGCAAGCTCCCGCATGCCAATGGTCAGCAGTGCTGCAGCCAGGCCGATGAAAAGAATCCGCGTGGGTACGGAAAATGTGTCTGCGTTTGAACCTCTCACAATGATCCTCCTGAAACCATCTTAAATCCTCTTCTTACATCCTCTTAATATTGTTATCCTTATTTTACATATATATGACCTTTGTATAACTATTGTACTATATTGCTTACTTACACATTTCGCAAAGATCTGCGTATCATTTATAGCCCATGTAGATCGCCGCCACTCCCTCAATAATAAGCAGAACGGCTACGATCCATAGCAGCAGTTGAGCGCCAAGCATTACATTCGCCGTTAAGGTTGCACCGATAATTATACTGATGATGCCGAAAGCTCCAATACCCCAGCCCTCACCCCCAAAAGCAGCGATAATGGACGTGATGCCTATGCCTATGCCCATGATCCCAAGGATGAACACAAGGCTTGCAGGCAGGATAACAGCGCTCTGCAGGGGGTGCTGCAGGACCAGGATACCGGCAAGTACCCCAATAACGCCACTTATCAGTCTCCATATCCATTGAGAGCTGTCCTTGAAGATGCTAAGTATAAGGAAGAGTCCCTGTATAAGCCACCAGAGGCCAATAAGCAGTGTGATCACGGTCAGCGTGGCTCCTGTCCATGTCAGTAACAGCACTCCAAATATAATGGAGGTGATCCCTCCCAGTATCAGAGCCTGATCACTCATATTATACTCATCGATTGTAGTTTCCATTCCATTCCCCCACGTAAATTTGATTTTACCAGTCCTGATCATCCCGGCATGCGTTTTTTGAAGCCCTTAACACATCCAGTTGTTCCCTCTCTTCTTAAAAGAAGGCCATTCACATGAACACATCGAAGAAAGGTATCTTGCCACCCTGCATCTATTTTCTTCCCGGATGCAAGATCCTGTTTTTTATCAGTATTTTCATTTATTTTGATATTTCTCCTGAAAGAATTATAAGTTTAGGAAGCTATGAGACGAAGTAGAGTTCTATTATTGTCCCCTGCATTTACCTTCATTTCCATGGATATCAGTTTCTGTAAATCCATCTACCTATACGCCCAGAATATCCCGCTGATTCCCGATATGATCATCAGGATGGCTGTTCCCCATACCAGCACCACTGCGCCTACCCATACATTGAAAATGAACAACAGGCCGATGATGATGCTGACAATTCCCAGGATCCCGGTTCTCCAGCCATCGCCCGCGAGGGCAGCAATTAGAACTATAATACCCATGCTCATACCCAAAATTCCGAGAATGAGCGCCAGAGTGGTTGGTACGATCACAGCCGCCTGAAGTGGGTGCTGCAGAACAATGATGCCTGCTATTATGCCAATAATACCGCCGAACAGTTTCCAGCCCCATTGGGAGCGGTCATGAAAAATGCCGAATATCATGGCTATTCCCTGGATCAGCCACCAAAGACCGACCAGCAGCATGATCACAGACAGTGTCGCCCCTGGCCAGCTAAGCAACAGTATGCCGAATATGATGGAAGCTATTCCCCCCAGCAGCAGTGACTGGCTATTTACTGTATCTATATAGTCTGTATTTACCATTTATTTTCCCCCTTTCTACTTATTATTTATTCTCTATAACGATTATTTTTGAACAAAACCTCAATAATTGTAAGCCCTACTAAGTTGTAGACCTCTCTTACCATCTTGATAAGGTGCTTCTGGTGCCTTCCTGAAACTTTTCCACCATCTTGTCTTAAAGCTGGCTGCTTTATGGCGTGGTGGGAACTCATGGAAAGTTGACAGGAGAATCGGGTCCGCAGTACTTTTCCTGCATCTCGATGGCATGCCGGTAAAAGTCAATACCCATCTAGGCTCTTTGTACTGCATGGACCCACCCTGTTAATGGTCTCAGGGGAGGCTGCCAGGATAGAGTGCATCTTTAATCAGCAAGAAGCAGTATTTGCATGCCTGGTTGCAAACTGATCCCGTTGGCTTTGCCGGTAGATGGATACAGGGGCCGATAATTTAGTATCATTCTCTTTTGCTTAGCCCCCTTTTCTGAAATAAAACCAGCTTAAATAGAAGCAACCATGTGTAATGCTCTGTCGATTATGGTATTGAAAAGTCCCTCTTAGTCTTCTGCAAAGGCCTCGCGCAGTTTCTCTTCCTGTTCCTTGGAAAGGTTGGAAGCGATCAGTTCGAACTTGAAATCTTTCATAGCTTCGACCACTTTATCCATCACGGCATTGCTGCTCATCAGGAAGAGGGCTGAGGTTCCTTCTGTCACTTTGCTCCTGACCGATCTGATGAAATCATTGCTGATGCCCACATCTGCCATAGAGCCTGCCACAGCACCCATCGCCGCCCCAAATGCCATGCCCAGGAACGGGACCAGGAATATCAGGCCAAAGAGCATGCCCCAGAAAGCACCACTTAAAGCGCCTGCACCTGTCATATTGGCCAGCTGTTTTGTTTTTGGCTTCTTTTTACCTTCCGGCCATGTAACGATAGCAGCATCATGCAAAGTGATCAGCTGTCT
Organism: Methanolobus sp. UBA474; assembly: GCA_002501695.1. Taxonomy (GTDB): domain Archaea; phylum Halobacteriota; class Methanosarcinia; order Methanosarcinales; family Methanosarcinaceae; genus Methanolobus. The sequence goes on along the minus strand of DANZ01000016.1, from coordinate 4,352 downwards.
CTTGCTCAGGTCTTCGATCACCTCAAGAGCCTTTTCCGCACCATCTGCGCTTTCAAACTTCAGAACTGTTAAAGACGTCATTGTCATATTCGATTCTCCTTTAAGATCCTAAAACTCAATTTATTCATCTATTGATCATGTTCACAACTTCTGGATGAACCTTCATATCCATCTCAATCCTTCATGCTTCAGCTGCCTCTTTCTCAGCTACTTTCAGTTCAGCAGCCTCTATCAGTCCGGCTTCGGCCAGGGCATCGATCGCTTCCATGGTAGCAGCTTCCTCTATCATGCCGGCAACGACCAGGGTCCTCACGGCTTCGGCCACTGCTGCAGTCTTTACCAGTTGCATCTCTGTCGCTGTCCCTGAAGCTTGTTCACTGGCAGCTTCCTTCAGCTCTTCAGCAACGTCAATTGTAGACAGCACGTCAAGTAAGGCAGCACCTTTGATCGCCTCGGAGATCTCAATGGCTGCTTCAGCTTCTGCAATAGCTTCAGCTTCCTTGCCTATCATCATCATTGCATCAGGTGTAAGGAAGCCCTGCGCAATGAGGTGTCCTCCGGCTTCGTGTACAGCCTGTTTGAGGCCGGTGGCCCAGACATGTTCAATGAGCAGAAGGCCGGCAGAAGTGCCGGGTTCTATCTGGTTGACAACATCCATGATGTCCTGTATGGCGAAGCCATAGCTTTTTTCAGCATGTGTCTTCACAGATGTCCCGGGTCTGACCGCTCCTGCAGTGCTTTCTTCCATCCCCAGCATCCTGCTGATCACTTTACCTACTTCTACCTCCTCCTCAGGTGTCAGATCGGTATCTTCAAGGGTAAGGATATTCCCTTCAGTGTCCTTCATTACAAAAGACATATCCAGCAGTCTTATCACTCCTCTGCTGCGTATCTCGTTCAATTCCCGCATAATGTCGCCTTTGAACCTTTCGTTGGTTTCAAAGCCAATAGCTAACAGTTGTATAGGGCCCAGCATGATTTTCCTCCTTCTCTATCTATTACCTTTGTATGCTCTTTTACCGGCCTTCATGTGCCATGATGTCAATGACTACAGTAATGGCCAGTACCAGTAAACTATCCTCGCCATCGCGTATGTCCACACCGTAGGTGTCCCGGACTCTGAACCATCTTTTAGAAACAACCCCTACTTCCTGGTCCCCTCTTAATATCTTATATTCATGGTTCAGGATATTGCCCCTGGCCATCAGGTCTTCTCCGCCAGGGACACTGATCTTCCACCGATCACGCAGCGGTGTGATCAGAGCGTTATGAACTTTAGCCACAACATTGCCTTCCTGCTCTATATCCATGGTATCGCGTATGCGTGCCAGTTTCTCCTGGATCTTGTAGATATCATTGCCCTGCATATCCTGGAACATCAGCATTTTTCGCAAACGAAGTACCTTGTTCTCTACTCTGAAAGCCCGCTCTCCCTGTTCATTCTCTATAAAAAAACGGTCGCCGATAGTAAACAAACGCTGGCGCATTTTGAACCGTGTACCGATACGCTCCTGTTCTCCGGTAGCTGGAGGCGTATCTTTACTTTGGCGTAATCCTCCGCCTCCGGATAATCTCTCCTTCATCCTTAACATTGGTACTCTCCCTTAAGTTAATCATGAAGCAGCCTCTGCCCTCCCATGATCCCAACTTTATGAATGCAAAATTCCATTTAATACGGTTTTGTTTTGATATTTATCCTGAATGAATATAACCAGTAGGAAACACTGGAAAGAAGCAAAGTTCTATGATATTCATTTTCAAGTCATCGATCATCTCATAAGGACCACTGGAAGCCCTGGCAATGCTTGTTCTTAAAAGAGCAAATATGAACAACAGGCCGATCATATAACTAATGTCACAGAGAATTTTCCTATGTTTATATATCCTTACATCTGATATTATCTTATATGCAGAAACCCATGATCATTCATGACCCTGTACACAAGACCATCCTCCTGGACGAGTTCGAGCAGATGCTCGTAAATACAAAGCATGTGCAGAGGCTCAGGAACATCCAGCAGCTGGGGCTTGTGGATACTGTTTATCCCGGCGCCAATCATACCCGCTTTGAACACAGCATCGGGACAATGCACATGGCCTCGGTTATCGGTAATTCCCTAGGCCTGGAGCCGGATGATATTCGCAAGGTCAGGATGGCGGGACTTTTGCATGATATCGGACATTCCGCTTTCTCTCATGTGGTCGAGGGTGTGCTGAAGAGAAATCCTCTGTTGCAGCCAACCATTAATGGTATCCGCCTGATCAGGCATGAGGCTTTCACTAGGGATATCATTTCCTGCAGCCTGCCTGGAGAGAATCACATTGCAAGGCATGTGGAGAAGGAATTCGGGACTGATCCGTTCGAATTCTTCGGGGAGATCGCAAAGATCGCCACAGGTGACACTTCGCTGAAGAAGCCGTACCTTGCACAGATAATCGCAGACGATGTGGATGCAGATCGCATAGATTTCCTGCTCAGGGATTCTTATCATACGGGTGTTTCCTTCGGGATGATAGATGTGGAACAGATAGTGCGCAGTCTGGTTATAAGGAACGGGAATATAGTCCTGGGCAGTCCGGACGGTTCCGGCTATGGCGAGGATATGGCTCTCACGGCAGCTGAGTCCCTGCTCATATCCAGGGCTCACCACTACACTGCCATCATCCATAACCCGAAGACACAGGCATCCCGTGTAATGCTGCTGTATGCGCTTGAGGACGCCCTTGGAAGCTATGAGAAAAAGGCGGGCCTGGAAAAGGCAAAGGAAGAGGTCGTGCTTTTTTTCAAGACCTATAATGACAGTGACCTCCTGAATTTTATCAGGTCGCATGCATCACAGAAGTCCCTGCAAGTGCTTGCTGATATCCGTGACGGCAATATCTATGCTCCGGTGGCAAGGCTCACCCAGAAGACCATCCCGCCGTCTTCAAGGATGGCATTGGCCACTATTGCACGCCATGGGGTGGCCACAAAGAAACTGGAGGACCTGCTGGCAAGGGAACTCGGGGATGTACTGGTGGATCTGAGCGTTGCTTCAGGGGTTCCCAAAAGCATGCGCATCTCCATAGGCGAAGAGGATGCCTTCTTCTATGATGAGTCCGCACTTGCCAACGGTCTTGTGCGTGCTATATCAAGGCAGCTGTCCCTCACGGCCTTTGCGCATCCTTCTATCGTTACGGATGTGGATGGCGGGTCAGTTTCCTTAAAGCTCAGAAAGGCTGTTGACGAACTGTCTCCGAAACTCCTTCATTTCATACGCACGGAGCAATATCTGCCGGTAGAAGGTATCATAATGCTCTTTTACGGAGTGCACAGCCTCTTTGAGAACGAGGAGGACGGCTTTGTGTCCATTCCCCGACTGAGGCACATCACCTGGCTGTACCGTACCATCAGGCACTTACGGGGTTCTGTGAGACTTCGGAACCTCTTTGACTACTCTTTCCACGAGAGGTATGGATTTCCTTACAGCGACAGGCTCTTTGAGGACATACAGATACTTGTAGCCATGGGCATAGTTGATGAGGACCTGCGGTACTATGAGAAAGGCGGAAGGTTCCGGCAGAGTTATGAATATGTGCTGACATGGGATGGTGTCGAGTACGCAAGGATGCTTGCGGACGCTTACAGGCCGGAGTTCGAGGAAATAAGGGACTATCTTATAATGAACAAGCATTCCATCCCGCGTGATATAGTCACTATTCCGGCTAACAGGTACGTTTCTAAAAAACGGTAACAGGTGTGCAAAATGATATCGGGCGAATTGATAATGCTGAAAACCTCCCATCGGGGAAAGGTCAGGGAGTTCATTGTGAACGTATCTGAAGATGAGTTCCACACAGATTTCGGGATAATCGATCTTTCAGTGCTCGCGGATAAAGTGCCTGGTGATACCGTGGTCTCTCACATGGACCAGGAGTTCACGATCCAGCGCCCGCGTATGCCTGATTTCTTCAACCATGCGAAGCGTTCGGGGGCACCCATGATGCCCAAGGACATCGGTCCCATAATAGCCTATACCGGTCTTAACAGGAATGACAGTGTGCTTGATGCGGGTACAGGCTCAGGTGTGCTTGCCATGTACCTGGGCTCGATCGCAAGGCGCGTGCTCAGTTATGAGATACGTGAGGATTTCGCGCAGATCGCCCGGCAGAACGTGCTCAGCGCAGGGCTTGATAATGTGGAGGTGCGCTGCGGGAACATTGTAGAGGAAATACCTTCCCTGAACGAGAGTTTTGACGTGGTTACCCTGGATACCCAGGATTCAGGACATGTGATTCCCCACGTCCGGAAAGTGCTCAGCCCCGGGGGGTTCCTGGTTACGTACTCTCCCTTTTTCGAACAGACAAAAGAT
>DANZ01000031.1 GCA_002501695.1 Methanolobus sp. UBA474 | reverse complement strand
ATTCCCCAGGAGTTACGGCTTACAGGCAAAGCCGGGAGCCTTGACCTGGAAGCTTCGATATGGAAGACAATTGCAAACATCTCAGCAAAGGACATTCGCTCAGTATTTGCCCTGATAGGGGAAAAGAACCCGGATGTAGTTATCTCTGATGGATACTATCTTGGCATACTGGCCGCCAGAACAAAAAAGATCAGGACATGCATGATAGTGAACCAGTCCAACATGGAGGAATTCTTCAATAATAAAGGACCTGTTGTAAAGTTCCTTGGAGTATTGGTTCGGAATTTCTATCACTACATCTACAGGACAGTAGACTGCATTGTGGTCCCCGACTTCCCAAAACCGCATACTTTATGTGCGCGTAATCTTGCATTTCCGGAAGATGTTATGGGTAAAGTGCGATTCAGCGGTCCGCTTATCAGGAAAAGATACGATGAAGTGCTCGCAAAGGACCTCCCCAGGCCGCATGTGCTGTGCACTATAGGCGGCTTTGGTTTCAGGAAGAAGATACTGGAAAACATCGTTGATGCTGCCTGGATGGATGAAGATATAAAATATACTTTCATAACAGGCCCTGCTATTGGTAAGGACGAACTGCACGAAGTGCCGCCAAATGTCAACATTTGCACATTCATAGCAGACCCGTTCCCATATTACAGATCAAGCGATCTTGTGATCTCTGCAGGAGGGCATGGTACCCTTATGGAAACCCTGGGCTTCGGACTGCCTTTGTTCTCATTCCCTGACAGGGGCCATAATGAGCAGGAGAACAATGCCCGGGTCGTGGAGGACATGGAGTACGGCAGAAAGCTTGACTATTCAGTATCCCCGCAAGAGATCCTCTCTCTGATAAGGGAAGTGGTCTATGAAGGAAGGTTCAGGGAGAACACAGAAATATTAAGGGATCAGACAGCGATGTCCTATGGTCCTGCCTTTGTAAGGGAGCTATTGGAAAAACTCCGGTGATATAAAGATATGATCCTGCAGATGTATTTATTCAGGAACAGAGTTCCCGGAGATATACGAGAAGTGCCGCATGGTCCTTCATGATCCGGTCCGCATACCTCAGATGTGCAGCGTCCACATAGGTTGGCAGCCCCAGGCAAAAAAGCCCTGCATTCTTTGCAGCCTCAACTCCAAGAGGTGCATTCTCTATCACAATACATTTGTCTTTTGGGATATCGAGCATCCGGACGGCTTTCAAGTAAGGGTCAGGGTGCGGTTTCCCCAGGACAATATCGCTACCGCTGACAATAACGTCAAATACGCCATTAAAGAACCTGCCTGTTATCTTTTCTACAGCATGTCTGTCAGAACCGGAAACCAGGGCAAGGTGAAACAGTTCATGCATTTCAAGGAGGCACTTCTTCATTCCAATGAATGGTTCCACATTGTCCACATTGAATAGTTCATGCTTTCTTGCAGGAACTGAAACGAAGATATCTTCATCGAAAACATGTTTTTCCTTTTGGAGCACCCTTTCGACAATTCCCCGGTCATTGGCACCCTCCATTTCAAATATATCCCTTATATCCACTTCAATGCCGGCCTCTCCAAAAGCTGTCCTCCACGCTGCGGCATGAAAATGCATGGAGTCTACCAGCACGCCGTCCATGTCAAAGATCAGGGCTTTTTCCACAGCTATATAAAAAGCACATATCTATATATAACTTGTTAAAAAAAGGTTTTGCATGTTTGGATATGTAGCAGGTAAAATCCAGGTGCTGGCGATTTAGCCGGTCATGCTTAGCGATCCACAAAGCAGCCGGGCTGGAAATACCGCGTGAAAGCTAAAGGCGAAGATTTAATCTTCAATGACGCCAATTTCTTTGTGATCATTATGGAGATTGAAGCTAAGTTCCTGGTGCAGGATGAAACAGTATTCAACAGGATTGCAGGCATGACCTCGATCGCTTCCTTTGAAGTGGAGGATATGACAGAGAGTACCTTCAGGGATACTTACCTTGACACTCCGGACATGGCTATATACTCATCGGGCTATTCTTTCAGGTACAGGGAAAAGCCCGGCAAGACCATTTTTACTTTAAAGTCGGTGGAACATGAAGGCTCATCCATACACAAAAGAGAGGAAATAGAGGTATCATATCCAGAAAAGAGAAAACCGGATGAGCTTGAGGAAGGCAGCCTCAAGGATCTCCTCTTACGGCTGGCAGGCTCGGGCAGATTGTTCCCTCTTTTTGAGGTAGGGCATAAAAGAAGGACAGCCTTCATCACCGATCATACCCGGAAGCTTGTCGAGCTGAGCCTTGATGATGTCACCATTAGCTGCGAAGGAAACCACAGAAGTTATCTTGAAGTGGAACTAGAGCTAAAGGACGGTACAGAAGAAGATCTCACACTTATGGTTTCTGCAATGGGTGCAGATTTCGGACTGGCTCCGGGAAACAGTTCCAAGTTTGACAATGGGCTGGAGATGATGCAGGAAAATGCCATGAACCTGGTATCCAGGATGGGTTATAGCGAAATATCAGCCAGTACTGGTTTGCACCCTCTTCCACTGCAAGAGATGTTCGAGGAGTATGATGTTGAAATATCCCACGCCCGAAAGGTTGCGGAGAATTCCCTGGAGCTTTTTGACAGGCTTGCGCCCGTGCACGGGCTTGATCCCGGCCTTCGTACTGTCATGAGGATGGCGGCCCTTGTCCATGATGTAGGATTCACGATCGATATTAAGAACCACCACAAGGAAGGCAGGGATATCCTTCTGGCCCATCCGCCTGCAAGGTTTCCTTTTCCTTTGTGCCTGATGCTGCCCTGGACCACTTTCCTCCATAAGAAAAGGATCGATGATCATAAACTGGAGAAGCTGCTTACCAAAAAGGACTTTGCGGACATGCCCCCGAAGATGCAGAACGATACCCTGAGATTAGCGGCCATCCTGAGAATTGCAGATGGCCTGGACTACAGCCGCATGGACAGCAGGATTGCAGGCATTGAACTGCAGGAAGATAAAGCAATCGTTGAAATACAGGGGCCTGGTGCACAGACAGATGCACAAAGGGCAGACTCAAAATGCGACCTGTGGCGTATATTGTTCAAAAAGGACATCCAATTCATTCCCGCCCAGCAGAAGAAGGCATGATGGTATCTATTTAACCTTCAGTTCCCGTTCCAGGGTTTCAACAACCACCTGCAGCACCCGGACCCGAGAATAGAATTTGTCATTTGATCCAACAATGGTCCAGGGTGCGTATGTGGTGCTTGTCCTTTGCAGCATCTCGTCTACTGCTTCTTCATACATGTCCCATTTGTCCCTGTTTTTCCAGTCATCCGGTGTTATCTTCCATTGCTTGTGGGCTGTTGTCTCCCTTTCCCGGAATCGATGAAGCTGTTCTTCCTTATCGATGTGCAGCCAGAATTTTATGATCAGGGTTCCGTAGTTTGTCAGCACCTCCTCGAATTCGTTGATCTCCCGATAAGCCCTTCTCCATTCCTGATCGCTGCAGAGCCCTTCAACTCTCTCCACAAGGACCCTGCCATACCAGCTCCGGTCAAAGATCGAAACATGTCCCGCTTCAGGTATCTCATTATAGAACCTCCATAGGTAGTGGCGTGCCAGCTCGGTATCCGAAGGTGCACTTACAGGTATGACCTTGTAGAGCCGGGGGTTCATTATCTGTGCCAGCCTTCTGATGCTGCCGCCTTTCCCTGAAGCATCCCACCCTTCGAAAACAAGGATGACAGGTCTGCCCTGCCTGAACAACTCATACTGGAGGCTTTCAAGGTCTTTCAGGTATGCTTTTTTCTTCTCTTTGTATTCTTCACGGGACAGCGATACTCCCATATCTGTTGTTTTGAGCACAGAAGAGTTCAATGGCCTGCTGGCCTGCATCTGTGCAGATTGCAGTTCCGAAACTGGCCTTTTATCTTCTATAGTCCTTATCTTCTCTTCGATGGACTGGATGAAGGTTTGCATGACCTTGACTGTTGCGAAGTTCAGGTCATCTGATTCCACGATCGTCCAGGGCGCATGCTGGATGTCGGTTTTCTCCAGCATCCTTTCAACCAGAGGTAAGTATCTCTCATACTTGCTTGCACTGTCATTTTCCTCTTCTTTTACAAGCAAAAGCGGAATACCTTTTTTCTTTATTTCCTCATAGCGTTCTTCCTGTTTTTCCTTGCTTATGTGCAGGAAGAACTTGACGATCAGATAGCCGTCATCAGCAAGCTGCCTTTCAAAATAGGCCAGTCCGTTGAAGCATTTTGTGACATCCTCTTCTGCTGCACCCTCGTGCAAATGCTCCAGCAGGGCCCGCCTGTACCAGCTTCGGTCAAAGATAGCGATCTTTCCTTTAGGAGGTATTTTTGTCCAGAAGCGCCATATCAGGGGCTTTTGTTCCTCCTGCGGGCATGGATTGCCTGTTGTGTAAAGCTCAAATCCCATGGGATTGAGGGGCATGAGGAACCTGTTGATTATCCCGGTCATGCCTGATGCATGCCAGCCTTCAAAGACGACCATTATGGGAATATCCAGTTTCCATGCCCTTCTCTGGAGTTCGCCCATGCGGACCCTAAGTTCACCTGTAAGGTCATCGTATTCTTTCTTTTGAATACTTTTTGAAAGATCTACCTTTTCAAGCATGTGTTATTCCTAAGTCAAATATTATTTAATAGTAATTATAATATCCTCTTCGAAACTCATTTGTATGTGCTGCTATATATGCGTGTTCAACATAGAATTGGGGCGGATCTGTTGCCATGGATCAATAAGAAGAAGTGTATTGCCTGTAAGAAATGCATTAAGAAATGTCCTGTAGATGCTATTTCCATGGCTAAAGGCAAGGCTCTAATTGAGGCCAGTAAATGCATCAACTGTGGCAAATGTGTCAGGTCCTGCCCCGTTAAAGCAATATTGAAGGATAAGGACAGGATCTGCTTTGAGATCGAAGCCAGCATCAAACTGCTCAGGAAGTCCCTTGCGAAATCAAAAAGCAGGAAATTACAAAGGCAGATCGTCAGGAACAAGGTCTTACAGTTGAGAATGCAAAGAAAAGTTATCCAGGGTACCCTCAGAGAATTAAAGCACCTTAAATATTAATATTGTATCGCTAAATTATATTAGCTAATTTCTGTTATTGAATGGCTTAAGTGGAGATAGACATGCCACGTACACAACTTCACCATAAAAACTCAACTCTGGCCGTTTTCTCGGTCTTGTCAGGTCTCGTATCTTCCATGACAGGTGTCCTCTACGCCATGGTCGGAAAAGTTACGAGGTTCTCTGATCCGCAGGTCATACTTGTCTCATGCAGCCTTATTGGGATTGGCCTTGTGCTGACCCTGGCAGGTGTAAACTTCGCTTCCATGAGAGGGTATCCCGGACGCAGCATGTATTTTCCGGCATTTTCAATTATGGGAATTTGGATATTTGTCACATCCTATCCCGAAACATGGTCCTATCCGACCGTGGCATATGCTCTCATCCTGTACTCCCTGGGAATATTCCTGATATTACTCAACATTTTTGTTAATTGTTTCACTCTTTCTAATAGGGATACCTCATGCGCCGGTTCTGCAACAGAGTGTCGCAGCGAAGATCATCCTTACTATCCGGAGCTTTCAGGCGGCAGGGAAAGTTCTGTTATGGCAACATTTGCAGGCATGCTTCTGGCCGGCATCCTGCCGGACAATTTCCAATCCTCCCTGCATAATGAGAATTCCGCTGGCAGCAGACATGCTCATTTAGACAGGCAAATTGAACCTGCTGAGATCACGGATGAAGATGCCATATCTAAGGTTGTCGTGGATCCTGTTTTTGCCCCGGATATTCCTGAGGCTGATGAAGAAGCTCATGGCGTTACAGTTCAGGAAGAAGCCCCATTGAATGGATCTGCTACAGGTCAGGCCCCTGCTGTTCAACTCCCTTCAGAGGATGAAGAGGGGCCTGTAGTTGCAGATACTCCCTTCCAGGAATTCGTTTCAATGAAAAAGACCGGTATCAAGGCAGATGATACAATGCGTGAGGCTGCACGCAGGCTGCTGATGTTCCAGTTTGGCAGGATGGCCGAGCACGAGAGAGGCACCAAGGTTGGCAGGGATATAGAAGAACTCCACGATATGCGGGTTGCAGCAATGCGCATGCGCTCCGTCTTCCAGGTGCTTGAGGAGTACCTGGACATGAAGATGCTTGACAGGCACCTGAAGAACCTGAGATCCACAAGAAGGGCGCTGGGCCAGGTGCGTGATCTTGATGTGTTCCTTGAAAAGATAGGTCATTACCTTGAGGAACAGCCTCAGGGCAGCGGCATAGACCTTGGCCATCTTACAGATTCCCTGCATATAGAGAAGGCAAAACGCAGGGGTATGATGCTGATATATCTGGACAGTGCCAAATACGGCAAGTTCAAGTCCGGTTTTTCCAGGATACTTCTTGATAAGAGTGCATGGCAGATGAGACCAGTTACAAAGAACGGTGATCCGGTGCCCTGCCGCGTGAAGGATCTGCTGCCCGTGCTGCTGTATTCCCAGCTGGCAGGAGTGCGGTCCTATGATGACATCGTGTCTGCAGGCTCATCACCGACCCTTGAACAATATCATCAGCTCCGGATCGATGTAAAGATACTGCGCTATACGCTTGAGTTCTTCAGGGAAGTGCTTGGTCCTCAATCAAAGGAGCTTATACAGGACCTTAAAAACCTGCAGGACAATCTTGGGGATATGCATGATGCCGCAGTTGCACTCGAACTTCTTGAGAACTTTGAGAAATATGGCCGATGGGGCGTAACAGAAGATAAACATCCGCATCCTCAGGTGCCGGCTCTAAAGGAACCTGGAGTAGAAGCCTACATAGAGTATCGGAGGCAGGAACTTGAAAGACTGATAGGGGAGTTCCCGGCAGCCTGGTCGAAAGTGTGTGATAATGAATTCAGCATTAGGTTATCCCAGTCAATAGCAGGAATGTATTCCAGATGAGGTCCGTTTCCAGTTGCTGACAAGTAAAAGGAGTAAGCTATATATAATAGATAGATAACCAATATATCCATAGACTAAATATGTATTATATACTTCTATATATACTCTTAAGTGAAGTGTTATATAATGGAGTCTCTTTATTATCCCAATCCTAATAACAGAACTTGAGAACAGAATCAGCCATGGCCAAAACCAAGGACTATATAAATCGCGAAATAAGCTGGCTTTCTTTCAATGAACGCGTACTTCAGGAAGCAATGGACCCTTCGGTACCACTTCTGGAGAGACTTAAGTTCCTGGGTATCTTCTCATCCAACCTGGACGAATTCTTCAGTGTAAGGGTAGGCACCCTGCAGAGAATGCTGGATGCGGGAGTAAAGTCCAGAGCAATGGTGAGTGGCTCCCCTAAAAAGGTAATGAACGAAGTGCATGATATTGTGATCGGACTAAGGGATAAGTTCGATACGGCTTTCCGGCAAATCACCAGTGAGCTTGAAAACTACAATGTCTATATAGTCGATGAAACGGAGCTTAGTGACGAACAACAGGCATTCCTGAAGACATATTTTGATGAAAAGTTAAGGCATCGTCTTGTTCCTATCATGATCAAGGACCTTCCGGAATTCCCATACCTGAGGAACCAGGCAATCTATCTTGCAGTTTCAATGTACCGTTACTCAGAGTCGCAGCATGTTAACTATGCATTGATAGAAGTTCCTGCGGACGTGCTTCCGCGTTTTATTGTCCTTCCGGGTTCGGATAAGGGTACATGCGTCATAATGCTTGACGATGTCATCCGTTTCAGGCTTGAGGGTATTTTCTCGACCTTTGACTATGGATCGATAAAAGCCTATACGATCAAGTTGACAAGGGATGCAGAACTGGATTTCGAAGACGATGTAACAAAGAGTTTCTTTGAGAAGGTATCAGAAAGCCTCAAAGCAAGGGAGAGGGGAGAACCTGTGCGTTTTGTCTATGACCAGGAAATGCCCGGGGACCTGCTTGAATTCATTCTCGGCAAACTTCACCTGGTCGGTTTTGACAATATAGTTTCAGGCGGCAGGTATCACAATGCAAGGGACTTCATGAATTTCCCTGCCGTTGGTCCGGAAACACTGGTTTACAAGAAAGACAAACCCCTCCTCCACAGGGACCTGATAAGGCACAAAAGCATGTTCAATGCCATTAAGGAAAGGGATATCCTCCTGCATTACCCATACCAGTCCTTTGGACACTATATCGACCTGCTCAGGGAAGCGGCAATAGACCCAAATGTGGTTAGCATCAAAACGACCCTCTACAGGGTGGCAAGATCCTCAAATGTCGGCAATGCACTGATAAATGCTGTCAAGAACGGAAAAGAGGTTACCGTTGTCATTGAGCTCCAGGCTCGCTTTGACGAGGAGCGCAATATGTACTGGACGCGGAAGCTTGAAGAGGCAGGAGCAAAGATAATTGACGGCGTGCCAAACCTGAAGGTACACTCGAAGCTTTGCCATATCACAAGGCTGGAAGGCGGTGAACTGGTGCACTATTCATGCATTGGAACAGGCAACTTCAATGAGGATACGGCAAAAGTGTATTGTGATCATACCCTGATGACTGCTAATAAAGACCTGACCAATGAAGTGGAACGCATATTCAATTTTTTCAACTGCAACTACAAAAGATTCGTTTACAAGCATCTGCTGGTTTCCCCTATGCATATGCGCAGGAAACTATTGGCCATGATCGATAAAGAACGAAAGAATGCCATGGCAGGAAGACCGGCTTACATATATGCAAAAATGAACAGCCTTGTTGACAGCCAGCTGATCAGGAAGCTATATGATGCCGGCATGGAAGGTGTGAAGATAAAGCTTATTATCAGGGGTATATGCTCTCTTGTGCCAGGTGTAAAGGGACTGAGCGAGAACATAGAGGTAATAAGCATAGTGGACAAATATCTTGAACACTCCAGGATACTTATTTTCTGTAACGGCGGGAACGAGAAGTACTACATATCCTCTGCAGACTGGATGGTGAGGAACCTTGACAGGCGGATAGAAGTTGCAGCACCGATATACGACCATGACCTGCAACAGGAACTCAAGGAGTACATGGAACTGCAGTTCAGGGATAACATGAAGGCAAGAGTTATCAATGAGCCACAGGATAATAAGTACAGGAAAAGAGCTGGAAACGAGCTTTGCCGTGCTCAGGTAGATATATACAGGTTCCTTGAAGGCAAACTCAGGGATGTGGAGGTAAACAGATGAAGTTTGCAGCTATTGATGTCGGTTCTAATGCGGTCCGCCTGCTTTTGTCAAGAGTGGATACCAACGGTGTCGAGCCGGTATTTGAGAATGTCTCCCTGATGCGGATGCCCATACGCCTTGGAGATGATGCTTTTGTTCATGGCCATATCTCGGAGGAAAAGATCAGCCAGCTTGTGAAGACCATGATATCTTTCAGGTATCTTATGGAAGCATATGAACCCATAGATTTCATGGCATGTGCAACTTCGGCACTTAGAGAGGCTAAGAATACTGATGGGATCATACACCGCATAAAGGATGAGAGCGGGATCGAACTGAATGTCATCAGTGGAAGGAAGGAAGCACGAATAATATACTCAAACCACATTGAGAAGTTCCTTACCAATGACACTTCCTCTTATCTTCATATTGATGTGGGCGGAGGAAGCACCGAACTCATTCTCTTTGACAGGAGCAGGGTGCTTGCATACAGGTCCTTCAATATCGGCGCCATACGTATGATCGAGGGCCTGGTCTCGAAAGAGGAATGGAATGCCATGAAAAAATGGGTCAGATCCGTTACCGGGGAATACCAGCCGGGTTCTTCAATTGGCAGCGGAGGTAACATAGGCAAGGTATTCTCTCTTGCAAACGCTAAAGAAGGGACTCCTCTCTCATACGGTGACCTGAAAAATATATATGACCTCCTGAGGGGCCATACTCTTGAGCAGAGGATCATGAAACTGGGTCTCAAGCCCGACAGGGCTGATGTCATAGTGCCTGCTTCCAAGATATATCTATCAGTTATGAAGTGGGGAAATGTGAAAGAGATACATGTTCCTCAATGGGGGCTTGCTGATGGTATGATACATGTGCTCTATGAGAAACACAAGCACAGGTATGTATAAGTGAATACATATTATTTAAGGATGTCATGAACATGCCATAAGCATGATTCCGGATAGAACTTCCGGATATTTTATTGAGGTTCCTGTTTTTACTTCTGTCTTTCGTTCATTGTCATCGCCATTGAAATATATCTAATACCGGCTTTTGTGGAAAAACTGTACTTTATTCATCAGCCACAGCGTTCACAGAGAACACGGATAACAAGTATTATGAA
>DANZ01000012.1 GCA_002501695.1 Methanolobus sp. UBA474 | reverse complement strand
CATATTGCCTTATGCATCTCCCTGGGACCGCTCGGCCTGAAACCGCCGCCGCTTCTTCTGTCACTCATTGATCTCATCCACCTGTTCATCAACCGATTAGAAGAGCGCCACCAGGATGCGTTATTCCAGCATTCTTAAAATCAATCGATAATATCATTTATACACTGATTGCTTAAAGAACTTGCGTGACTGTATGAATTTAAGGAATAAGTATCTCATCGATGGCATGGATGACGCCGTTAGTGCATTCAATATCAGCCTCAATTATTTTCGCGGAATCTATTTTGAAGCCTCCGTTTGCTGTTATTTTCAAAGCCTTCCCACCAACGGTTTCAAGCGATGTGATGCTTAAGAGATCATGTGTGGTGTATTTCCCTTTCACGATATGGTAATTGATAATTCCCAGAAGGTAAGGATGGTCATCGAAGGATTCATCTATGACTTCGGCAGGGATGACCTCAAAAGCTGACTCTACAGGTGCGAACACGGTGTAGGGACCCTCCTTGCTGTATTTTCCGACAAGGCCAAGCACCTCGGCAGCTTTCACAAGGGTTGGGAATGAGCCTTTATCTCTTGCGGTATCTATCAGGTTCTTCAATTCAGCCATTATTTCCCCCGTAAGTTTTGTATTTTCACGTTAAACTTAACGATGAATGCCAAAAGTAATAAAAGTATCATAAAAGCTTTGATAATAAAAAAGAGTCCCGGAAAAGCCGGGATTGAGATTTTAGCGCCCGAACCGGGATTCGAACCCGGGTCGAAGCCTCGACAGGGCTTCATGATAGGCCTCTACACTATTCGGACACGCGGAGGTTATCGCTTTTGAGCACCCTTACATGGCATTCTTAGCATATAAACCTTTTTCTGGTTTTGGAAGTCCCGCCTCCCAGACTCGAACCGGGGACATCGCGGTGCCTGCGCGGTATGTGTGAACAAGTCACATGAACCATACTACAGCCGCGCACTCTACCACTGAGTTAAGGCGGGTCTTGCAAACCATGAATCGTCACGGCATTGCTGTGCGATGTAACACTCCAATACGCACAATAATACTTATCTCTTTCGCCGCAAAACCCGCAAAATACCACAAAAGCAGGAGAAATAACACCATGATCGGCAAAGTGATGAGAGATCAACAGCGTCAGCCAGAAAAAAGTGTGCCGGGCACTTTCACAGAAGCGCTTCCGGCATACGGGAAACTCCCGGGTATGGGAGACTTAGAACATTGCCTGACGGTTTAGAACGTATCCAGCTCGCCCCTGCTCAGCATCTCAGTTATCTTGGTGATATTGGCCAGCCATTCGTCCATGACAGCCTCGGTTTCCGTCCTGATGGATGCGAAGTTCGCGCCATCCTGCGGGATAATCTGGGCGCTTGCCATAAGAGGCTGGTCTATGGGCTTGCCTATCTGGGACAGCAGGCGTATATGGACATCCTGTACCTCAGGCACAGCCTTTACGACATCCCTGGCCATCTGGGTGGAGAGCAGGTTGTAGATCTTACCTACATGGTTTATCGGGTTCTTACCGCTGGTGGCTTCCATACTCATCGGCCTGCCAGGCGTGATAAGCCCGTTACAACGGTTACCGCGCCCTACTGAGCCGTCGTCGCCCATTTCTGCGGATGTACCCGTAACTGTCAGGAAGACCGAACCGCAGGATTCATTGTCACCTGTGTTCAGGGAGGCAGACACGTTCCTCTCGGTGCGTCTCATGGCAAGGTCAGTGACATATTCCACCATCTCTTCCTTAATGCTGATATAGTGGTCCATATCATCGATATGGCGTCCAACCATTCCGC
Source organism: Methanolobus sp. UBA474 (assembly GCA_002501695.1). Classification (GTDB taxonomy): domain Archaea; phylum Halobacteriota; class Methanosarcinia; order Methanosarcinales; family Methanosarcinaceae; genus Methanolobus. The sequence continues at coordinate 5,231 of DANZ01000012.1, read as the reverse complement.
AGCACATTGTCAGATTGATATCGTTGCCGTCCCTGAGCCCCATGACCTTGATATCAGTACCTATGCCCGGGATCTTCTTTTTCAGGTCTGTGTTGAGTTTCCTTTCGGTCTCATAGACTATCTGCTCAAGTTCCGAGAAGGGAGCGTGGCCGATACCAAATGAAGTGTCGTTTGCAACAGGCACCCTGGCCCTGTTGAACACATCCCTCAGATCCGATGAGCCAGTACCCATCTTGCAGTCGATGATCATGTCCCTCTCAAGGTCAAGATCGACTATGGTCTTGCGGATGTAATTCCTTGCAGCTGAGAGAGCCACTGCCTCTGCAGGTATCTCCACACCTTCGAATTCCTTGGTGGCCCTTCCCACAAGCAGGGCGTATATCGGCTGTATGACCTCTCCACCGCCGAACTTCGGGCAGGACCTGCCTGCCACTATCTGCGTCTCATCGGTATTGTGGTGAAGCACGAAACCGCATTTCTTAATGTATTCTTTACATAATGCATGGCTTACTGCCTCTGAAAGACCATCCGAAATGCTGTCGGGGTGACCAATACCCTTTCTTTCCACGATTTCGATCTTTTGCTTTTCAATAGGCGTTTGTATCAGGTGTTCGACGTTGATATTACGCATCATTTTTTGATCCTCATGTAAACTAAATAAAGCGCGCAAGAATAGATAATCGGACAGATAATTAAGTATTCTTCCTGTATCAACTGCCCACGTATTATTTAATATTATCTCTTGACTCTTATTACCCCCAGTAATAAATTATGCATAGAGGCAATATATAATATTATATCCATCAGGGTGAAATCTATATCATATAAAGGACTTTGAGAAAGCATTCCAACTAATAACGGATATCACCAGAGTATCTAAAAGAGAACCTGGCCGATCTAACGATCAACCATCAGATACCACTTTTACCAGAAGGATAATATATGATACGTATTGCCATACCTAATAAAGGGCGCCTGCACGACCCTACTGTCAGCCTGCTCAGGGAAGCGGGACTCCCTGTGCTTGAAGGCAGCACAAGGAATCTTTTTGCAAAAACCACAGATCCTGAAATAACATACCTTTTTGCACGGGCTGCGGACATCCCTGAATATGTTCAGGACGGCGCAGCGGATGTGGGCATTACCGGCCTTGACCTTATCAATGAGACCGACGCGAACGTGGAAGTGCTGCTGGACCTTAAGTTCGGGAATGCGAACCTTGTGCTCGCGGTCCCGGAGGACTCTGACATATCCTCTGCAGCACATCTTAAAGGCATGCGTATCGCTACGGTGTTCCCAAACATCACCCGCAAGTACTTCGAGAACGCAGGTGTGGAAATAGAGATAATCAAAGTCAGCGGCGCATGTGAGATGACCCCTCATGTTGGCATTGCCGACGCCATCGTGGACATCTCAAGCTCAGGCACCACCCTTGTGACCAATCATCTTAAAATGATAGAGAAGGTCTTCTCGTCCTCGGTTTACCTGATAGCGAACAAGAAAAGCATGGAAAAGGATGGTAAGATAATCCAGATACAGACTGCCGTGGAAAGTGTGCTGCGTGCAAAGGGAAAGCGCTACTTAATGATGAATGTCCCCGCCGAGAACCTGGCACAGGTAAAAAAGGTGCTTCCGGGACTTGCAGGTCCGACCGTTATGAAGGTTGAGTCCGATGAAGCCATGCTGGCAGTCCATGCTGTGGTCCAGTCCGACATTATATTCACAACCGTAAGCGAGCTCAAGGCAGCCGGGGCCAGGGATATACTGGTCGTGCCTATCGAAAGGATGATGCCCTGAGGAGGATAAATGACATTTGAGATCATTCCCGCAGTAGATATGAGGAACGGCAAATGCGTGCAGCTCGTGCAGGGTGTGCCCGGCAGCGAGCTTGTAAGCCTGGATGATCCGGCGGCGGTTGCGAGGGATTGGGTGTCGCAGGGTGCGAAGACCCTCCACCTGATAGACCTTGATGGTGCCATCGATGGCAAACGCCACAACGCCCCTATCATAGAGAAAATAGTGAAGGAATGCAAGCCTATGGGCATAAGTATCCAGGTTGGAGGAGGCGTCCGCTCCTTTGAGGATGCTGCAGGCCTGCTCAGGCTGGGAGTCGACAGGGTGATACTCAGCACTGCAGCGATCAATGACCCTGGACTTGTAAAGCAACTGGCGGATTCATTTGGCAGTGAGCATATCAACGTAGCCCTGGACTCCCGCAACGGGAAGATATCCATCGAGGGATGGAAAAAACAGTCAGAGCATACTGCTGTCGATATGGGGCTTAAGTTTGAGAAGCTGGGTGCAGGAAGCCTGCTTTTTACCAATATAGATACTGAGGGTCTCATGCAGGGCGTGAACACGGAACCAACCGAGAAACTGGTAAATTCCGTCAGTATCCCGGTCATCGCATCCGGTGGGGTCACAAGCCTTGCGGACCTCATCATGATCAAAAAAACGGGCGCATCGGCTGTTGTTGTGGGAAGTGCACTGTACACAGGAAAGTTCACACTGACAGAAGCGATAAATATTATTAATGAAGATATAAATTGAATTTATAGGATAAAAGTTGCAGGGTGCATCATGAGAGAGGCAAAGATTTCACGCAAGACAAGCGAAACTGACATCCGCATCGAGCTAAGACTCGACGGAACAGGTTCATCCACGATCGATACAGGCATAGGGTTCTTTGACCACATGCTTACTGCATTCTCAAAGCACAGCGGCTTCGATCTCGCTGTCAGTGCCAGGGGCGACCTCATCGTGGATGACCACCACCTCATAGAGGACACAGGCATCGTTCTGGGACAGGCGATCGCAAAAGCCCTCGAGGACAAGACAGGCATTGCCAGGTTCGGCGAAGCCCGCATCCCTATGGACGAGGCACTTGCAAGCGTGGCGCTTGATATAGGAGGGCGTAGCTACCTTGTACTTGAGGCGGCGTTCATATCACCCAAAGTCGGGGAGTTCAGCACCCAGATGGTCAGGCACTTCTTCGAATCCATAGTCCAGCATGCAAAGATCAATATGCACGCAAGTGTCTACGGGGATAATGACCATCACAAGATAGAGGCGCTCTTCAAGGCATTCGCATACGCCCTTAAGAGAGCGACGGTAATTGAGGGCAAAGATATAAAAAGCACCAAGGGAACGCTCTGATCCAACTCACCTGAACTTCTCCCTGAGCTTCAGATAGAAGGCCTGTTCCCTGCCGCTTGTTTTCTTTGAAAGCCTCTCTACAATGAGTTCGGGTGTACTCTTTGCGATATAATTGTATCGCGGACTGCGATCCACTATCAGGTTGAGGTCGGCGTCAAGCCCGCTGGCTTCGATACCATCTACACGGATACTGCTTTTCGTATTCTCCAGTATCAGTTCAGAAAGATGGGATACGAAAACGGCCATGCTCTGCTTATTCTCAGTCATCACTTCAAGTATGCCGGCTATGATCTTTGCCGACGCTCCCGGTTCGGTTATGGATTCAAGCTCATCCACCAGCACAAGCTTACTGGAATCGTCTGCAACCACGGCAAACTCGGTCAGTGTGGTCTCAAAGGCTCCGGCATCCAGGGTACCCTTGGATTTGGCAAAATAATAGATCCCTTCAGTAAAGGACATCTCAAAGGCGGATGCAGGCACAGGGAAGCCCATGTGTGCCAGGATGACAGACTGTGCGAGAAGCTCAAGCATCGAGGTCTTACCTCCTGAGTTCACCCCGCTGAGCAGCACCACGCGATTTGTATCGCCCTGCGGACTGAAACCTGTCATACCTACGGAGTAATCTATCGGGACAACCTTCCCATGCCTGGAAAGTATGAACATGTTCCTCCCCTTCTCAAAACCAAATCCGGGGCCTTCAACTATTTCCGGCATTATCAGACTGTTGGCGACTGCAAAGCACCCTATGGCAAAACCAACATCAAAGTCCAGCACTTCCCTGACCATGTCCCTGACCATTCCAAGAGAGGATGCAAGCACCCGGGAAACCTCGCGCTTATGCTCAAGCTGCCTTTTGAGGATCTTTTTCTCAAGATGCTGCTTAAAAGCAGTAAGTTGCTCACGGTCTGCTTCAAGAGGATGAGTGATCTCTTCAGGGAACAATGAGTCTATAAAGATGACCTCTTTTTTTTCCAGGTTCAATTTGCTGCAGATCTCGCCGGTGTACTCCTTGACGACGCTGTGATAGGATGTGCGAAGTTTTTTCCCGACAAGTTCCTTCAACTCCAGCGAACCCTTCATCACTTTCATCATTTCCTGCCCGCGCAGTGTGAACTCGCTATTCACGAGACACTCATCCAGTTTTGAATTAGCCTCCTTAACAGCAGTGGCTACACACTGATCAAGGTTTGCCATGACTGCGCGCAGCCTGTCAACTTCCTTATCAGTGCCCGCCGTTATGTTGCCATTCTCATCTATCACCGACAGGACAGAAGCTAGCTTATCGAGATCCCTGTCAGGAATTGCCTCACAAAAGGAAATACCTTTTAAGCGGAGTGATTGCACTGCCTGTACCGAGCATGTGATGCTCTCCAGATTTCTGGCAAAAGAGGATATATCCTTCTCAGGTATTATTTGCCAGTTCCCGGCACTCTTCAGATCCGGGAGGAACTCAGGCCTGATATCTTCAGGAAGATCAAAGGCCATGTATGTATCATCTGCTGCGATAACATGTGAATAACCTCTTGCAGTATCAATGAACTCGGACAGGGACCTTGCCAGATGCACATCCAGCATCGAACCGAACCTTTCCCGGGCATGCTCGAACACCTTCTGGTCCGCAGTTATGATCACCCTGTCGCGAACCTTGGGAATTGTGAACTTGAAGTTCAGCGGTTTTACTTTAGGGAGCAGGGAGACAATTTTATTCTCATCCTGCAGGAGACTTGCGGTCTCAATATATGAAGCCACCGACCTGCGCATATCCATAATGATATCAGACCTGCTTGAAGGATAAGGGATGAAAATACTAAGTTTATCCCTGGCATAGGAAGTATGAGCAAAAGCTTTCACAAGATCAAGTATCTTTTCATACACATCCATGGCTTCCCTGGTCTTCAACAGGTCAGAGATAACGACACCGTCCTTTTTAGACCGCACATCATGCACAAGGGAGATAGCATAGCGCTGCCCCATTCCTTCCACCTGGGAAATGCTGGCAATATCTCCGCTCAGTATGGCTTCAAGAGCCAGGCTCTCGCTCCCGAAGTGCTCTATGAAGCGTTTGGCCATCTTGT
>DANZ01000075.1 GCA_002501695.1 Methanolobus sp. UBA474 | reverse complement strand
CCAGAGCCATATAAGCGGCAGCAGTGTGAACCCTATCAGCACGAACTGGAGCAGCCAGCTGATACCGAGAGCCAGCCATATGACCACGGCCTTGACCACCTGCCCTTTGACGATCTGTCCCAGGCCGGGCACGAAAAATGACAGCAATGCGGGGACTCCATACGTTCTCTTTTCATTCATGCGCTTAACTCCTGTTAATAATGAGAGGCACATCGTATAATAATAGTTCGAGCCCTTCCGGAAAGCCCTGATGCAGGAAGCATTTACAGGAAGCATTAAGGGCATTATTGCAAATGTTTTTAAAAATGGCCCATCCATTAATAATGGGGAGAATATGCCATACGACAAGAACTCGGAACTGCCGGAAACAATCAGAGAGAACCTGCCGGAACACGGCCAGGATATCTACAGGAAAGCTTTTGACAATGCATGGGAGCAATACAAGGACCCTTCGGAAAGAAGAGGGGACGCTTCCCGGGAAGAGACCGCACATAAGGTTGCCTGGAGTGCTGTGAAGAATGAATACGAAAAGGATCCAGAGGGTAAATGGGTCCGAAAAGATTGAGCCTGCATCCTGCTTGAGGCAGGCTCATACTGATACAGTAATAAGTATTTGAGTACTGCATAAGACCTGGCAAAAGCAGAGGTACTACCAAATGTATAAATACTGATGGGTACTACATATGTAGTGTAGAGACTACATATGCAGGTATAATGATTCCTGCAAACAAGGAAGGTGTGAAAATGAAGAAAATAACAGCAATACTCCTTGCAGGAATGCTTATTGCAGTTACAGCAGGAGTGGGAATAGTGGCCGCAGCGAATGGACAGGCAGGCAATCCAGGCTTTGTCGGTTCCATGCATCAGTGGGCAGCCAGCAGAATGGGTCAGTATGGAGACGGCAACTGGGCCGGCTACGCCGGATGTCCGTTCTTTGGAACTAATGCCGGCAATGTCAGCGGTAATAACACGGTTGAGCTTGAAGTCGCAACCGCAGAAGAGGCTGTAAGCGTCGCCGAGGCACAGACCGGCCAGGACATCTCAGAAGATAATGTCTACCAGATGGGCAGATGGTGGGTCTTCAGCTATGCTGATGAGGAAGGTATCATCAAGCAGGGACGCATCGATGCATACACAGGTGAGGTCATAGAGGACTTCTATGCAAACTCCTCATACCAGGGACAGTATCCTCAGAACGGACGCGGTATGATGCGTGGCGGCGGATATGGTGGCGGATATTGCGGTGCATACTATAACAGATAAAACAGCAGGCATCAGGTCCTATAGCAAACAATAATATGGACCTACCCCATATACCTTTTTTAAAAACAGTTCATGGCAGGTGAATCTTATGATGGGCAGCGGTATGTATGGTGCATATTCCTTCTGGGGCATACTTGTGAACATTTTCGTCATTCTCTTAATAGTAGGGATAGTGGTCTTGCTGTTGAACAGGTCCGAGTTTGTAAGTTCCGGGAACAATGAACGCCTGGCAAGGCTTGAAAAAGATGTGGACGAGATCAAGAGGACAGTACAGGCTATTAAGGAAAAGCTTGATGAGATCTGACCTGCCTTCGTTTAGTCCGGAAAAGTGACAAGATGACAAAATCACTTCAGCAGATCACGGATATAGGCGAGGCTATATCGCATCCTGTCAGGTTAAAATTGCTGTATCTGCTCTCCGAGCGGGAAAGATACGTATACGATCTTGCAAAAGACCTCAACCTTTCACGCCAGGTAGTCCAGTTGCACCTGAAGCGGCTTGAGACTGCAGGATTTGTTGAGAGTGATCTCCGGCTTGAGGATAATGACATGAGGGCAAAGAAGTTCTTTAAGCTGAAACATTTTGATGTCAAGCTCTGTATCGACGACCTCATGCAGATATTCGGATGAATATCCTCTCCTTTGAAACCTGATAACTATGGCTTTGATCTTATCAGGCGGAACACATCTTTCAGGGCAAGTTCCTTCTCTTCGATTATATTAAGGCCCGCTCTTCTGATGTTCCCGACGGTCTCACGGTTGATATTGACACCTGTCAGGCCTCTGGTAACAGGATTCAAGAGATCCTCTACGAAAGCTATTTTCCGGTCACTGCTTCTCATATGTTCGAGATTGATGACCGTGCCCTCAGGTTTGCACACACGTCTCATCTCACGCAAAGCAGCAATCGGGTCAGGGATAGAGCACAGCACAAAAGTAGTTATGACATGATCAAAACAGCCGTCCATAAAACCCAGGTGCTCCGCATCCATTACAAAAAGAGAGATGTTCTTTTGGCCTGCGGCCCTCTTTTTTGCGTGATCGAGCATTTTTGCACTGATATCGATCCCGATCATCTCACTATCTTCAGGGTAATACGGTATGTTCTTCCCGGTTCCCACGCCCACCTCAAGCACTCTGCCTTCCAGACCGGAGAAAACATCTTTTCTCCAGCTCCCATATCTCATTAACTCCATAGGTGTTTCCATAAGGTCGTACACATGGGAGAAACGATCGTACTTTGAGATGACAGACATATACTCATTTCTGGCATGTACCTTTAAAAGCATACTGCCGGCTTACCATTTTCTCTTAAAGTGTTAGTACATATCATATTAAGAAACCCATATAAACTAATAGATATTTGGATTTGGTTATATTATATAAGTAAGAGGCAAAGCATGGTTACCAAACAGGAAGAATTCTGGGAAAAGGATAATTTCTTGGTCGTCACAGATGGCACGAAGCCGGCACTGAAATGGACCATTGATGAACTGAAAAAAAAGGGTAAAAAAGTACATGTTGTCGACCTTTCAGATAAGCCCGCACCAGATACGCTGAGCGACATCGCTCATGTACCAAAAGACGCCAGGAATGTCATTATAGGTATTACAAAGACCGAGCCTGCAAGGAT
>DANZ01000041.1:16287-17094 GCA_002501695.1 Methanolobus sp. UBA474 | reverse complement strand
ATATTTCAAAAAAGTAGCTCTTCCCACCTTCCTCAGGGCTGCTTTTCCATGCACTGTCTATGGCGGACCGAAAGTCCTGTGCGATTGCGTCAAGCTGCCTTTGCTGATCCATGCGCCCGACATCAGCAGTGAGATGCCAGAGTGCTGCCAGTATGATGACACTTGCAAAAATAAGGGCGACCTTTGAGAGGAGCAGGTCTATCCAGGCCCTATCGTCTCTTATAAAGTTCTGATATCGTTTTTGCAGGACATCTTTTTCCGGACCCTGCTTAAATTTCATATACTTTCACAAAAATTCTATTGTCAGAAGTCCTTTTAACACTTTCCAGTGCTATCCTGTGTTTCCCGGGACCAAGTACTGAGGTGCCGTTAAGGTTGCTGTTGGAATAGGCGGCAGTGGATTCTCCGATTATCTGCCTGCTGCCTGTCAGTATGTAATGGTTGCGTGCATCTTCAGGCCAGTTGCTTTCGTAGCCGGGTAGCCCTCCCAGGACTAATGTGACCCTGGCCGGGACATTGATATCCAGAGTGACACTGCTGCCTTCCCCATGGGCAGACATCATCTTTGCGTTCAGGTCGATCCGGAAAAGGACTGCTCCGGCGTCCTGGATGCGCTCTTTCTCCAGCAGGGTGGAGATTGCTGAGGCAGACAGCAATACTACAGCAAGGAGTACAATAGATGCGGCTGCAAACCGCATAGGCAGGGCATCAGCCGCACGTTCATCATTAAGTATATCCATGCGCTTCAGAGCCATTTCCACGATCCGGGCTTCCTACCTTGCGGATCACCTCTTCGACAGTGAGGAG
>DANZ01000041.1:0-16282 GCA_002501695.1 Methanolobus sp. UBA474 | reverse complement strand
TTTGAAGTTGCGCTTCATCAGGTCTATATGGACCGGTACGTGAGGGCGAAGCTGCATGGCTACCTTTACGGCATCAAGCCTTGTGGTTTCCATTGCAATGATAACGACAGGCTTTGTTTCCTCCGGCTTTACTGTGCAAATCTCCATTATCCTGTCAAAGCCAAGCCCAAAGCCTGTGGATGGGACGTCCCCTCCCCCGAAGAGCTTGATAAGCTGGTAAGATCCGCCTCCGCACACCTGCTTCTGCGCGCCGAGTCCCTCTGCGTATATCTCAAAGACCGTACCTGTATAGTAATCCAGTCCCCTTGCGATGCCAAAATCGATTGTATACTCGACCCCGTAGGTATCCAGCAGTGTAAGAAGTTCCTGGTAAACTGCAAGCTCCGGTATGTCGCCAACAAGCATCCGCGCCCTTTGGATGGCATCGCTGCCTGTAAGGGTGATAAGCTCGACCAGCTTCATGCGCAGGTCTGCAGGCGCACTGATCTCCGCAAGGTAATCCTCAAGTCCCTGATACTCTTTCTTGTCCACAAGCCTCATTATCCTGCCCTGCTGCTCGGTGTCAAGGATACTCAGGAGGCGCCTGATGACCCCAAGGTGGTTCACATGCAGGTCTCCCCGGATGCCAACGGCCCTGAGCATCTCACTGGCAAGAGCGATCACCTCCGCATCGGCATCTGCCCTGTCACTGCCTATCAGTTCCACTCCGAACTGCCAGAACTCCCTGAAGCGTCCCTTCTGCGGGCGCTCGTATCTGAAGCAATTCTCAAAATAGAACAGCTTGAGAGGCCGCTGACGTGCCTGCATCTCGTTCACGAACATCCTCATGACAGGCGCGGTAAGCTCCGGGCGCAGGGTCATCTCCCTCTCTCCCTTATCGGTAAAGTTGTACAGTTCCCCGACGATGCCTTCCCCTGATTTCAACGTGAAGAGCTCAAGGGACTCGAAGGTGGGCGTGACAACCTCCTGGAATCCCCAGTTCCTGACCACCTTACGTAAGATGTTCTCTACATTCCTTCTGCACCTGGTATCTTCCGGGAGGAAGTCCCTGGTCCCTCGTGGCCTGCTAATTGTCATTTTTGATCAACCTGATAAAACCGATCTGTGCTATTACAATACTTTCCCTGTTTTGTTCGGATACTATAAGGGTAGCCTATTTTAGATTTTCGATTATGATCTCAAAGAACTCCCAAATACCTTGTTTTTATTGATCCTTTCCAAATCACAATCATTAAATACCTCTTAAATGTACTAAAACATACATCAATGAATTCATTCTTACCAAAGAGGCATCATCATGGATCACACAAAAATAATACTCGACGAAAACGACATGCCAAAGCAATGGTATAACGTCCTTGCCGACCTGCCGGTTGAGCCGCCGCTGAACCCGGCGACCAGGCAGCCAATGGATCCCAGGGACCTTGAGCCCATTTTTGCAAAGGAGCTCATCAAGCAGGAGATAAGTTCAGAAAGATATATCACCATCCCGGAAGAGATCAGTGAGATATACAAGCTGTGGAGGCCGTCTCCACTGTACAGGGCGCACAGGCTTGAGAAAGTGCTGGGAACTCCTGCGAAAATATACTACAAGAACGAAGGCGTAAGCCCTGCAGGAAGCCACAAGCCCAACACTGCCATTGCACAGGCATACTATAACATGAAGGAAGGCACCGAAAGGATCAGTACCGAGACCGGTGCCGGCCAGTGGGGCAGCGCATTGTCGCTCTCATGCAACTATTTCGACATCGAGTGCAAGGTTTACATGGTGCGCTCCAGTTACTATCAGAAGCCTTACAGAAAGTCCCTGATCAATCTATGGGGAGCCACCGTCGTGCCATCCCCGAGCCCGGACACACAGTTCGGAAGGAAGATCCTGGAGATGTATCCTGACACCTCCGGCAGCCTGGGTATCGCTATCAGTGAAGCCATAGAGGACGCGGCTCTCAACGACAACACCAAATATGCGCTGGGAAGCGTCCTGAATCATACCTGCCTCCACCAGACAGTAGTGGGCCTGGAGACCCAGAAACAGTTCGCGATGACCGAGGACTATCCTGACATTGTCATCGGATGCTGTGGCGGAGGAAGCAACCTGGCCGGTGTGAGCCTGCCCTATATAAGGGATAACCTCGCAGGCAAGACCGACACAAGGATCATAGCCGTCGAACCTTCGGCATGTCCAAGCCTCACCGAAGGTAAGTTCGAGTATGACTTCGGTGACATGGCACAGATGACACCCCTGCTCAAGATGTACACCCTGGGCTCCGGCTTCATACCTCCGGCCATACACGCAGGAGGCTTAAGATACCACGGCGCATCTCCTATAGTCAGCAAACTTGTGGCTGACAAGCTCATGGAAGCCAGATCCTACCACCAGGTAGAGGTATTCGATGCGGCAGTCACCTTCGCCCGCAGCGAGGGGATAGCACCAGCTCCTGAGTCCGCACACGCCATCAAAGCCGCTATCGATGAAGCTCTCCTGTGCAAGCAGACCGGCGAGGAGAAGACCATCCTCTTCAATCTCAGCGGCCACGGCCACTTTGACATGGGCTCCTACGACAAGTACTTCTCAGGCGACCTGAGCAACGAGTAAGGGTAGTAACAGCAAAACAGCGCGGAGAACGCATGGCGAAACGAGCCATGCCTCCCCTTTCTCTTTTTATCGGTCAGGCATTCAGGCCGGATGAAACTTATCTCTGTATTTTTTATAGGATATGATGAACTCAGCATGCGGCCAGATAAGCGGTATGGTGACGTACGCAAGCCCGTCCCTCCATTTAGGATGCGCCCTTATGTCCTCGATAAGCTTCACCTTGCTGTCCCTGAGTATCTTGCCGTTGGTGTAATCCTCAAGCCAGAGCTCGAACCTTTCAATGGTGGAAACATGCTCAGGCAGTGTATACTCGTGTGCCATGTCAACCACCCAGTCCAGGTAATTCTCTGCCATCTCCCGGTTATCCGTCTCAATATGGTGGTTCGCAAGCTGGCAGGTGAAATGGCACCAGGGCCCGTAGCCTCCGTTATTGCGCCCCCAGTACTCAGGATACCTGTTAAGGCCGCCTATCTCTGAGTCCCATAACTGCTGGTGTATCCTCCTTACAGTAGAAACAGTCTTGATATCATAGTCACTTATAAGCTCGAAATATGCAGGAGCATACTCTACGGCGTCGACATCGTGGACAATGGAGGCAAAGGAATCGTAGCCAATGGGTTTGCTGTTCTTATCCTTCACGCGGATGCACTTTACAAAAGACCTTCTCCTCGGGCTGTAAAGCCTTGTGAATATCGCCTGCCTGATGATGTCAGCCTGCTGCTCCCACACAGATACGTCCTTTCCGAGGGCTTTTCCCATATCCACTGCTGCATATATACCTGCACAGCAGGCGCAGTTGGCGTATATCTCAAAACCGTGCTCATATGCCGGGTATTCATGGATGCTGTTGATGGTATGGATAAGGTTGACTTCCTCATTCTTGTTCATCAGTATGAACTGGACCGCCTTCTCGATGGTTTCCCAGTGGCTGGCTACAAATGCCTTGTCAGCCATCTCCTCATAGAAAGAGCCTCCTGTAGCCTTGAAATACTTCCCCATGACAAAGAGCACAAGACCGTTGCCATCTATCTGCAGTTCCTTGTAACTTGCATCATTGCCGTCCACATCATACCTCTGGGAGAACTCTCCTAGGGGTTTCTGTGAGTTTAATATGAACTCTAGCCCTTTGCGGGCCTCATCCATGAGTCCTGCCTCTACAGCGCCGTAGATGCACATGGAGTGGTCCCTGGGGTAGATGAAGGGGTAGCGTGTACCGGGAGGGCTGGCATAGAAACCTCCTTTCTCATGCTGGTTCTTCTTGAGTATTCGGACACTGTTCTCGTACAGTCTTTCTGCTTCGATCGGGTTCAAGTGTCTCACTCCTTTTCCGGATGTTCGATGAAGTAGACAAAGAATGCTTTATCGAGTATCTCTGCCACATTCTCCTTACTCATTCCTGCTCTTTCAATGGCTTCAGTATTGTATTGCCTGACATCACCAAGAGGTGACTTGGAACCGAGATTGTAAAACCTTGTTCCTGCAAGTTCAGCCCTTTTCTGGTTATAACTATGCTGCAGCACGTCCAGTACATGCGACATAGCAGGGAACTCCCACGGAGCAGCAGACTTGGTCTTAAGATTAGACATAGTGCCGATGATCTCACTGAACTGCTCAGGTTTTTCATATATCCTTGAGAATTCGACTACTTCGTTGCCAAACGGGGATATAGGCAAATAGACAATGTCAGTGTCCATTCTTGCGCCTTCGAAACCCGGACCTTCAATAACTGCGAGCTCCTCCCCGATGGATTGCATCCAGCGTATTGTTTCCAATGGTCCTGACATATCCACCATTTTCATTATCCCAACCAGAAACGCTCTGGGAAGCATATTTTCAAGTCGTATCATCTGATCTACCCCTTATTTCCCCAATAACCGTATCAATGCAGATACATCACACGGATGCATACTGGATCGTTATACTTAGATTTTTATCATTAGTATTTATGTTCTTTTTCAGCGAGCTTCCTCTAGGACACCCATTATTGCTTTGTGCCATCCCACAGGTCCTATCCCCTCTACCCTGCTGATCCCGGGGTCGTCTATCTTTGGGTCATGCTTACCATCATGTTTCTGCACAAGGAATGGCATATCCACCGCACGAAGCATGGGAATATCATTCATGCTGTCTCCCAGCCCAATGGTCCTGATCTCACCATATTCTTTCCTGTACAGGTTCTTAAGGATGTTCACAGCCTTTCCTTTGTCATTATCCCCCAGGATATGCCAGTACCGGCCTCCCCTTGTATAGTTAAGACCTCGTGATCTTATATTCTCCTCCAGCTTTGAGGCTTCCTTCCCGTCTCCTTCAAGTTTGAAGGCCTCGTCATACTCACGCATCTTTGCCAGTGTCGCAGACTCAATATCAAGCCCCGTATCTTCGCTGACCTCCCTGGCGCTCATGTCACCGAATCCGATGATGTGCAGTTCCTCATGACTTCGGATGCCTGCAAGAACATGCCTTAGTGTTTCATAAGCGGTCCCAAGCTCGATCACATCGTAAATACCCTGTGTCCTTGATGCAGGGTAGTCCGCCTTAAAGTATCCCTTAGGAATGAATATACCCCCGCCGTTCTCGGATATGAACGGGTGGGATAACTCCATCTCCCGCACATATACCTCTATCTCGGCGCGGGTCTTGCTTGTGCAGAATATGAGCGGTATGTTTCTGGCTTTAAGCTTGTAGATGGCTGGTTTTGCAGCTTCATAGGAATATGTGTCGTGGTCTATCAAAGTCCCGTCAAGGTCGGTGAATACAATATATCTCATTCATTCCCCTCCCGATCGCTTCAGATTAATTTTAAGGCGAAGCATCAGGTAAATACAGTGAACTTTCCCCAGGTCTCTGAATAATCCTATCTTGTTTATCTGATATAACCATATTTAATAAGCAGGGATATAACACAACAGCAGCTTTGGATTAATACCGTTGACACGAATATGGCCTATGTTGCGGCGGTCTGGATGACCGGAGTGGTTCCAGAAATCGGGTAATTTTATTAGATATCATCTCTTTTTACATCATAATATGGAAATAAGATCCCTTGAACTTCCGGCAGAGGTACAAAAGTTCTACCTCGATTCGGGAATAGAAAAACTCTATCCTCCTCAGGCAGAAGCTATTAAGAAAGGGCTGCTTGCCGGTAATAATCTCCTTGCAGCGATCCCGACGGCGTCGGGAAAGACGCTGCTGGCCGAGCTTGCGATGCTCATATCCATAGTAAAGGGGGGCAAGGCCCTGTATATAGTTCCCCTGAGAGCCCTGGCGAGCGAGAAGTTCGAGCGTTTCAGGGAATTCTCTTCGATAGCCCTGAAGGACGGAGGTATAAAGGTGGGAATATCCACCGGGGATTTCGAGTCAAGGGATGAGTGGCTGGGCTCCAATGATATTATTGTGGCAACCTCAGAGAAGACCGACTCCCTGCTGCGCAATGGCACATCCTGGATGGAGGACATCACAACGATAATAGTGGATGAGGTGCACCTGCTTGATTCCGCTAATCGCGGACCTACTCTGGAGATCACCCTGACCAAGCTGATGAAGCTCAATCCGGGCTGCCAGATAATTGCACTGTCGGCAACAGTGGGCAATGCCTACGAGGTAGCGAACTGGCTGAAGGCTGAGCTTGTGCTCAGTGAGTGGAGGCCAACCGATCTGATGGAGGGTGTTTACTATGGAGGCAACATTAATTTCAGGGGCTCGCAAAAACCAGTTCCTGATGTGTCAGAGGATGATGCCATCAACCTGGTCATCGATACTCTTGAGAGCGGGGGGCAATGCCTGGTCTTTGAGAGCAGCCGCAAGAACAGTGTCGGCTTTGCACGCAGGGCAGGAGTGAAGGTGTCAGAGCTTCTCGACAGGAAGACGCGTGCCGCACTGGACGGGATAGTCGAGCAGGTCATCGAGACCGGGGAGTCGGAAGCTTCAAAAGTACTGGCCCAGTGCATCAGGAATGGCACTGCTTTCCACCATGCTGGCCTCAACTCTGCACACCGCAAGCTTGTGGAAGAGGGTTTCCGCGCGAACACGATCAAAATGGTTGCCAGTACACCGACACTTGCCGCAGGTCTGAACCTCCCTGCAAGAAGGGTGATCGTCCGGAGCTACAAGCGCTACGACCCGAATTTTGGAATGCAGCCCATTCCGGTCCTTGACTACAAACAGATGGCAGGCCGCGCGGGCCGTCCCCGGCTTGACCCATATGGTGAGGCTGTGCTCATAGCCAGGTCCTACGATGAGATGGAACTGCTCTTTGAGAATTATATCGATGCAAGTGCAGAGGATATATGGTCCAAGCTTGGTACGGAAAATGCATTGAGGACACATATCCTGTCTACCATCGTGAATGGATTTGCGGCCACCCGTGACGGTTTGATGGAGTTCATCGAAGCTACGTTCTTTGCTCACCAGAACGATACCTGGGGCATAGTATCAGTTGTTGATGAATGCCTTGATTTCCTTAAGGACCATCAAATGCTGGAGGGTGAGGTCCATCTGACGGCGACACCCCTGGGAAAACTAGTCTCGATGCTCTATATCGACCCTCTTTCGGCTGCTGTTATCATCGAAGGGCTCGGTAAAGCCACGCATGTGACCGAACTGACCCTGTTGCATCTTATATGCAAGGCCCCTGACATGCGCCAGCTCTACCTGAGAGCAGGTGATTATGAGTCCTTGAATGACTTTGTGCTCTCCCACATGGAGGAATTCAGCGAGGTGCCGGCTCCATCCAGGGCAACTGATTATGAATGGTTCCTCGGGGAAGTGAAAACTGCCCTTCTGCTACTGGACTGGGTCAATGAGCGGTCCATGGACGATATAAGCAGGATCTTCAATGTGGGTGATGGTGATATTCATACATTTGCGGATCTTGCGGAGTGGCTCATGCATTCCCTGTCACGGCTGGCAAGAATGCTGAACCACGGCAGTGCGGATGCGGCAGTTGCGATAGAGAAGAGGATCCACTATGGTGCGCGCCAGGAACTTATGGAACTCGTGGGCATACGCGGTATCGGGCGTGTACGTGCGCGTAAGCTCTATGACAGCGGTCTTCGCAGTGTCGAAGATATAAGGAAAGCCGATCCTGTCTTTCTGGGTGGCTTGCTTGGTACGAAGACATCGGAGAAACTGCTCAGTGAGATTGGCGTCAGGCCCGGTATCCGTCCGGGAGACTGTACGGCAGGGAACCCGAGCTCACGTACAATGGATTCGATGATGGGAAATGAGCAGAGCACTTTCAGCGATTTTGATAAGTAGCGTCTTTTGAAGAATCTATATAGAATGAAGATCAATTCCATCCAAAAATGTAAATACCGGCTATAAACAGGGAATCATCATGCTTTATAAGAAACTATCTGAAATGAACCGTGAAGAAACGGATAAACTTATCAACCGGGGTGGGGAACTTGCAGACGTGAAGGAGACTGTCGCATCCATACTGAGTGACGTGGTCCAGAAAGGTGATGAGGCCCTTCGCATGTACACCCGGAAGTTTGACGGTGCTGATGTTGATGTGATCGAAGTTTCCGCTGAAGAGTTTGCCGAGGCTATGGAAAATGTCGATATCTCCCTGCTCAGGCACCTTGAATTCGCTGCCGGCAATATCCGGAAGTTCCATGAGGCACAGATGCCGGAGAGAATATGGTTCATGGAGCTGTCTCCCGGTATAGAACTCGGCCAGAAGTTCACGCCACTGGAAAGCGTGGGCGCATATGTACCCGGCGGGCGGGCTTCCTATCCGTCCACGGCCCTGATGACGATCATCCCTGCCAAAGTTGCAGGCGTGAAGAATGTTGTGATGTGCACGCCTCCTGGAGCCGATGGCAGGATCAATCCCCTTACCCTTGCAGCTGCCAGGATCGCAGGCGCTGATCACGTGTATAAGGTGGGAGGGGTACAGGCAATAGGGGCTATGGCGTATGGTACAGAGACTATCCGCAGCGTAAGCAAGATAGTCGGTCCGGGTAATGTGTATGTGACCGCTGCGAAGATGCAGGTGAGGGATAAGGCCGAGATAGATTTCCCCGCCGGTCCGAGTGAAGTTCTTATCATAGCTGACGACTCGGCGGACGCGCGCATGGCAGCTTCGGATATCATCGCGCAGGCGGAGCACGACCCCAACGCAGTTTCGGTCCTTGTGACCACTTCGGCGCGACTTGCGGAGCAGGTGCATGCAGAGGTACTCGGGCAAGCAGCAAGGACCGCGAGGTCTGAGATAGTGAAAAGCTCTCTGCTGAATGCCGCGGTTCTCGTGGCCGGATCTATTGACGAATGTATTGGATTTTCGAACGATTTTGCTCCCGAGCATCTGGAAATAATGGTCTCGGAGCCTGACTATGTACTTGAGAGGATAGAGAATGCAGGTTCCATATTCGTAGGAAACTATGCCCCGGTACCTGTGGGCGACTATGCCTCAGGCACCAATCACGTGCTGCCGACAGCAGGTTATGCAAAGATATATTCCGGGCTCAACATTACTCACTTTATGAAGTGTGCAAGCATACAGAGGATCAGCAAGGAAGGGCTTGGGACACTAAAGGATGCCGTCATCTCAATAGCTGAAAAGGAAGGGCTTATTGGACATGCAGATTCGATAAGAACTAGGTTCAGTAACTAACAATCTTTCTTTTTTGCTTCTTAAATCGATAATTATTTAATAGGTAAGCACATACACTAATTTAGTAAGTTCTAATGGTTACAGAACTTAATGTGAGGGAGTTCCATGAAGATCAGAGTTGTAAGTTCGCGAGAGGAGATATCAAATCTAAATCCCAACGAGAAGGTGATTCATCTTGCTTTCAGGCCGTCGAACAAGGATATTTTTTCCCTGGTGCAAACCTGCCCTAAAGTAGAAGTGATACAGATACCAAGTTCCTACAGGCGTACGGTCTCCAAATCTATTGAGATGTTCCTGGAAATGCAGAATATCAAGCTCATCGAGGGGGATGTATGGGGTCACCGGAAGGATATCAATGAATACTACAGCGTATCTCCGGCGCTGCTTGACAAGGTTAAGGAGCTCAAGTCCGAGGGTATGTCTGATGAAGAGATCGTGAACAAACTGGAACGTGAGGGCAAGCTGAATCGTGATATGCTCTTCTATATATTGAGTAAGAAGTGATCCGCTAGCTCATGCATAAAATTATGAAGTATCAGTAGGTACTGCACATTCTCTTATTTTACCTTTCTTATTTTCAAGATCATTTTCAGAGCTGGCGTTACATTATCTCATTAAGGTCTGCCTGCACTGCGTCCCTTAATTGCTCTCTTAGGTTCGGTATTGCAGACAGGGCACGTGCCCAGTCCGGAAGGAGGGCACCGGATGGATCTTCCAGATAATGTGTCCCGGCTTCCATCAGTATCTCTGCAAACGTCTCTACATATCTTTCTTCCAGATGCCTGCTGTATTCAAGTCCATTACAGACCGCATCTGCATGATACTGCCTGATAAGGTCCTGTGCCGATCTCCTGTATTTGACCTGTATCCCTCTGAGAAAAGAAGTTGATACCTGGGTGCTTGTGGTCTCATTCACAACACGCAGGAAGGTTATCATTATATCATTCACCATTTTGGAAAGTCCTTCTCTGGCGTCAGCTCCAAGGTCCTTGTGCTTGTGATCGTAGAAGCCAAGATCGGTCTGACACACTCTTTTCAGGGACGTGTTCCTGTATATCTCCGCAAGCATGCCCACTTCCAGCCCCCAGTCCGAAGGCACCCTTATATTTAGCGCCAGGTCTTTTGTAAATGCAAATTCGCCGGAGAGCGTATACCTGAAGGCCTGCATGTATTCCAGGATATCTGACTCGTATTTCACATCCCTCATAAGCGTATCAAGCAGCGGGCGCACGAAAAGCCTATACGCCCTGCCATGCATGGTCCTTTTCTCAAGATTGATCCTGGCGTAATACCCTTTATTGAAATAGAAATTAAGCTGGGGATGGACGATCGGGTAGAGCAGTTTTGCCACAAATTCCCTGTTATAGTTGATAATATCGGCATCGTGAAGCACTATAGCATATGAATTAAGGCTTGCTATCCCCAGTGCTATCCATGCATCCTTACCTTTTCCCGAGAACCCGGTGATATCAAGCTCGTTACTTTTCATCTCTTCTATGACCATGCCTATGCGGGGACCGTTACACCAGACTATCATATGGTCCAGCGCAAGGCGCCCGAAAAAATCAATGGTTTTCACATACTGTTCCTTATCGTCTGCTGCAAGTGCAATTACAACTTCTTTTATGAAGGTGCATTTGTTAAGTTCATCAACAATGCGGGTCAGGGGGGGATTTTCTATTTCGCTGTAAAGCATCGGCAGTACCACAACAGCAGGCCGGATAGAGGAAAGCTCATGAAGATGCTGCAGCATTCTGTCGGTATCGCTATAGAAATTGTGTATGGTTGTTATCTTTTCCTGAAAAAAGTCCATTGTTCCCCACTTCCTGTTAAAAACAGTTTATATGAATTGTAAATAAGAATTACGCTTCAAAGAAGATAAAAATATGTCTTGACTTTTACATTTGACGGGACAATGAATATATACGTAAAAGGTTCATTAGAACCAAAGTAAGACAGACAGGATTTCGCTAACATGATCCAATATGGAAAAGTTTATCTGGTGGGCTCAGGGCCCGGCGACCCGGAGCTTTTGACACTGAAGGCCCGAAGGCTGATAGATTCTGCTGATGTCGTGGTCTATGATCAGCTTCCGGGAAAGATGATCCTTGATTCCATTCCTGCAGGCACGGAAAGGATCGATGCCGGAAAACATGCGGGTGATCATACCCTCAGGCAGGATGAGATCAATACTGTTATTATTGAGAAAGCCCGGGAAGGTAAAAATGTCGTCCGCCTTAAAGGGGGAGATCCCTATATGTTCGGGCGCGGTGGCGAAGAGGCCCAGGAACTCATCGAAGCGGGGATAGAGTTCGAGGTAGTGCCGGGGATAACATCTGCAATAGCTGCACCTGCATACGCCGGCATACCGGTGACCCACAGGGATCACGCTTCTATGGTGACATTCATCACAGGGCACGAGGATCCCACAAAGGAAGAGAGTGCCCTTGACTGGGAGACCCTTGCTAAATTCGACGGCACGATCGTGATATTCATGGGCGTCAAAATGCTTGAGAGAAACGTTAGCGAACTCATTAAGAATGGAAAGGACCCGCAGACACCTGTTGCACTTATTGAGAGAGGTACCCGTCCGGACCAGCGTGTGACTATCGGCGTCCTTGAGAACATCGCATCGATCGCACAGGAAAAAAAGGTCAAGGCCCCTGCGATCACTGTCATTGGTAATGTGGTAAAGCTTCACGATGAGCTTGGTGAACAGCTCCTTTCTGACTAGTAACTGGAGGATCTTCATGGCTGATAATGCTGACAGACCGGTAATTGCTATCATGCGCCCTGAGATGTATATCAGGGAGTCCGTGGAGCTTGCCAGGTCAATGGGTTTCGAGACTATCACGGTGCCCCTGGTAGAGATAACCGATATGAAAGACGAGTTCTTTGACGGTTTTGTTGAACGGGTGCTTTCCGGAATGACTGATTATGTCATCTTCACAAGTGCTAACGGTATAGATCACACCCTTAGCAAGATCCCGCAGGAGTCCAGGAAGGACTTCATAGATGCCCTCAACAGGACAAAGGTCATTGCCATCGGTCCTACTACTCAGAAGGCGCTTGAGAAGACCGGTATCAGTGTTATGGGAATGCCCGGGGTTTACAGCTCCGAAGGTATTGTGGATTACCTTCGTGACGATGTGACAGGTCGGACGATCGATACCGCAAGGAGCTTTTACGGCTCGAAGAAACTTGTTGAAGGATTGTGTAACTGCGGGGCCGTTGTCAACCAGACGCAGGTCTATACCCTTGCAAAGCCGGAGGGGGGCGAACAGGACCGGCTCATCGATGCAGCTCTTGAAGGGAAGATAGCAGCTTTTGCCTTTACAAGCTCTATGATGGTGCACAATTTCTTTGAACACGCCCGCTCAAGGGCTTCAGAGGAGCAGGTGGTCAGCGCATTGAACAAGGTTATTGTTGCAGCTATAGGCGGTCCCACTGCACAGACCCTTGAAGGGTACGGGGTTAAAGTATCTGCCATTCCTGATAAGTTCACCTTCGAGGAAGTGCTGAAGGTTATCAAGGAACGCCTTTCATGATCAAAGGTTCTCCTTTCCTTTTTACTGCTGTTGACCTTGTGCAGTATTTCATTCATGCCTCTATTTGTATATATACGAACCACAGATGTAATATAGTATCATCATATACTCTGGTCAAATACGGACACTGAAAGTTTCACATACTGGCAGTTTCTGTCCTTTTATTTCGGGAGCATTTACCATGATAGGCATTTCAAAATTATATTGCAGGACTGTAGAGCCTTCTGACGCACTGCGTTACGGACGTGACTCAAAAAGACTTCCTTCTCATTTGCTCCAGTTCTCCAAGGACAAGAAGCCGGTCGTTGTCTGGAACGTGACCCAGCGATGCAATCTCCGCTGTATCCACTGCTATGCTCATTCGAAGGACCTGGATTACAAGAATGAGCTCACCACCGAGCAGGGCAAGGAACTGATAGACGATCTAGCTGAATTTGGCTCTCCGGTCATATTGTTCTCCGGGGGAGAGCCTCTTATGAGGAAAGACCTGCCGGAACTGGCAGCGTATGCAACCTCAAAGGGTATCCGCTCTGTGATATCCACCAACGGCACTCTCATCACAGAGAAGATGGCAAAGACCCTCAAGGACATAGGTCTCTCCTATGTGGGGATATCCCTTGACGGCATGAGGGAGACCAATGACCGTTTCAGGGGTATGGAAGGGGCTTTTGACAAAGCCCTGCAGGCAGTGCGTAACTGTCAGAAAGAAGGCATAAAGGTAGGGTTGCGATTTACGATCAACAAGCACAATGTGCAGGACATTCCTGCCATTCTCGATCTGCTGGAAGAAGAGAACATCCCTCGTATCTGCTTCTACCATCTTGTTTATTCGGGGCGCGGTTCCGGGATGAGGGATGAGGACCTGTCACTGGAAGAGACCCGGCGGACCGTAGATCTTTTAATAGACAGGACAAGTGAGCTCCATAAGAAAGGCAAAATGGTGGAGGTTCTCACGGTTGACAATCACTGCGACGGTCCCTACATCTATCTGCGCCTGTTGAAAGAGGATCCGGAGCGTGCGGCAGAGGTGCTGGAGCTCCTGCAGATGAACCGGGGCAATTCCACCGGTATAGGCTTTGGCTGCATCTCATGGGACGGTTCTGTCCACCCGGACCAGTTCTGGAGGCATTACAGTTTTGGCAATGTAAAGGAGCGCAGGTTCAGCGAGATATGGGGAGACACATCCGATCCTCTCATGGCAGGCCTGAAGGACCGAAAATCCCTGATAAAAGCGAACGCTGACAGGTGTGCTAACTGCAAATGGTTTGATATATGCAACGGCAACTTCCGTGTGCGTGCCGAATCAGTTTTCGATAACGTATGGGCCGACGATCCTGCATGTTACCTGACCGATGAAGAGATAGGTTACAATAAAGAGAACTGATGCCTGATCGGCATTTCTCTTTTTTATGGTCACTGTTACATATGA
The DNA here is from genome assembly GCA_002501695.1 of Methanolobus sp. UBA474. GTDB lineage: Archaea > Halobacteriota > Methanosarcinia > Methanosarcinales > Methanosarcinaceae > Methanolobus. The sequence goes on along the minus strand of DANZ01000041.1, from coordinate 2,093 downwards.
GGTGCCATGTAGCTGACATACACGTAAGCCAAAAGGGCTGCAGTCATAGTTAGTAACACTAGTTTTACTGCAAGTGCTACGAGCATTAGTATCGCCTCCCTGTCTTTAGATCATTGATTTACTTATCAATGGACGACATTTCCTGCCCATGTATAAAAAAGATGTGGCGATGTACTGCCACCTTATAGGGTGTCTATGTTCACACTTCGAGGCAGTTCTGCCATACACCGTGTATGTTGCAATATTCCAGCGCGCAGAAGGCTTTGAAGTTGTCAATACCCTTTACATGGAATGTGGCAACTGGATCTGCATAGACAGGTTCGAAGGTCATGCGGCCAAAATCTATGGTGCGTCCCTCTTTTGTGATGCCGTAAAGCTCCACCCACTCAATATGATGCTCGGCTGTGTTAGGATGCGGGACTTCTTTTCCCACAGTGACCCTTACAAAATCGTTCTTGTCCTTTCCGTGCCCTCTGATCATCTCTATCTCAGGTACATGCTTTTCTTTCCCTTCAGCTTCTTTTCCTTTGAGCACATCTCCGAAATTCATGTTTTCATCCTCTTTTTCCGTTATAGGTACTTCTTGTTGTCTGGAAAGCTCTTGATTCAGCCAATACTATCTGAGAAGATTAAGATCCAAAGCACTCCCTATTTTTGTTAGATAGGTTCGTATAAAGTATTTTCGGTAAAGGGTTCCTGTAAACCTTATGCCAAATGCGTGTCCTTATTAATTGCAAATGCTGCCTCCGGGGTCCAGGGGTCTGACCTCCCCAACCGGGCATTATAATTGAGATAACGTTCACTTTACTTTCCTTCCCCTCAATAAAAAGGCACATGCAACCAGATATATTTAAATAATCTCAGACCACTGTAAGATAAAAAATATAACAACTGTATAACGTTTATCGGAGAGTTACAATGACGGTCCCAAAAGAATACGTCCCGCATGAAGTTGAACCAAAATGGAAAGCAACGTGGGATATGTCCATGTACCATTTTGACTGGAAAGACAATACAAGACCACAGTATATTATCGATACTCCTCCTCCTTATCCCACTGGCAATTTCCACATAGGCAATTCGCTCAACTGGTGCTATATCGACTTTGTCGCACGCTATAAGAGAATGTGCGGTTACAATGTCATGTTCCCTCAGGGGTGGGACTGTCATGGTCTGCCTACAGAGGTAAAAGTGGAAGAAACCCATGGGATCACGAAGAACGAGGTGCCAAGGGAGCAATTCAGGCAGATGTGCCGTGACCTCACCCTGACGAACATCGAAAAGATGCGTGCGACCCTGATGAACCTGGGTTTCTCTGTTGACTGGAGCAACGAGTTCGTAACAATGGAACCGGCGTATTATTCCAAGACCCAGAGATCTTTCCGTAAAATGTACGATATGGGACGTGTCTATCAGTCGGAGCATCCTGTTAACTGGTGTCCCCGGTGTGAGACCGCTATTGCCTTCGCTGAAGTTGAATATGAGGAAAGGGACACAAAGCTCAACTTCCTTAACTTCGACAAATTGAAGATCGCAACAACAAGGCCCGAGCTGCTTGCAGCATGTGTGGCCGTTGCTATAAATCCTGATGATGAGCGCTACAGTGCCCACGTAGGCTCTGACGTAAAGGTCCCTCTCTTCGGCCATGAGGTTCCTGTGATAGGTGACATTCAGGTAGATCCCGCATTTGGTACCGGGGTTGTCATGATATGTACCTTCGGTGACAAACAGGATGTGCGCTGGTGGCTGGAGCATCAGCTCCCGCTGCGCAAGGCCATTGACAAGAACGGCCGTATGACCGCTATCGCAGGCAGTTACGAGGGATTGAGCATTCCCGAGTGCAAGGCAGCTATCATTGAGGACCTGAGAGCACAAGGCCACCTCTACGACCAGAAGACCCTCGACCAGAATGTAGGCATGTGCTGGCGCTGCAAGACCCCTATCGAGATACTTTCGGAAAAACAGTGGTTCGTAAAAATAGATACCGATGCAGTGGCAAAGGCAGCTGACGAGATCAGCTGGCTTCCTGAGTACATGAAGGTCAGGCTTGACAACTGGATAAGCACGATGGAATGGGACTGGTGTATCTCCCG
>DANZ01000084.1 GCA_002501695.1 Methanolobus sp. UBA474 | reverse complement strand
TGAGATTGTACGGGATGAAAGACCCCTTTATATCATTCCAGACTGCATTAAGAGTAAGGATTCCGGGTATTCCCCAGATAATCCTTGCGTGGCTGTTCAAAAAACCTTGAACTTTCTAATGGATCCAGTTGAAATCATATACTTTTTTGGCTCACCATTTCAAATTACGTGATTGAAAATTGAGCTTGCCTGGAAAAAAACCAGTACATTCATATCCTGGCAATTAAAACTAATTCAAAAGAGTATAATAAAAAAAGAGTATAATAAAAAAACAGAACGGTTGATCCTGGCGGGTAACACAGAATAATGAGCGATCTGGAAAGCTATAAAGATGGTTTTAAAAAGGGCCTTTTAAAATTTACAGGAATCACGCATGGGTTCAGTTCTCTCTTTTCCCGGGATTATGGATATTTCTACAAAAAGTGCCTGCAACAGGAACTTAATGAAAACGAATTTAAGTTCCGGCTCAGCTCCCTTATGGCTGAATTATGTCCCCGGCTGCAAAACAGGGCTGCCAGCTACAGGATAGACAGCGCGTGCATTGATGGTATGCTCGCCGATATTCAGGAAGACATGCTGTATCAGTTTGAGCGATGGACAAACGATGAGTATCTTGCTTTTGTAAAACTGAGATATGAAAGCATGCTTCGTGAAGAAGGCCCGCATCACAGGGATAGAGCTCTTAAGCTCCAAAAAATGATCTCTGATATTGAAGGCATGGACAGCATCCGGATGGGTGGCCTTATCTTAAATGTTCTGGCAAATAATTGCAGCAAGGAAGAAAAGGAACTGCTTAAAGACCTGCATCGGTTTGAGTCCTGTATGGAACTCTCTCCTCATAATTACAAAGACACAGGGCCCTCTGATGGCCTGTATCTGAATTCATCCCGGCGCATAAAATTATTCATTATGTGCGGGCACACATGGGAGGACATCTGTGCCATTCTTCAACACGAATTCACACATTATTTCACTCACAGATGCTGTTTTAACACCGTGGTCGAAAACTGGCCCGTCCTGCAAAACAAGTACTGGACCCGGGATGAGCTGGAATCTGTTTTTGTGGAAGATATCCTCTCTTTTATTTCATGTCTTTTCACAGGCCGCGAATTAAAAATGGAAAAAGTGCAGGAATTCCTCTGGCATAAACTACCGCTTGAAATAAGATCCTCGCCGGAGGCATTGTTCAAAAAAGCGATATGCGATGAGTCTATCCGATCAACGGTATCCTATATTGAAGAGATAGATGAACTGGATATGGTCAGAGACACTCTCCGGGCGCAGAACATGACATTCAGCCTGTGCAATATCCTGGACGAGTCATTGGCATATCTTTCGGAAAGATACGCGGGCCGTACCTACGAGGCCAGTAAGCTGGCAGTTATCCATAGTGAAATAGCAGATACGGAAGACTTCAAAAATATATACGGGTCACTTGATGTTGTTACAGCAGCTATGGATGAGGAACGTTTTGATATATTTGCTAAAGGCCTGTGTGATAGATTCCTTTGTACATGGAAGCCTTTCTGGAGTATGGAAGAATACGACAATGCGGTCAGCAGTATCCTGCGTGTGAAGCGCTTAACTGCCTGTGAATCTAAAAAAGAACAGGTACCTGCGAAAAGCAGGTACTTAATTTCTTAATTCATCGGCTTTAAGTCTGTTTTCTGATTATCCACACAGCTGCGAGGATCACGACCAGCAGGGCTATGACAATGCCTGCTGCAGGAATGCCGCGTCCCTCTTCAACTTCAAAGCTTCCGTCAAGAGTGCCGATGGTCACATTATAGGTGCCTGCTTCCTCTCTGCTCACAGTGAAGTTCACGCTTTCTTCCTGTCCCTGATCTAGTGTGAGATTCTCAGATGCTTCAACGTCCCCGTTGATAAGAAGCTGTATCTCCTCTTCACCTCTTTCCGTACCTATGTTCCTCACAGTGGCAGAAATGGTCACATCGTCGCCTGTCTCTGCAAGAATGGGCTCGATAGTAAGGTTAGAGTAGGAGTACCTGGCCTCCGGACCCTGCACCTCTATGTTCAGCTCAGCCTCAAGATACTGCTCCGAAGAAGTGCTTATCCGGTGTATGCCTGCATCCATCACCGTATGGTTGACCATGCCGTCATTTGCCGTAGTCCCCACAAGTCTGTCATCATAGTATACTTCTACATCTGCAACCGGATCTCCATCTATCAGTGTCGCCACTGAGATATTGATGGTGTTCCCGACAGTCACCTGTGAGGGCGATATTTCTATAGCCAGCTTTCTGCTGACATCTCCAGAAGATACCACTTCCACCTCAGTGTTTCCAGGGGCAAAGCCAGGTTTCTCTGCCGTAACAGTGAACGTGCCTGCTTCTCCGGGAGTGAACCGAATGGTACCGTTGGCCGAAGTATTGCCTACCTCCGTATTTCCGAACATGACCACGGCATCTCTTACAGCAGCTCCTCTTGAGCTGACATTTATACTTACTGACCTGTTCTGCTCGATCGCCCCGGGCATGGTGATCTCAAGAGGATCGGCATCAGTTGCAGTTGTAACCTCTACATAGGGATGGTACCTGAGAATATCTGAATCTGCAACCCTGAACCGAATGTTGTCCATCACTGAGACAGTATCATCCCTTGAAAGTGTTATGGAACGATCATTAGTCATGACCACTTCATCAGAAGAGACGCTTGACACCTCCATCCTCCCAAGCGTTTCACCGGACTCGATGTCTATCACATTCTCGGATATCTGGAATATGCCTTCGACGAANNGAGGATATTATTCCCGTATCTACCTCGCTCCCATCCTTTTCAAGTCTCACGAACACCCGTGAGCCATCCAGATCCACCTCTTCAATCAATAGTTCATATCCTTCTTCAAGAATAAGTGAAGAACCCGTGAACAGGGAGGCTTCGCTGTCACTGTCCACAAGGACCTTGGAGAGCTGGCCGCCCGAAAGCAGGCTTTCATTGCTCGCAAAACTGTTTTCCACATATCCCGCAAAGTACTTTTCAGCAAGCAATCCAATCACGTTGAAGCTTCCCCATGGATCATACTCAAAGCCCACTTCCTGCGGGACACTTCTATAGACAAGATCCCCGCTGTCTATGGTCCTGCCGCTGAGCTGGGTTATTTCCAGGGACTCCGTGCCTACGTCTTCATCGATGTTGTAATAAAAACCCTCAAAGTTCAGCGGCGTCCATGTGTATGCCTCTCCCTCGACAACAGTTCCCCTGAGCTCATAGTTCCCGGGCTCAGATGTGTCCACAACCGGGCCAAACCTCAGTGTATCGTCGTCCGCAACAACGAACTGCAGGCTGCCCATAATGGTTATAGTGTTCCCTCTTGAAAGGGATATGGAATTGGAATTCTCCATAGTTATCTCATTTTCACTGAAAGACCGGACCTCCATCCTGCCAAAGTTATCATCGGTCTGTATTTCCACGTACTCCTCAGATATCTGGAAGATCCCTTCAACGAAAACCGCATTGGTTTCTGTTCCTCTGAATATGTTGCTGAAATGGACTGCTATCAGGGGGACATCATCCTCTGAACCCAGTTCTGTCTCATACACATAGTCATTGTTCCCTGAAACAATAGCTTCGTCAACGACCTGTCCGTCCCTTGTCAGGCTCACGAGCACACTGTCGCCATTAAGGTCCACTTCTTCAATAGTGAGCCTGTAGCCTTCATTAAGAACGATTGCAGAGCCCGCGAAAACAGACCTTCTTTCATCCTCATCGATAAGGACCCTTGTAAGCTCCCCGTTGGATATCAGACTTGGATCGGCACCCGTAAACTGCGTATCATTGGTGTAACCTGCAAAGTACCGCTCAGCCATGAACCCGATTATCTGATACGAACCCCAGGCATCATGCTCGAAACCCGTATTGATGGGTGTCGTGGAATATTCAAGGTCACCCGCTGGAATTGTCCGGCTGGTGGGACTCTGGAGGGTGACTGTGAGGGTTTCAGACCCTTCGCCCGTATCAAGGTCAAAATAAAATCCAGAATAACTGTTTGGCGTCCATGTATATTCCAGGGACACGTTCTCATCTGCAGACCATATGCGGTTTCCCGTAGTATTATTTTGAGCTGTGGCAGGCACTGACAGAACAATTGCCATTAAAACCAGTACACTTGCCAGTAATGATAGATTGATATATCTTTTCATGATCGACCCCTAACCTCAATAGACTTTCGTCTTAATGTTTAATAAGTTTATTCCCGAAAAGATCACATGGATCCTACATTGCAGGTAGCACAAAAAGTACATGAACAGCAGTAACCCCAAGAATCTTTAATATCTTGCCCGTGCATCTTATTAAGCGGGGCCAAAGCAAAGGTCCTCATTAGTGATCATATCAAAAGGGGAGTGGGTAAATGGATGAGTTAGCGGAGATTCTGAGCAGGGACAGGATCGCTTATTTTTCAATGGAGATAGCACTTGCAAAGGAAATTCCGACCTACAGCGGCGGGCTTGGCATACTTGCCGGGGATACGATACGCAGCAGTGCCGAGCTTAACCTGCCTCTGGTAGGGGTGACACTGGTCAACCGCAATGGCTATTTTTACCAGGAACTAGATGAGAACGGCAGGCAGTCAGAGAAGATCCAGAACTGGTCTCCCTCACAGCACATGAAGCTCCTGAGTGCTGCCGTTACGGTCCGGATAGAAGGAAGGGATGTAAAGGTGAAAGGGTGGCTGTATGTGCACAGGAGTTTCACAGGAGGCATGATCCCTGTGATCTTCCTCGATACGGATGATGAAGACAATTCTCCGCAGGATCGGCAAATTACACATTACCTTTACGGAGGTGATGAAAAGTACAGGCTGATGCAGGAGATAGTGCTCGGGACAGGCGGTGTGAGGCTGCTGGAAGAACTTGGTTTTTCCATAATCAAATACCACATGAACGAAGGCCATTCAAGCCTGATGACCCTGGAATTGCTGCATAGGTACCGGGGGGATGAGGACCAGGTGCGCAGAATCTGCATTTTCACAACCCACACACCAGTTGCCAGCGGTCATGACACATTTTCTTTTGAGATGGTGGAAAAGGTCATGGGTGACGGTAATGCAATGGAGCTCCTGCATAAGTTCGGCGAGAGCGGGGGCAGACTGAACATGACGGTCCTGGCTCTCAACCTTTCCGACCATGTTAACGGGGTGACTAAAAGGCACAGGGAAGTATCCGAGAAGATGTTTCCCGGATATAAGTTCAATTCCATCACGAATGGCGTTCACTCCTATACATGGGTCTGTCCCCAGTTCAGAGAACTCTATGACCGCTATATTCCCGGCTGGGCCAACGAGCCCGAACTACTGGTAAGGGTAAGGAACGTTCCAAATGACGAGATATGGAGGGCTCACATGGAAGCCAAGAGGGTCCTGATAGACCATGTCAACAGGGAAAAAGGGATCGGCTTCTCCCATGATGCGCTGACGATAGGTTTTGGGCGGCGTATGGCAGCATACAAAAGACCGGCTTTCGTGTTCTCTGATCTTGAAAGGTTAAGGAAGGTAAATGAGAAAGGGAATATCCAGTTCATCTTTGCCGGCAAGGCCCATCCCAGGGATGAGGTCGGGAAAGCGATAATCCAGGAGATCTTCGGGTATATGAAAGAGCTCCGGGATACCGTAAAGGTCGCGTTCCTGGAAAATTATGACATGGAACTTGCCCTGAAGATGATATCAGGTGTTGATGTATGGCTCAACACCCCCAAACAATCTTTCGAGGCTTCAGGTACAAGCGGCATGAAGGCTTCCCATAATGGTGTTGTCAACTTCAGCGTACTGGACGGATGGTGGATAGAGGGCTGTGTCCCCGGGGTCACAGGGTATGCCATAGGGCCGGCACCCGGAACGGATAGCCCCAGGGAGGAAACTGAGAGCATGGAGCTTGATGACCTCTACTACAAGCTGGAGTATGTCATCATCCCGGAGTATTATGACAGGCGGGATGAATGGATAAATGTAATGAAGAACTCCATCGGAATGATAGCCTACTATTTCAATACCCACCGGATGATGCGCAGGTATGTGACAGAGACCTATCTCTGAGCAGCCTCCGGGATATTGCGGGGATAGCAGGCCGGTGGTTCCCCGTATCCTGCTGTCTCATCCCGCCTGTGAGAATACTACCTGATAACCGTATCCAAGAACTATTCCCTTTTCTGTTCTCTATATCTGGACTTAGCTTCACGGAGTACTTTCATTGCTGTCTCAAGGCCTTCCCATCCAATGATCTCCACATGCTTATGCTCCAGGTGTTTGTATGTCTCGAAGAAGTGGGGGATCTCCTTTAAGAGGTGAGGCGGGACCTGTTCTATGGTTTCGATGTGATTCCATAACGGATCACTCTCCGGAACACAGAGTATCTTTTCATCCCGTCCCTTATCATCCTCCATGTCAAATAATGCAATAGGATGTACATCTATCAGACATCCCGGGAATGTAGGTTCCCATGTAAGTACCAGGACATCCAGAGGGTCGCCGTCAAGTGCCAGAGTATCAGGGAAAAAGCCATAATCGCATGGATAGACCATCGAAGAGAAAAGCATCCTGTCAAATTTGATCATTTTCTTTTCCTTATCGTACTCGTATTTATTCCGACTTCCTTTTGGGATTTCAATGATCACACTTTCAACCTGTCTTTCATTCATCTTAACACTCCCGAATCACCTGTAGCAGTATTCATTAATATCGCACTTTCGACGTTCTCATCTTCTTCCGGCACATAAGGTCTTGAGAATTTCGCTTCCACTCTTTCCCGGTGCAGCGTATTATAGGTGCAGAATGGTATGATCTTTCCTTCAGGCGTAGCATAATGTATACCGCATCTCTGTACCCTTTCAAGGTCCAGGTTATACATATCCTGGAAATGCATGGCGCCAAGGAAAAGGCTCTCCCTGTGGAACTGCTTTACCACGCTCTCCCCGCCTTCCCGCAGGACGTTGAGCAGCATCCTGGTTACGTTCACTGATCCGGGTTCCTTGTCGTGGTCTATAAAACCAGGCACCTTGCGCAGCACATTTGCCAGCACAAGCAGGTTCCTGCTGTCATGATCAAGCTCAAGGGAAGCCTCATCGATCATCTCCATGAACCCTTCCACGTCCACAAATTCCGTAATGGGAATGATGTCTCCATTATCCACGAAAATATAGGTGCCTGCCCCGCAGTGAGGATGCACTGTCATTTCGGGTAAAGGCTTATGCTTTGCCTTTGCAAGGAACCTTGATATGGGCACCACAAAAGGCACAGGATACCAGGCACCACGTGGTATCTTCCCATCGGTCTGCTCTTCGGTGAGCTTTGCGAGGTCTGGAATTGTGATCCTGCTCATTTCCCTTTCTTCCTGCCGGACACGCCCTGTGAACGATATAGGCTGGAAATTAACCCCCTTGACCACATCCCTATTCTCCACGGCATACCTTATCACATCTCCTACCTGGTGGTCGTTAACTCCTTTTGTGAGTGTGGGCACAAGAGTGATACTGCGGATGCCTGCCTTGCGTGAGTTCTCGATAGCCCGCTGTTTGAGTGGAAAGGCGTTGAACCCTCTCATCTTTATGTAAGGCTCCGCTGTCACTCCATCAAACTGCAGGTATATTGTGTGCAGCCCGGCCTGAAGCATTTTTTCCCCGTAAGCGATACTCTGGGCAAATTTAATGCCATTCGTAGCTACCTGTATCTGCACGAACCCCAGGTCTCTGGCCATTTCCACGATCTCGGGAAGATCCTTACGTACCGTGGGTTCCCCTCCTGAGAACTGAATGGCAAAGCAAGGTACAGGCTGCTGATCCCTGAGCATGGTCATCATGCTGCGTATCTGTTCCTTGTCCGGCTCATATATCCGCCCCGATGACCTGGCATTCGCAAAGCATACAGGGCACGACATATTGCATCTGTTGGTAACGTCTATATTTGCCAGGATGGTGCCTGTCTTGTGGGATGTGCATAATCCGCACTGGAAAGGACAAGCGGAATTAAAGCTTATGTTGGGGTTCAAAAGACCGGAGCCGATACGTGAGTACTTTTCAAATCTCCTGTACATTTCAGCATCCGACCAGTATACCTCCCTGAAGTTACCGTGAAGAGCGCATGCTTTTTCCATGATCATCCTGCCATCCTCCTCGAATATGACAGCATTGATCAATTCCCTGCAGAGAGGGCACACTGAGTAAGTATGTACTTTCAGATAAACTCCCCACAATAAATAATCCACTACCCATGAATGAAATGTATGTAGTTTGTTTTGTAATACTATTATTTATCTCTTTGTGGTTTTTCTCTCTTAAACATCTATAGCAGATGTAACATCATTTCTTAATAGTTTATATGCCACAAAAATAGATAATTCATTGCGAGAGGGGAGTGGGGACTACTATAGCGGGTGAACAGTATTGTTAACAATTGCAGAAGCAGTTTCTGCATGGGTCTATATCCTTAAAACCAAACTTTCCACGACACATTACCATATCGCTCGTCCCTCTCGCTGATGATATATCCAGTATACATATCGGCCAGCCGGGCTTAATGCAGTTTATAGATCTTATACCGCTTACTTATAACTTTATATATCAACCGGAGTGAATCATGAGAACCACTGATATGCAGGGTATCCTGTCTGCAGACAGGATGATCAACAGGAAAGTGATAGATCCTGAGGGACAAGATCTTGGTAAGATAAAGGAAATAATGATAGACCTGCGGTATGGCAGGATCGCATATGCCGTGCTGACATTCAGCGGCTTGTTCGGTATCGCTGAAAAGTTATTTGCAGTTCCCTGGAAATCACTTTTGCTTCGCAGGGAGGATGGCATTTTTATCCTGAACGTTGACAAGAGCACCCTTGAAGGATCACTTGGGTTTGACCGTGCCAACTGGCCTCTTGCCAGTAACAGGCAATGGCTTTGCGACCTCTATGAAGAATATAAATGTGAACCTTACTGGACGGAGTGATACTGCTCAGTACCGGCTGTACCTGCTCTTTACCTGCCTTTCTTCCCCGCTTGCACCCATGTAGATGAATATAGCTATCAGCACCAGCCAGAAGCTTATCAGCAATCCTATGAGTCCCATAACAAAGGCAAGTATCTTGCCTACAGTTGCTGCTTTTTCTGTCGCTTCCACAAATCCCATGCGGCTTGCCAGTAAAGCGCGTAGTATCCTTCCGCCATCCATCGGGAACGCTGGAATAAGATTGAACATCGCAAGGATCACATTAATGTATCCCAGGATGAATATCATAATAAATAATACATTACCTTCTGCTGTGCTTGCAGCCGGGTTGAAAAGATAATTGACAACAAGCAGGAAGATTCCCAGGATCAGGCTGGAAAGCGGGCCCGCAAATGCCATGGTAGCTTCTTTTACAGGGTCCGTCAGTTCACCTTCGATCGCCGATACCCCGCCTATCAGGTACAGGGATATTTCTCTTATACTGGCCCCGTATCTTAAGGACAGGTATGAATGGGCCAGTTCATGGACAAGCACGGAAGCGAACAGCAGTATTGCTGTTGCAAGGGCAAGTGCATACCGGAGTATATCAGGCCCTGTTCCCGCGAATCCATAAGGTTCCGGCTGGAGGGCGAACATCCATGCAAAGAAAGGAAGTATGAAAAGGAATGATATATGCACTTTAATGGGTATGCCCAATATCCTGGCTATCTGAAGTGAATTGTTCATGATCTGTTCTCCTTATAACATTCTCCGCAACCTGCCGCCTGAACAAAGCCTTCATGCTCATCAGGTATGCTCCCTGATAAGGGGGAAAACATCCTCCGCATAGGATCTGATGAAGCGGATCTCATCGGGGCCTGCATAGTGGATGTAAATATGTGTGAAACCTACATCTATATACTGCCTGATGTACTTTGCATGTTCCTCGGGATCTGATGAGATACAGGCCTTCTGCTTCAGGATATCATCGCCTATGACCTCACCGTTCTGCCGGGACATCTCAGGCGTATATATTTTATTGGTGAACAGCGCAGGAATGAACGAGCCAGCCCAATACTTATGCATTTTTTCCATTGATCCTTCAAGGTGGTCCCCGTAAGCCACAAAGATCTCAACTGCTCTGGGCATGTTCCTTACGTCCTTGCCGGCGCGTTTTGCTCCGCTTTCGAACTTTTCCAGTATCTGCTTGTAAACCTTCATGCTGGCACCGCCTGCTGTGAGCATGCCGTCCCCGTGATGCCCTGCAAACTGTGCGCTTTCGGGCACCATGGTGGAAATATATATCGGAATATCCCGGGCAGGCAGAGTGTACAATTTAGCTTCCTGTGTGCAGTAGTACATACCGTCAAAACTGACCTTCTCTCCGCTCCAGAGTTCCCTGATGAGATGTATGGCTTCAGCCAGCATCTCCTGCCTTTCCTTGTATTCAGGCCATTCGCAGGTAACCGGATATTCATTAAGTGCCTCTCCTGTCCCTACACCCAGGTAGGTTCGCCCCCCGGCCAGGGAAGAAACAGTCGCAGCTGCCTGGGCAATAATGGCGGGATTGTACCTTAAGATGGGACAGGTAAGGCCTGTCCCGAGTTCTATCTTCTTCGTCCTGACAGCAGCAGCCCCCAGCCAGCTCCAGGTGAAACATGACTGCCCTTCCTCACTCCATGGATGGAAATGATCACTTACATCGATACTATCAAAACCGTTCTCCTCTGCTGCGATCGCCTGTCTGAGCATCTCGGAAGGTGCGTACTGTTCCGGAGCGATCTTGTAACCTAATCTTACCATTACTGTTACCCCGTTTCCCATCTCATACTTAATCTAAAATGTAAAATGCTGTAAATCCTATATTGATATCTGACTTTATTTAAGGCTGAAGTAAACTAGCATCAGTAGTATTTTAGTAATACTCTTCTCTCTAATCGGAAAGAGAAATTTATTTTTGTCTCACAATTGGTTTCACAGACGAAATACACGATCACATATCCACAGAAGCCGCATAATAGCTCCATATAAGAAGCGAAACTGCACCAAGGATCGTTATTATTATAAAGTGGATCGTGGCCTTGCGAAAGAGCTGGTCCGCTCCTGTTAGTTTCATGTAGATCGGTTTTGCCAGAGTGCTTATCAGCCCTGCCATAACCGCGATCTGAGCGGCCAGGGGATAGGAAATAGTGCCATTTATCGCGAGCGATGCCATGGAGACGGTGACAGCTGAACTGCTTACCATCCCTCCGATGGCTGTTGCATAGATCCCCATGGGGCCGCCATAATTCTGGGCTATGTTCGCAACCAGTGTTATTATCATGAAGAGGATCCCAAAACTTAATGCCGGCATGATCGCAAACGGCGATCTAAGGTCTATGGTCTCATTCACGATCGTTGATCTCCTGTTACGCCATACTACCATGAGGGTCACTGCAGACATTATAAGGAAGGGAGGTATCATCAGGATCGCCATCTTTCCGGAAGTATCGATGAGGAAAGCAAAAGTAGTGTCCCTTATTGCCATTGATACAATGGTCAGCAGTGCACCTGTACATATATGGCCGCTCAGGGACACTCTCCTCTTTGACAGGTTGGAGAGGGAAATTATCGCTGCTCCGCTGCTTGCCAGTCCGCCCAGGAAGCCTGAGTACGCTATTCCTCCCCTGGTCCCTATTTTCTTTAGGAGCACATAACTGACAAAACTGATGGAGGAGATGAGTACAATGATCAGTATCGTTGATTTAAGGCTTATGATGCCAAAGACCGGTTCATCCGGAACCACCGGGTACAGGATAAAAGTTATGGCTACGAACTGCAGAGCATCAATTATGTCCCTTTCAGACAGGTTTTCGGCTAAGGAGTGCAGTGGCTTTTTTTCAATAAGCAGGAATGTAACGATCACTGCTGTGACTATGGCAATAACGAACAGGTCTGCAGCAACAAGTATTCCCAGGAGGTAGGTACAAAAAAGGGATATGGAAGTAGTAAGGCCTGAGCTACCCTGTACTATATTGATGTTGTATGCAAGGAAGACGCAGGTAACTCCTACGAATACTGTGGTGATCAGGAGGATCGAAGGTCCTGCATAGTCTATAAGGAACGCAGACAGCATGCCCATTATACAGGTAAGTGTGAAAGTCCTGACACCGGCGAATATTTTTATGTCGGACCTCAGTCTCTCCCTCTCAAGACCGATGAGGATACCTATCATCAGTGAAATGACTATCTTTTGTACAAAGTCTACTATGAGCGGATCCAGACCAAACCTTAATGCAATATCTACCATTCATATCTTTCCGTACATGATCAAATACAACTTCTTTTTGGATTGATAAAGGTTTCCGGGAGTCGCAGGCATTGACACAGGCGGCCCGCTTGAATATCTGCCTGTCAAGTTAAACTTAAATAACATACACAATAACACTCTATGGGAGATATGGGTTCTGGATCTGAACACATTATATCAGCTTGCGCTTTTTTGTGCATGTCCTATAGGTCTGCGTGAGTTATAATAATGGCAAAGCATATCTTTTCAATTCAGGGGAGACTATTAAATGGAATATGGCGGAGTACCTAGGTCCTTATCATCAAGTACAGGTAAGAGCGAAATTTCAGCAGTAACTGCGGGAAAACTGTATAAATTACATGATACTGTAGAAGGTAAGGCACTCATCACTGCAAAGCAGTATGAACGGGCAAGGAACATGAGTGATTGGGCTAAAGATTATTACCGGATCAAGGTCAGGCCCAAGAACCAGTTCTCCACTTTCAGGATAGAACACCTGACAGAGAATGATTCCATACAGATAACCGGAAAACTGGCCGACGGGTCATGGGGAACCCAGCAATGGCTGATCAATAAAGGTGACGTCCGACTTGAGAACGGAATACTTGTGGCAGATGATGACAGGATACAGGATGCAATAGACCACATGTAGAGTTGATCCCGGTATTTAGTGTTGTTATTAATTCAAGAGGATAAGGGATGCAAACATTGTGATCGCTGGCAGGTATGGATTTCCTGCTCATGCTTTTGATGCAGTCGCAGAGTTCGTTTTAGCACAGGCACTCAATATACTGAGACGCCTGTACAAGGCAGAGAGGTGTCTGAGAGAAGGAGAGTTCAGGAAAAACACAATCAATAATGCAATGTCTACTGCTATGTAATATCTGAAAAAGAACGCAAAAAGATCACCTAAAAGCAGGAAACTATAAAAGTCATAATGACCTAAATATTACTGGGGGAGTGATTTAAATGCTGTATTGGATAATTCGGATCTTGATCGCCATAATCGTTCTTTTGATACTATGGCAGATATTGATGGCCCTGCTATGATCATGAGTTCCACTTATTTTAGCTGGTCATAGTCAAGAGCGAAATTCGGAGTGGATGAATGTCTTTACAGTAATGACGAAGAGCCATTCATCCTCAATTTATACGACATCGATCAACATTTCCTCAAACAGCAAAGCTGGGGGGTTACAGGGAAACCTCTGGATCCTATATCCGCAGCCCGGTCCCGGTTCACTTAAGCTTAATTGACCAGACGTTGCCGCTCTTGTGCATGCATATCTTATCTTCCCTTGCAAGCCACCCGATAGCCATAAAGACAGTCTGTGGCTCAAAGCCGCTTTCCTTAAGCGCTTTCTTTATGTTGGCCAGATTGGACCCACCATTCTCAAGCAGCCTGTAAATATGGCCGGCTGCATCTCCTATATTGAAACATGCCTCATCCATACTAATCACTTCATACTACTTGTTTATAAACTTTTACAGGGTTGATGCCAATATCTTCCACACAGGCACGCATTATCTCCGCAACGCTCCATGCCTGGGAGATGCACCCGCCGGGCCTGTGAGGCGCGTCCCCGTCAAACACTTCAGAAACAGTGCCAATGCCTGCTTCATCCAGATGACCTCTGAGCCCTTCAAGCAATATCTGCATATCCCTTCTGCTCTTTTCGGAGCCTCCGTTCACTTTTATGTATGCCGTTATGTACGGACCGATAAGCCAGGGCCATACTGTACCGTTATGGTATGCCAAGTCCCTGCTTTCCGAATTACCCTGGTATCTGCCTATGTAGCCGGGATCAGAAGGCGAAAGGGTTCTCAGGCCGTATGGTGTGAGCAGTTCTTTCCTGACGACTTCCACTATGCTCTTTTCAAGTTGCAGGGGAAGCATTGTAAAAGGCAGCGACACTGCAAGGATCTGGTTTGGACGCACTGAGGCGTCTTTTATCCAGGCAGGCTCTTCATTGCCCGATCCTCCCGGACCGGGGATACAGTCATAGAGACAGTTCCTATCCAGATTCCAGAACTTTTCGACAAAGCTTTCCTTAGCAAGTTCTGCGATCTTAAGGAAACCCGTGTTGTCCCTGCCAAGCTGCTCACCCATTGAAGATGCATGCATCAGGGCATTGTACCAGAGGGCGTTGATCTCGCACGTCTTACCCTTACGGGGTGTGATCTCCCGGTCTCCAACTTTGGCATCCATCCAGGTGAGTTGACCCCCCTGGGAGATCAGGCCGTCCTCATCCATCCCTATATCATATTTCGTACCCTTGCGGTAACATCCTATGATATCCTCCACAGTACCCCACATGGCTTTAATAAACTCCAGGTCGCCTGTGTAGTCAAGGTATTTCCCGAGTGTATGAATGAACCACAGGGAGGCATCAACCGTATTGTACACCGGCGGATAGGAAGGATCGTCCGGGAAGAAATTAGGTATAAGTCCCTCACTGCAACTGGATGCGAATGTCGTGAGTATGCTCCTGGCATCATCAAACCTTCCGGTTACAAGGGTGAGACCGGTCAATGAGATCATGGAGTCCCTTCCCCAGTCTGCATACCAGTGGTAGCCTGCTATGATTGATCTTGAACCGGTTGACTGCCGGCGTACTATGAATGAGTCTCCTGCTGCAATGAGCCTGTTAACAAGATCATCACCATAGGCCAGCTTCTCAGTGAGCTTATTTCTGCGCTGCATTTCACTGTAAAACATCCGGTCAATATCATCCATGTCCGGGGATATTGCGGAAGTGGATGCAACGATAAAGAATGATGACTCACCCCTGCCGATATCAACCTCAAAATAACCGGGATTGAAGTTATCCTCCTGGTATGGGTATCCTCTTGACATATCCTCCTTGTACTCCAGGTCATAGTACCAGTAGGCCTGCGGTATGAAGGGGATGTTCGAATCCATGTAAAGTCCGTCCTGGCCGTTGCTGAGAGCCGTGCCTGTCTCATATGCCTGCTGCTCAAGGCGCATCTCTCCGGATCTGGTCAATTCATGTATGTTCCTGTTATTCACAAGCGGGAACACCCTGAAGATAATATTGTCTGATCCCGGATTGGAGATATCATAGCGGACAATGGTGGTGTTCTCTTCGTGAACCATCATTATCTTTTTTATAATAGAGATATCCTCCGTGAGATATCGGAACGTAGGAAAAGGCTCTGCAGAGAAGTCCCGAAGATACCGGTGGCCCTCCGGGTGTACCGCTCCTGTGTACTGGTGCACAGCAAGCTGGTATGTCCTGTTACCAACCTGTATCTGTTCGTCAAGGGACGAAAGCATCACTCTCCTGTACACGGGAGGAGTAATGGCTGCCACCAGCAGGCCATGATACTTCCTTGTGTTCATTCCTCTGACAGTGGATGAAGCATATCCTCCCAGGCCGTTTGTTATTATCCACTCTCTGTCCGTTCCTTTTGTACTCCAGGATCCTTCGTCTGCACTATCCATAACTCCCACTCCGATCCAATGTCCTGTAAACTTACATTATTGTAATTCATCGAGCATTATTAAATTATCTATCATGAGGGCGCAGCTCCAGCTCAGGGGTATTGCCCAGGCCGGCAGGCCTGTATGCTTGTCTACCTGTTCGGGTAATAATCCTGCGCTGGTTGTGCCTTTGAGGGACCATTTGATATATTCGAGCGCCTCTGCCCACATTTTCCAGCTCTTCTCATCATCTCCCCTCCTGTGCTCTGTCCCTGCAAGCACAAGCAAGGCCTTAGAAAGCCAGAGTGTTGTCACAACCCAGGGATTGCCTTCAATGTAATTATCATTCTCATAGCGCTTTATCCCGATATGTCCGTTAACCGGGACTCCGAGTTTCTTCTCAATATTGCGGATGGTCGAGAGGATCATCTCTCTTTCCTTCTCATCCTCTGCGCTAAGCATATTGAACGGCACGAATACTCCCAGGATGCTGGCGTCGATCTCAGGGTCGAGCCTGCCGTCAATCATGCCCCTTGCGAAATATCCTTCAGGCAGCCAGAACTCCCGGATAGTTGCTTCTTTAATGAGCCTGGCCCTCTCAAGCCATCTGTTTGCGAGTTCCTGCTCACCGTATCCTGCAGCCATGCTGGCAGCCCCGGTAAGCCCTCCGTATATTGCAGCGTTGGTGTAGGTGAATATGCCTTTGTATGATTCCCAGAGGCAGGCGCAGGGCTGGTGGAGGCCGCCTATCGATTTCCTCATAAGGTATTCCGCAGCCGGTAATACGCTTGGCCAGATCTCGTTCAGGAAAGCGGTCCTGAGCGCAGGATCCAAGCTTTTGTAATAGCCGTCCATTGCAAATAGCGTTGATCCTGTCTCATCTATCTGGGTGGAGGAACTGAAATTCCCCCAGGAAGAACCAAGGCTCCCATCCAGCCAGTAGCGCTGGAACCAGGATCCATCGGACATCTGGGTCTTCCTGCACCATCTGAAGAAACGCACGCAGAAATCAGGATAACCGGCATTGAGAAGCGCAAGTACAGTCTCAGCAGCATCCCTGTTCCAGCAGTATCCATAGCCGCCGCTCAGCTCAAACTCAGGGTCGAATTCAGGCGCCGCCACAAAAGAGCCTTCCTTGGGATCACTGAGAAGAGGCAGGGTCAGTAAGGAGCGGTTAAAAGCATTGATAAGATCCTCACGGCTCTTACCTGCGAGTTGTGGCAGTGTGATCTCTCTCTTCCGGGACAGCCAGCCGGTCTGGTCTTCATACTCTTTTCGGATTCTTCTTTCCACAGTCTCATTGCTTATTGACCTCATTTTATTGTAAAGCATGTCCCTTGTGGGCGCAGCACCGATAAAAACAGTTATCTCTGTACCTGAGCCCGGCTTGATATCAAGTTCCCATCCGATGGCACTGTTGAGTTTGCCTATTTCCTCGCGCTTGTTCTGTAACTGCCCGTCCTGCATGTCGTAGAAGGCATTGGTCCAGAGATCTGACTCAAGCGCCCTGCCTACCTGCCATTCCCTGAACATGGGCTTTGAAGTGAGCCCCAGATGATAGTTCCTCCAGTAATGCACAAGTATGCCCGCCTCGGTGTCACAAAAGGCGGAGTTCTTTTTGGGCATCTCTCCTGCCTGGAACTTCGAGTAATAATAGAATTTCCCATGGAATCCTTCTGTAGCGCTTATCCTGTAATTACGTATCAGTATGGGAAGGCCGGGATCTGTGAGGTCCAGGATATCCATGCTCAGCCCGCCGGGGCGACTGAGGCGCGTGATCACAACATTTGTATCTTCGATGTACTGCTGGGTCACCTGCCATTCGTGGTCATTGGACCAGATAAGCCTCTTCCCGTCATGCAGGCATGCCTGCGATTCCTCTACATGCTGGGCAAAGTCCCTGCCCGGATAGAAGAACCCTAAAAGCTCTGCCCTCTTCCCCATTGTGACCAGCAGTTCCCTGTTACCAAGTATTGCATTAGGTTGCCTTATCAAGCTATACCTCCTCCCGGATATGCTCCATTATGCCTTTAATGCCTGAGCTCCTTCAATTTCCTGAACACCGTCTCCTTGAAATCCATCATGACAGCCATGAAATTGACCCCCGCGTCATAAGGTGAGGAGTGGATGCTGAAATATGAGTGCACGTCTCCGTCGCCGAGCCACTTTGTGCTCATGTAGTAGTAGTGGTCCGAGGTCAGCAGGTGTTTCCATATCCTTATGAGCTCCTGGTCCCCGGTTGCTTTCACATAGGGTCCCAGCAGTTTAGCTTCCTCGAAACAACGTCTTTGCATGTCGTTACCCAGCCATGCGCTTGTATCTCTTTCGATATCGGCCCATGAGATAGTGGAGAAATCCCCTACATCAATATCGCCTGCTGGAGAGTATCTACCGACAGTCTCTGAAGGAGTGAGGAACTTCACTCCCCGGTCCATGACCTCTCTCGGAAGTGCCTTCAGGAAGGCGAATATGCCTGAGTCTGCCCACTGGTGCTCTCCGAATGTCTCGTAATCCATGAATATATTTGCTGTCTCTCCTGCACTGCGGGATACCCAGTCAGCCCATTTGTCAGCTGTGAGCGGGTACTCTTCCCACCATCGGGAAGAAAAGCGATATCCAATGTCATCGCTTAACTTATAGTTCCTGAGAAGC
Organism: Methanolobus sp. UBA474; assembly: GCA_002501695.1. Classification (GTDB taxonomy): domain Archaea; phylum Halobacteriota; class Methanosarcinia; order Methanosarcinales; family Methanosarcinaceae; genus Methanolobus. The sequence goes on along the minus strand of DANZ01000084.1, from coordinate 17,312 downwards.
ACTGCTATGTTGCTGCCCGTGGCCTTATATACATGATTGGGAGACCTGTCCCCAAGGACCCTTTCTATGCCTTCCATCAGTATGGCCTTATACCCCATTTGCTCAGCAAGGGCCGCTATGCTGTTATTATACAGAAGTTCGGTGTTCCTGAACACTTCCGGCTTAACGCCAAGCAGATCTGATATGGCCTTGCGATGCTCCATCACCTGATCAATGAACTCGTCACCTGATTCAAAAAGCGATGCAAGGGAATGGTAATAGGTCTCGTCGATGAACTCCATGCATCCTGTGTCCGCAAGGTCCCTGAATGTTTCCAGCACATCCTCTCCCCATCTCTCGCACTGGCTGAGAAGGGTGCCTGTGACAGACATGCTCAGCTTCAGGCTGCCATCGCTCTCATCGATAAGTTCCAGGATGGTGCGATTTGCAGGCAGGTAGCACTTATCTGCAACCCTCCTGAATATCTCCCTGTTGACATCGTTGTCGAAGTATCTTTCAAATCCTGCCGACCTGCTGTCAGGCCAGAACCATTTAAGCCTGTATGGCTGATGAACCTCAAAGTAGAAACAAACTGACTTCATTTGCCTGCCTCTGTCAACGCACGTTTCATATCGGAAAGTATGGAGAAATTATTGACCGCTTTCTCGTAGCCTAAGCGCCGGCCTTCAGCATTCATCTCCAGGAAGATGTCGCTCTGCTGCATGTAGCGATATATTGTCTGCAGTTTATCGTGATCCTCATGTTCCCTGAGTTTCCCGAGCTCGTCACCGATGCTCTGCAACTCGTGCATGTAGAGGTTCTGGGCATGGTTACCCAGTAAATTATGCATGCCGTACCGTACGGTCTTCTTTGAATGAAGAGAAGGCAGTTCTTCCTGCCTGAACCTGCCGGCGGCTTCCTCCGGGAACAGCATTTCAATACCTTTCCTGGCCAGGCTTCCCGGCAGATCTTTCAGGAACTGCGCAATTTCCGCATTTCTCTGCAGGTGTGTGCGAAGTGAATCGTACCTGATGTATAAAGTTACCACATCCCCTTCCATGCCAGCTATCCACGAAGCGAACTTTTCTGCTATCAGCGGATATCCGGGCCATTTCCTGTCCGAAAACCTATTCTCGACATCCTCGCTCAGGTCAATATGGCGCAGAAGAGTGGGAACCTCATTTCTGTACACATAGCTCGGGTCACATCCATTCATTATATTATGGGAGCCCTCTGAAATGAAGCACCTGAAACCGAGATCCCTGCAAATCCCGACAGATCTCTGTTCAAGAAGCAATTCCGGATTAACGCATGTAGCAGGCTTTACGCCGAACAGGTCCCTGATGGAATCCATGTGCATGATGATCTGCTCCCTGAACTCATTAAGATCCGGGAACAGAGGGCATATCGAATGATAGTAGGGAGAAGCTGCAAGTTTTGCCCCCCTGTCCACAAGCTGCCTGAAACTGTCAAGGACGGCAGGCTCCCATTTGGATTGTTCAAGAAAGACCCCGGATATATCGAAGGTGTACCTGCCTCCGGCTTCCATGGAGGCCATTACAGCTGTGTTGAGGACTTTCACATCCTTTTCCAGTCTCATGAAGTTATTATAGGTCTTTTCCATCTCAAAGTATTTCTCAAAAGCCGGGGCTCCATACCCTTCACGCGGCCAGTACCATTTCAGAGGCAGTGGGAGGTGAACTTCAAAACATACACAGACAGCCTTCATAACTCTTTCCTCATTATCTTGTTCCTTCTTGTAATGCCGGAAGGCCATCGTTCTCTGCCTCCGGAAGATAATTGTCCTCTTTCCCGGAGAGCTTCCCTGTCTGTCCTTCACCGGAGAACCACACGGTCCTCTGCGGGAAGGGTATCTCTATCCCGTGCTCTTCCAGTGTCTTTTTGATAACCCATAAAAGCCTTGTCTTCATTTCGAACCACTCGGTGATCGGAGCCCATATCCTTACTACGATGTTGACCGAATTGTCTCCGAGGGTGTCAACGAAGATGCTGGGTGAAGGGCTCTCCAGGGCAAAAGGTTCGTTGTCAATGATCCCGCGTATGACCCGGATGGCTTTATCAGCATCATCGCTATAGCGGATACCCACAACATACTCGAATCTCCTTGTTACGTTCGCTACATAATTAGTGATATTGGACGTGAATACGGTCTGGTTCGGGATCCTCATGTAAAGCCCGTCATAGGTCCTTATGATGGTGGAGAATATGTTGATATCCTCCACAAACCCTGTATTACTGTCAATATTTATCTGGTCACCTATTTTTATAGGCCTTTCGACTACCAGGAAAAAACCCGATATAAGGTTCCCCACAATACTCTGGCTTGCAAAACCAATAACTATACCCAGTACTCCTCCTGTAACCAGAAGTCCGGAGCGATCTATGCCTATCAGCGGGAAGATGAACGCTACGATAACCAGCGTGATCAGTCCATAATAGCCGGCCTTGAGAATTATATCAAGATGCCCCTTGTCTATCTTGTCCTTAAGCGACCTTTGCAGGTATATGGTCAGCCCTTTTCCCAGGAAAATGGCTACTATAAGTATAATTATTGCACCTACTGTGCTGAACACGATACCAGGGATGGCTGGCAGGGAGCTCATGTACGCGGTAACGTTCATATCCCATGCTCCATAATGCCTTTGATACTGCTGAGCATTATCTTACGTGCCGTGTACACTTCCATGGACCTCCTTAACTCAGGTGTCGTTGTATATGTCATGAAGCCCGTTTCAGCCAGGTGCCTGTTGATGATCCTCATGAAAGCTCTCATTGATGTGCGGTCAGTTCCATAATATATTTTCATGCCAAAGGCATTGAATACGGATTTTTTTACTTCCATCCAGTGGTTTGTATCATTTATGATATCAAGTTCGATATCCCCCTCGTATCTGGTGTCCAGATTGGGGTAGGATGTGAATATTTCACTCTTCCAGTACCTGCATATCATTCCCCGGTTCGGATCCCCGTAAAGGGTGTACTTGGACCTGTTAAGGGTAAGTATGTCGATAAGCTCATGTTCTCCCTTCTTCCCAGTGATGAATATGCCCATTTCCACAGGGAATGTGAGATATATCTTTTGCTTGCTTCCGGGGCTTATCATTACAGGGCGTTCGAAGTCGATGAGCAGAAAAGATGTTATCGGTTTTGGGAGGTTCACAGGCTCTATGGGGTTGATAAGGAAATCCCCGTCAGCTTCAAGGAGTATCTTTTCGATGGTCTCATACTCACAGGTCCTTCTGTATATCAGGTTACCTTGCTCTTTCTCAACCGATATCTCGTGGCCTTTGTAATTAATAGTGAAAGGGGGAGTATATTTGTCAAACATTTGCATCATTCTGTTGTTTTATAGCCATCTCTTCCTTCTGAAGTATATCAGCATGGAGGCAGATACAAGCGCCATTATTATCCAGGCTGCAGGGTATCCCCATTTCCATGCAAGTTCAGGCATGTTATTGAAGTTCATGCCATACACTCCGGCTATGAAAGTCAGCGGGATGAAGATAGTAGCTATTATTGTGAGGGTTTTCATTACCTCGTTCATCTTATTACTGACGCTCGACAGGTAGACATCCATTATGCCCGAAGTGATATCGCGGTAAGTTTCCGCGGTTTCGATTATCCTTATGGTGTGGTCGTATATGTCCTTGAGGAACACCAGTGTCACTTCCTCGATCAGCGGGGACTCCGAGCGGTCCAGCTTACCGATGACCTCCCGGAGAGGCCATACGGACCTGCGAAGATATATTATCTCCTTTTTTATACCGTGGACATCCTGAAGGATAGCAGGTGTGGGATCCTCTATCACATTCTCTTCAAGCACCTCCAGGAACTCGCCTATCTTTTCCAGCACCACGAAGTAGTTGTCCACTATCGAGTCCATCAGCGCATAGGCAAGGTAACTGGAACCTGATGAGCGTATGCGGCCTTTTGAGTTCCTTAATCTCTCTCTTACGGCATCGAAAGTATCTCCTTCGGCCTCCTGGAAGGAAAGGACAAAACCCGGGCCCAGGATAATGCTGACCTGCTCTGAGCTCACGTCCGAAGTATCTTCGTCGAACTGCAGCATCTTCAGTACCAGATAGATGTAGGAATCGAAGTCCTCCATCTTGGGACGCTGGTAAGTGTGGGCTATATCCTCCATTACCAGGGGATGAAGCCCGAAGTGAGTCCCTATCTTCTCCACGATGTCTACCTGATGCACACCGTCCACATTGATCCAGGAAATAGTTTTGAGGTCCTTGCAGAGCAGGCAGTCTTCAATGCTTTCAACAATTCTCTCCTCAAAGGTGTCTTTATCATAGCTGATCAGAGTGATCCTGGGTTTCCCGGTTTTTACTTCACCTACGTGAACAATGGTTCCCGGAGCAAGCCCTGCCTTTTTGGAAGATAGTTTTTTCATGCCATTGCCTTTAGGTAGACCTCTGCTGTTCTTTCGGCTATCCTGTCCCAGTTGTACCTATCCCTCAGCAGCTTCTTTCCTTTCCTGCCAAGCTGCCCGTCAGCATAGTTGTCAAGTACATGGTTGATGCCCCATGCAATTGAATCGGGTGTCTGATACACGGTCACACCGTTGTGGAAATTGTCAATAAGCTCCACTGCGTTCGTTGCGACGATATTCTTGCCCGCATCCCAGGCTTCCAGCAATACTATCCCGAACGGCTCGTTGCGGCTTGGGACGCACATAAGGTTACAGGAGTTTACCCATTCCTTTTTCACATTCTCGCTTGCATAACCCAGGAAGTGGCAGCTATCGTAGACACCAAGCCTGCGGGCAAGGTCCTCGCATACAGGTCGCATCTCACCTTCACCGATGAGGACGAATCTAACATCCCACCTGTTCTCAAGGACCTTCGGTATAGCCCTTACAAGCAGGTCCGGCCCTTTCTGATAGTTCATACGGCCCACGAAAAGGACCACAGGAGTATAGGGGTGGATGCCATAAGAGGACTTGATCTTCCCCGCATCCACATTCATCTTCATTTTGTTCTCTTTAAGACCGTTGGGAATTATAGATATCTTGTAGTCGGGTATCTGGTAAAGGTGCTGTATCTCCGCTTTCAGCGCTCTCGAAGTTGATATGACCTGCGATGATTCATATCCCTCTCTCCATTCCCGGTGACTGATCTCAATAGCTTCCTGCCAGGTGCCATGGACATTGCCGTTCCTGCCCCACTCCGTGCTGTGGTAGGTAGTAACAAAAGGTATGCCTGCTTCAGCTTTTAACCTGCTGACCACGTTCACAGGATGCCAGTCATGCACATGCAGAACGTCAAAGCTGCCAAACCTGTGCACGCTTTCCCAGAAAGCAGAGTGCATGGCATCGCACATGCTGTCCATCTGCTGTACTATGCCCCCGGAGAGCGAATGATCGACCCTGTGGTAGTGGACTCCGTTGACAATATCATATGGGTTCATATCCTTATTTCGGGTGAATATATGCACTTCATGTCCTCTTTCGGCGAGGGCTTCCGCAAGTTCTGAAACATGAGGCGCAAGACCTCCCACATTCACTGAATAAAGACTTTCCCATGCGAACATCGCAATTCTTAGTGTTTTCATAATATCACTCCAGTCAAACAAAATATATCAGGCTCTGTCCAGAAGATGATCGGCTGCTATTTCAGGGGGCATCGAGTTTATATATATTCCAGTGTTCTTCTCGAATCCTGCCGCTATGGATGTGACAGGCTGTATCCTTGCATTGAAGTGATAGTCAGGGTTACCTTCTATCTGGAAGAACATGTAATTATATGCAAGCTCAGGGATCGTTGTCTCCAGCCGTGAGACTGCGAATCTCAGGCATCTACCAAGTGAAAGGAGCATCTCATCGGTGAATCCGGAAAGATGGTGCACATGCTGTGAGGGCAGTATCCATAGCTCATAGGGCACCCCTGAGCAGTAGGGGGCTATCACTATGAAATGGCTGTTCTCGTATATCTGTCTCTTACTGCCTCTCTCCCTTTCAACGATATTGCAGTAAGGGCATCTTGCGAGATGGCGGATCGCCTGTAGCTCCCCGGATATCTCGGAAGGAATGATTGGCAGTGCGATCAGCTGGGAATGCGTATGGTCAAGGGAGGCACCTGCTTTCTTACCCCAGTTCTTGAACAGGGAGACATACCTGATACCTTCCTGTGACCGGTAGTGCATTACTCTGTCCCGGTACACCTGCATCAGAAGCAATATCTGCTCGTCGGAGAACAGGTGAAGCCTGCTGTCATGTGCAGGGTGCTCCACAATGACCTCATGAAAACCATACCCTCTTACCACCTCAAAACCGGAGGCTGCTGCCTGCGGGGCATCAGGAGAGAGTGCCGGGTAGAGGTTCGGGATGCACCTGACATCCCATCCGGTAACACGCTGCCCGTCAGTATCTTTCATCACCTGCCCTTCCTTATATACTGCCGTTGCGGGAGGTGTCTGTTCCTCGTGGCCGCTGCAAAACACGCAGGTTGATAAGGGCACGTCATCATTGCATGCTTTTGGTGCGGAGGGTCTTTTAGCTCTGCCAGTAGCTATAATGCAGTGCCTGTCAAGGAAATAATGCTTGCGTATCTCGGACATGCTCACTCCATCCTCGTACCCGTAAGAAGTTCATAGTATTCCCTCGTTGGCGCTTTCCAGTTCATGTCCTTTGCAAGCAGGCTTGCTTCCTGGCAGAGCAGGTTGTATTTGACCTTGTCATCAATGTAAGTATCTATGAAATAATCCATGGCAAGAGCATAGTCAGCTATGGATTCAATATAGGCAAGGTTGATGTTGTCGACAACGATAACCCCGCCCATTCCCATGACAAGCCTTTTAAGGGTGTTGAGGGCATCACTGAAGCCACATATCTTGCTGACGATACTTGGTGTTGCCTCCTTCCCGGCTTCCAGTCCGGTCAGCAGGAAAGGCTCATACTTTGAGGGGAATACACCGGCGATGCATCCGGCCATGAACTCGTCAGTGGTCATATTGAGCCCCCCGTCATTTTGTGACAGCCACTGCGGGTAAAGCACAGCAGCCACATGCCTTCTTCCGTCCGTAATGTGGGAGCAATCAAGCCCTCTGGACGTTATCATCTGCTGAAGCCTCATCTCTTCCCCAATGAGCACCTCCTCAGGCAGGTAAATGGGGAAGTTCTCCGGGGTATTGGCTTTTGGCCCGTGGGCAGCGACAATGAAACAGATGATCCTGTAATCCTCATCAAGTTGCCCTGCATCGATCTGAGTCTTAACCATCCTGTCAAGTATCACCAGGGCATCAAGCAGGTCGGGATAACCCTTATTCTCTATTTCGATGCGGGATATCGAAAAGATCGGCACGATCCTTTCAGGAGGAATGACCTTGCTGTCGAACACTTTATAGATCTTCTCTGACAGGAATTTCTGTATCTTATTTCTGTGCCCGGTCTTTTTTTCCCAGTCTATATCACTACTGTCCAGATCTATGCCGTTACGCACTACTATCGCATCGATGCCGTAGAACAGTTTTACTTCCTTGCGCGTGGAATCACCGACAGCAGTGACTACATCGGCATGTGATGAAAGCGATTCGAGTTTTGCGAAATTGACAGGTACCCCGCTATCCCATGAACTGTCCTTTTCTCTTATTTTCAGGAGAGAACGGTGGCCTGCGACCCTGCCGGGTATCGTGGCATGGTAGGTTGCAACTGTATGCACGCTTGCACCCAGCTTCTCAAGCCGTGCGGCTGCATAGAATACCCCGAACTCATGACAGTGGAGGGAAACCTGTACCGATGGCAGAAGGGAGGCCGCAAACTCTGATATGGCCCTGTCACTATATTCGGTTTCATCCTTTCTGCCTGCGTTCACAAGCAAGCGGACAAGTTCTGATATCGCATAGGACAGGTTGAGATAGTGCGTGTATTCCATGCCGTTGTTCATGTTTTCATAGTGCAGCGAGTCCAGGCCGGTAAGGTCGTATGCCTCAGCTTTTATCATGCTCGAAAGATTCAGGCCTTCTCCTTTATATTCAGAACTGATCAGATGGAAGTCGTTTGTTTTGAACATGATGTAAATGATGTCCGTATCATTCACTTTCCTGGAGCCTGCATGTGTCTCTATGCCCCGGGAATTAAGCTGCTCCAGAGCGTAAAGCAGTTCTCCTTCCGGTTCATAGTCGCTGAAATCGCTCATGTCGGTGATACGGTTCAATCCTTTGTTCCAGTCAGCTCCGCTGTACCCGTAGTAAGGTCCCGCTACTATTATCCTGGATGTTTTCCCTTCCTCGATCGCACCTTCATTTATTATATGTGCAAGGTTCCTCGCCTCAGCATCGATAACATTCCATATACCTCCCATCTTATTCGACTTTGGTCCTGCTTCTTCACCTGCTATGACTATGAACCTGCTTTCCATCATTTTCAAGCTCCCCTTTTTACGTTTCCTTTATATTGACAATGATATATGAGAATATCTGAAAAATTAGAATAGTGACCCCTATTAAAAGAATTCACCACCCGAGCAGATGCTGTGCTGGTTTTGAGCCATGCCTGATGAGATATTTCCTGAGCTCATCTGCTGCAAACAGCAGGAAGGCAAAAGGTACGGCCAGCAGCACATATTCCAGGGAAATTGGTGCAGTATTGAATACGGCGTTTGCAAACGGATGGAATACTATGAAGGCCAGTATCAGCAGCTCACTCGCTATACCAATGAGCACCATCCTGTTACTGAACACACCTTTTACGAAAACGGACTGCCTTCGTGTCCTTGATGTGAACACGTTCGCTATCTGACAAACGATCACCGCGGCGAAGAAAGCTGTTATAGCCTGCCTGTAGAGAGGATCTGCAAGCTCAAGCTGCTGTCCCCAGTTCCACCCGCCTCCATACAGAACTGCAAAGTAACAGGCAAAACCTGCAGCCGCTTCTATAGGGCCTTTAAGCCCGTATGATGTAAGCAGTACCTGGGGCGTGAGCAGTTTCTCCTTGCTGGAGCGGGGAAGGCGCTTCATGATATCCCCTTCTCCCCTTTCCATGGCAAGTGCAATGGCAGGCAGTATATCCGTGCCCAGGTCTATGGCCAGTATCAGCTGCACGTTCATGGGCAGAGGAAGCGCGAGCAGCACAAACGCGATAAAGGGCAGTATCTCCGGAACGTTGCTTGTGAGGATATATGCAATGAATTTCTTTATGTTATCAAAGACGGTCCTTCCTTCTTCCACAGCATTGACAATGGTTGCAAAATTATCGTCAAGCAGGATCATGTCTGCAGATTCCTTCGCAACGTCGGTGCCGCTGCCCATGGCAACGCCCATATCGGCATTTTTAATTGCGGGTGCATCATTAACCCCGTCCCCTGTCATCGTGACTATTTCGCCTGCTGACTGGAAAGCTCTTACTATCTTAAGCTTCTGGAGCGGGGAAGTACGGGCGAATATTATGCTCCTTGCCTGCAGTCTGCGGGTCAGATCCTCAGTTGGCATTACCTCCAGTTCCGGGCCTGTTATCATCACCGTATCGCCATCATCATTAGTGAGCCCCACCAATGACGCTATGGACTTTGCGGTCACAGGGTGGTCCCCTGTGATCATGACCACTTTGATGCCCGCACGGTAGCACCTGTTGATCGCCTCTTTCGCTTCGGGGCGTGCGGGGTCCAGGGCGCCGGAGAATCCCAGGAAGATAAAGTGTTCCTTATATTCCCTCACCTCCCCGGCTTTCCTGAATGCGTATGCAAGCACTCTCTCGCCCCTTTTTGCCATTTTCAGATACTCATCTTCCAGCTCTTGCTTTTCCCGGTCAGTGAGCTCCTTTTCCTTTCCTTCTGCTATCATGCGGTCACACATCTCAAGGAGCACTTCCGGAGCACCCTTAAGGTATGAATCCAAGGTTCCATCCGGCGTCCTGCATATTACCTGCATTTTCTTGACCCTGGAATCGAAAGGATATTCCGCCATCCGGGGATATTCTTCCTGTATCTTTGCGACATCTCTGAATTTGTCCACATAGACAAGCAGCGAGCCTTCAGTGGGATCACCTCTGTACCCCGGCTGCTCATCCGACAATCTGGAGTTATTGCAGACCGCAGCAACACGTAAAAGCATCTCCGGAGGCATTTCACCTTTTTGAGCACCCATGTAGCCGGAACCTGTATATACCGAGCTCACAGCCATTTTGTTCTGTGTAAGCGTTCCTGTCTTGTCGGTGCATATGACGGTGGTAGAGCCCAGTGTTTCCACGGATTCGAGCTGTTTTATCAGGGCATTCCTTTTAGCCATCCTTTTGGAGGCCAGGCTCAGGGCAAGTGTCACTGTGGGTAAAAGTCCTTCTGGAACGTTAGCAACGATAATGCCGATGGCAAATATAAGGCTGGCAAGGAAGGTGTCCTGGATAAAGAAACCCGCCAGGAAGAATGCGATCCCCAGAAAAATAGCAATTGAAGATATGATCTTGACAAAATGGTCCAGTTCTTTGCGTATGGGGGTCTGGACCGACATCGTTTCCTGTGTAAGCTGTGACAGTTTCCCGATCTGTGTATCGGAACCCGTGCTAAAGATGACCGCCTCTCCGTTGCCTGTCTGCACCAGGGTACTGGAGAACACCATGTTCCTGCACTCCAGCATTTCATCGTGCGTGCATTCGAGGGACCTTAACTGGGGCTCCGCCTCTCCTGTTATCGGTGAATTGTCAACTTTCAGGCTGTTCTGGACGATGAGCCTGCCGTCTGCAGGTACCTTGTCCCCCTCCTCCAGATATACGATATCCCCTGCAACTATCCCTGAGGCAGGCAGCTCCACGATCTCCCCGTCACGCCGTATCCTGGCAGTCGGAGGCATAAGATCCTGGAAGCTTTCCATTATCTTTTCGGCCTGGTACTCCTGGATAAAGGTGAAGGTTGCATTAAGTATGACCACTCCCAGCAGGGCGATGGCAATGAAGATGTTGCCCCTTCCCGGGTCCAGGTATTCGGCAGTGAATGAGAGTGCAGAACCAAAGAGCAGCAGGATCGCGAAAAAATTCCCATACTGTTTAAAGTACTTCTTGAGCAGGCTTTCTTTCTTCTTTTTTTCAAGTACGTTAGAACCGCATATTCCTCTTCGGCGAAGCGCTTCTTCAGTAGAGAGTCCTTCAGTTGTCGTGTTCAGCCTGCGCATGAATTCTTCCGGCCCGATGACATGCTCATCACCCCTGGGAGTACACTGGAAATCCTTCTCTTCTGCTGTCCCGTTACCCATAACCACCATAAAACTACGGGGGGCTGACATAAAAGGGTTATTGCTCTGTCCTAAATTTACAAGAAAGACCTTCAGTGCAGAGTACTGAATGAAAGGTAGATATTCCACAAACCTGTAGCTACAAAGTTCACAGCCAGTGCCGCAAGCAGAAGGCCCATCAGCCTTGTGAATACCAGCATCCCGGTGTATCCCGCAAATTTGAATATCCTTCTTGAGAACCTGAACATGACAAGACTGATAATGAAGGTCAATAATATCGATACTATCACGCTAATGCTCTGTATCACGGAGTTTGCGGTGCTCATTAGCACGATCACCGTTGAGATCGTTCCCGGCCCGGTGAGGAGAGGCAGTGCTATCGGGAATATCCATACATCGCTGCGGTCAATGGAGCTGTCTATCTCGTTCTCGGTTATGCTTTCGCGGGAAACCTTCCCGAGTATCATATCGAACGCCACTACAAACAGGAGAACGCCGCCTGCAACCCTGAGCGAATCGATGGTAATGCCGAAGAAGTCAAGGATAAGTCCTCCTGTAAAAGCAAAAAAGAGGGCGATGATACAGGCAAGTGTTACTGATTTGTTCGCAATGATGTTCTTCTCTTCAAATGTAACGTTGTTCGTGAGCGAAACAAAGGTCACAACCCCGCTCAGAGGACTGACTATAGCGAACAGGGAAAGAAAAGAACCAAGGAAGAATGCCATATCCTGCACAGTCATAACTCCATATAGTTCTCAAAATAAGATTCGATATACATATACTTAACCAATAATTTGTTGCTGGAAGCGGGATGCCTGTGAATATGGGAGTGTATTAATTAAGGGATGCGGGGACATTCCAGGTCTGCAAGGAAAAAAGTGCCCTAAAGCGTGGCGTTTTCTCAGACATCGCTATCTTTGATCACGGCTTATTGTTAAGACGGGTACATGCCGTAAAAGTGTGTGCCTGCATAGGGCATATAGTTCGTTGCAGCGCTTTTCTATATTTTGGTCCGATGACGGCGCAATAGTGAATACAGAGCATACGCAGTTGCTGATATATAGACTAACAGGAACCCTTTTTAGTTGTGGGTCCGTCAGGCTCATATTTTATTGCAGACCGGTCATGTTTAAGTAAGGCATTGCCTCATAGAGTATTATGGGAACCAGATAATCGTAGATGGTAAAATGGTGGATGATGCTGAGATCAAACACGGGTATGGGACAGTTACCGACAGGAACTTTATTGGCATTGAATTCATACTCATTCCCGCCGGCGATTTTTTGATGGGTTCAAACCAACGTAAAGATGAAACACCAGTTCACAAGGTAACGGTCTCAAAACCCTTCGACCTTGGTAAATATCCTGTGACACAGAGACAATGGGTTAAGATAATGGGCAATAACCCCTCGTATTTTAAAGGTGATGATATGCCCGTCGAACAGGTATCATGGAACGATGTGCAGGAGTTCATTAAGAAATTGAATGAAATGGAAGGTACGAACAATTACCGCCTGCCTTCCGAGGCTGAGTGGGAGTATGCCTGCAGGGCGGGGACTAACACGAGGTATTTTTTCGGTGATACTGAATCCGGCCTGGATGAGTATGCATGGTATTCAGGATCCACAACTCATCAGGTGGGACAGAAGAGACCCAATCCCTGGGGTCTGTATGACATGTATGGCAATGTATGGGAATGGTGCCAGGACAAATGGCATGATTCTTATGAGGGTGCTCTGGTTGATAGCGGGGCCCGGGAGGATAGCAGCAGTTCCTTGCGGGTCGACCGTGGCGGTTGCTGGAGCAGCCTTGCCAGGTATTGCCGGTCGGCGCTTCGCAGCGGCAACAGCCCCGATAACCGCTATGGTTTCACCGGCTTCCGTCTTCTCAGGGAACTCTAGATACTTACTGCTTTACCATTCTACGTTTTTGCCAGTGCAGGAGTTTCAAACCTGCAGGCTGCATTTCCCGGAAGCTTCTTCCGGTTCGACATGAATGGTCGTACCGGATAGGTAGGTAACATGCCGGGCCAGTGAATCCCTTACCTCCCTGGTTATGTCGTGGCCTTCTCTGACGGAAAGCCCGGAATCTACGGCAATGGTTATTTCTGCATGCATCCTGTGTCCTATCCATCTTACCTTTACGTCGGTGATGTCCGATACCTCTCCTATGTGGCCTATAGCATGCACTATATCATCAACCACTTCCGGATCCACGCTATCCATCAGCCTTCCAAGGACCAGTTTGCCGGATTCCCAGACAACCTTCAGTATGACCAGGGTGATAAGGACCGCTGCTATCGGATCTGCAAGAGGGAAACCGAGCCATACCCCGACAGCTCCCAGCAGGACTGCCAGGCTTGTCAGGCCGTCGGTGCGTGCATGATAGCCGTCTGCAATAAGTGAGGCGCTGCCTATCTCCTTTCCTATTCTTATCCTGTACTGCGCTATCATCTCATTGCCTGCAAATCCTACTATTCCGGCAATGGCGACAACTCCTACGTACGATATGGTCCCGGGTTCAAGAAAAAGTCCGATGGCATTGTAGGCAGCAAACAACGCACTGAGGAGGATCAGGAATACGATGGCCAGTCCCGCGACATCCTCAGCGCGCCCGTATCCGTACGTATATCTCCTGTTTGGCTCTCTGTTAGCAATAGAAAAGGCTATCCACAAAGGTATGGTGGTCACAGCGTCGCTAAAGTTATGAAAGGTGTCTGCAAGCAGCGCCGAACTGTCTGATATATAAACGATGACTACCTGTACGGCTGCGATCGCTGCCAGTCCGGCAAATGAGGTTTTAATGGCTTTTTTTCCTTTTTCGGTACTGATGATCAAAGGGTCAACAGTACCATGCTCACCGGCATGTGTATAGTTTGGCTTATCAGAGGGCATTTTCATAAATGGCTATCCTCCGTTCTAAGGTTTAAGGTCTTGATCCTCTCCCACTATGTTTATGAACGACAGGTATATATCTTGCTTCCTTTTTTACAGGATAATGGCCTGTCAGGCAGACATGCATTATCTTTTATCAATATCAATGTCTACTCAAGGCGTAAATATCTGTAAATCAAATGTGCTTGTGCAAATTTCACACTTGCTCATAATATTTGATAAATACTTATATATATAACCCCTTACAATAACGGCGACAACCCGAGTAGAATAATACCCGGGTATTAGTGGTATGGGTCTATTTCCATCAAAACTACCTCCAATAATACTACCTCCACAATATTACCTCCACTTGCCCATCCACTAAGGGAGGGCTCTGCCAATGGCCGGGTCCTCTCCTCCACACTACCCTTGCGCCAGCCGAGGCAGTAAAATACGAATAGATAGACCATATCCTGAGTTCCATTTGAAGCAACTGTTCTATATTGCGTCTCTCAGGTTCTGCTGAAAAAAAACTTCAGAGGAATTTCTAAATAAGTTCTTTGTGTACCCGGTACCATATATCCTGGACTCTTCCGGCAAAAACATCGTCCTTATATTCAATAACTGTTCTGCCTTCCAGCATTGCTTTAGTGGGAACATCGCTCAGAGGGAGTTTACCTGCAACATCCACCCCTTTTTTCCTGCAGTATTCTTCTATATGTGCTGTCTTTTCTGCGTTGACGTCATATCTATTGATGCAGACAACAGCCTTTATCCTGAAATGATCAGCGACCTCAATTACTCTTTCAAGGTCATGTATGGCTGAAACGCTTGGTTCTGTGACGATGAACACAAGGTCTACGCCGGATATGGACGCTATCACAGAGCAGCCGATACCCGGTGGGCCATCTATAATGATGAGCTCATTGCCATGCATTTTAGCCATCTCCATTGCATTTTTCCTCACCATTGAGACCAGCTTGCCTCCCGTATCTTCTCCAATTCCTAAACGCGCATGAACGAAAGGACCAAACCGGGTTATGGATCTGTATATTTCGCCTGCTTTATGGTCCTTCATTACAATTGCTCCTTCCGGGCAGACAAGCTCACATACCCCACAGCCTTCGCAGGCATGTATATCTATGACAAAACCTTCAGTGATGGCTCCAAACCTGCAACCTTCTCTGCACAAGCCGCAAGCACAACATTTGTCCCTATCTATGGCAGCCACTTTCATACCGTAGAAATCCAGTCTGTCTGTTAGTACGGGATCCAATATCAGATGAAGATTCGCAGCATCCACATCGCAGTCTGCTATAAGGGCATTACATGCAAGGGTGGCAAAGGCTGCTGTGAGGGTGGTCTTACCTGTACCGCCCTTACCGCTGATGACAGTGATTTGTTTTATCATCTCAATACCTGCCTGTAAGCACTTGCAATTTTATGAACAAATTTAAAAACTGGTCTTTCCAGTGAGGCATTTGAAGCACGAAAGGGATACCTTCTGAATATAGTTCAGTTATCCTTCTATCATAGGGTATCTTCATAAGCACAGGGATATTGTTCTCATAACAATAACCCTCCACACTGTCATCGCCTGTTCCATGCCTGTTGATGATAACCCCATAGGGTATTTGCAGTTCCTTTACCAGCTCTACGGCAAGTAGCAGGTCATGCAGTCCAAAAGGAGTGGGTTCCGTGACAAGTATGCAATAATCTGTTCCGGTTATAGAAGAGATTACCGGACATGAAGTGCCCGGGGGAGAATCCAGGATCACTGTCCTGCTGTCATCAATATATTGCTTTAGAGCGCGTATAACAGGAGAAGCCATCGGTTCACCTATATTCAGTACTCCCTGGTACAGTTCTACTCTGCGGGCAGAAGATGCAGATCTCTCAACAGTGCCAATTACGTGAGTTGTTTCGGAGATGGCATCCTGCGGGCATACAAGGGAGCATGCGCCACAACCGTGGCACAGCTGGGGAAAGAGCATGATACCTGTCGGCAATACTGCTAATGCATTGAAACGACAGGCTTCTGCACATTTCCTGCATGAATTGCACTTATCTCTGGAAATGGAAGGGATCTGTATCCCCACATCTCTTACTTTTTGAAGCGGATGACCAAGGAACAGGTTACAGTTCGGTTCCTCTACATCGCAGTCAAGCAGCTGGGCATTTCCCAGGGACACTGCCATATTAACGGCTACCGTTGTCTTACCGGTGCCGCCTTTCCCGCTTGCTACTGCTATCTTCATGTAGCCTCAGAGACTATTATGCTAACAGGATCCTGAAGGGCAAGTGCATCTCAGTGATGATGGTGGTCGTGGTGATCGTGGTGATCGTGAGAAGTGCATGCATTGTTCGGATTTGCCTTTTCCAGCTTTCCTTCTTTCCAGGCGTTCAAAGCATCCCTGATCGTTCCCTGAGCTCCCACAAATACTTCTATTCCGTACTGATCGAACATTGCAACGGCTTTAGTGCCAAGCCCTCCACAAAGCATTACATTCACAGCGTTCTCGGACATCAGTTCAGGAGGCAGGCCTACTCCTCCGTTGTGCTCACTGGTATTGGGCAATATTGAAGTTTCTCCGGTTTCAGTATCATAGATAATATAGTTCAAAACCTTGCCAAAATGCTGTCCTACCTGGTCTTCCAGGCCGTTTTCACCCATAGATGGTATACTGATCTTCATAATTTCACCTTTATATCGTTTCAAGGAATGTTTGCACAGCTTCCAAAGCTTTCATTTCCGGGAGTTTCACTACTCTTATACCTGCAGCTTCCATAACTGACATGGCATTTGGACCCGGATTCCCGCAGATCAGGACATTGGCTTTCATACTTACAATGTACTGTGCAGCCTGTACGCCAGCGCCCTGAGACGCATCAGCATAGGGATTATCAGCAAATTCAATGTGCATGGTGTCTGTATCTACGAACATAAAATGCCTGCATCGTCCGAAATGTGGATGTGTATCTGCTTCAGGATCGCTGTTTTTTGTAGTAATGCATATCTTCATCTTTATCACTGTCTTTCAGGCACGTACTACTTAGCCTGCAAATCCTTTTTGATATGAATACTATCTAATATGAGTGAAAATATAAAAGGTTATCTAGATAAGTTTATATATTTGTTCTCAATTGAGTTATATTTAAGGAATGGGGGAAGTACAGGCGCAATGTGGGAAAGTATATATGAGGAACAGCCTTTGTGAAAAAGGCTATGAAGGAAAGAGGGCGGCCAAAGTGTCCAAGGCGTGTGGGGCA
>DANZ01000009.1 GCA_002501695.1 Methanolobus sp. UBA474 | reverse complement strand
GGGCTGACCAAATACTTCAAGCTCAGTACCTACCAGGTCGGAAGGGACAACTTAAAGTATGTTGCTGACTCCTTTGAGGAAATAATTGATAAACATAGAATTGCTTAAGAGACTCCCGCCGTGTATTCCCCATTTACCCTAAATTGCACGCTTTAATATAACTTCCAATGGACCATGCCCATTAGTACGATACTGAGAAAAAAACGTACAGACGAAGCATTGACCAAAGTAAAGGCCACGGCCGGTACATTCAATAAGGCTCTCAACAGGCTGATCCTTCTCTTCCTGTTCGTGATCCTTCCCCTGCAGGCAGCAGTTATCGCTATAGAGCAGGATATCATAGTTGTCCCTGACCTGATCCTGGTCTTTCTGGAGGCTATTGTCACCGTACTGGTGTCATATACCCTTGCGACGGTCTTCATCAAGCTGACGATCTATCTGATACCCAACCGTTTTGACGATGCAGGCACCCAGGAAGAGAAGATACTGCTCAGCAAGATATACGTAGCTTTCATCTATATCCTGTCCACGCTGCTTGTATTCTGGCAGTTTGGCATCGACACCAGGGATATAGCCATATTTCTCGGACTGATAGCTACGGGTTTTGCCTTTGCGCTCAGGGATATCATATTCTCCTACTTTGCGTGGTTCATCCTGCTCACAAAGAAGCCGTTCAAGATAGGCGATTACATAGAGGTCGGGGATGAGGAAGGCATGGTCAAGCACATCGGCCTGTTCTATGTGGTCGTCGACCACACTCCTTCCACATACGAGGACTTCCATAAGATACCTAACAAGGTCTTCCTTGAGAAGACCATCACCAACCACGGCAAAGGCAAGTTCAAGCTGACATTTGACTTTTACCTGAAAGACCTCCCTGCATATATCGATGAAAAACTGGAGGACATCCGGGAGAAAGCAAGGTCTGCCGGTTACGGTGACGCGCGCTTCCACCTGAACTCCGACAAGGACGGCCTCAAGCTGACCACAGAATACAAAGCCACATTCGAATCAAGGGAAAAGACGAGGCATCATCTGCTCTGCATTATCCTGCAAGAGCTGGGCATCCAGAGAGCCGGCGACACCCCCGCAGGCCACGAAAAAATCAAGAACGCCAGGTATTCCCTTTAACCGCCTCCCCTCTCCCGCCTATAGCCCTGCTGATACCATAAAATCTTTAATCTCAGAAGTATTATTAGGGTTGCAATTCTACGCGCGACTGTGGTTTAGCGGTATGACAGAGGCTTCCCAAGCCTTTAACCCGGGTTCGAATCCCGGCAGTCGCATACGATTTTTGTGTTGCTGGCGAGCTTCAAAAAGTGCTAATGTTTTAAAATTTCATTTTGCGTAGGTTCTGATCTCATCACTCACACAAAAAGGGGGGTTATAGTTAACAAGAAAAAACAGAATTTTTAAATTTAATTCAGTCAGCTATTCCAGAAAAGAATATGTTTTGTATTTTCAAAATATATTTATACACATAGCTCTGTTTACAATTTATACCTATTTTAGGAGAGTTCAAAAAATTATTGATATGCTGCTAGAGCGAGTTTTCCTCTATCTCTATATAGATTCATATAGTTTATAAACATAAAATTTTTAAACATGAAGTTTAAATAATCAGCAAACATTTTCTATTTTCTACATATTACTGGTTGGTGGAATCATCGCAAGAAGACATTATAACAGATATTATCGAAAAAAGAACGGCGATGACTTCTTAGGTAAAATTATAGTTGCCGGATTTGCTATATTTCTTGTTTTAAGCTTAGCAGTTTATATATTGGAAAATTACTGGCCTTATCTGCTACTTATTGGATTTGCATATTTAGTGTATACCCAAGGACCAAATTACTATTCCAAATTAAAAACAAGGAATGTTTCTGTGGTTCCGGAGTCTTCTGAAGTCATAACAATTGCTGATAATTACATCGCAAATGAGGAAGAGACGGTAAATGATGAAGATGGCATAGAAAAGGGAGATATATTTGAAAGGTTTGTTGTTGATCATTTCAGCGAGCAACATTTTACGATTGTAGAATGGACCACCGATATGATGCGAAAACATGATCGCTATGTTGAAGCTGATACAAGACCTGATTTAAAAGTCCGGCATAAACAAACAGGTGCTGAGCTCTATGTTGAATGTAAGTATCGATCTTATGCATTTGAAAATAAGGTCCAGTGGTCGAACTATAATCAGATGCAAAGGTATAGAGAATTTGCAGCGAAGATGAATCTACCTGTTTTTGTAGTAATAGGACTGGGAGGAATGCCTGACCATCCTGATAATGTATTTTGCATTCCTCTTGAAGATGCAAAATACCCTGGCTTGTATCCCAGTTATTTAGAGAATTATTCACATAATCCAAGAGAATATTTCCGCTGGAAATCGAATAGTCTCAATTAATCCAACCATAATAAGCACCCTATTGAAACTCTGCCTATGCGCCGCCAAAGACGGGCTCTTTAATCGTTTGCCTTTGCCTTGGCACAATAGCATTTTTACAGTCGGAGTATTCAAATTCAAATCTCCATTTTCCCTTATTCTCTGCTTGATTCCTTGAAACCTGCTCCTAGAAACTCCTCTTGATTCAGATTCCTTTTGTGACATGTTGTGATCTTCTTCATGATCTTCTCTTTTTGATGAACTTCTGGACTCTCTTTATCTTCAAAGCCTGCTCATCAATATTATTGGCTTTCTTTCCAATGTGAATAACAGAAGCAGCCTTCACATATTCCTTCCAGCATGCCAGTTTCCACCTAAAACCGGGATTCAAGATGACTGATACTTACTAAAATCGCAACTATGACCACCAGAAATTATATATGTTGATTTCTATGATTTACTGTAATCACAGGAAATAGTGTAAATGTGGCCATGATATGGAAAATGCAAGAAATGAATTTGAGGATCTTGTGTATCGGGGAATAAGGTCTCAGGGATTTGACGAATTATCTTCCCGGATGATAGCGATACTGTATTCCCAGCCAGATCCACTGACACTGGAAGCGCTTTCTGCAATTACCGGGTATAGTTTTTCGGCAGTCAGCGCAACAATGAAACTGCTCAGCGGGATCAAGATCGTAGAAAAAACAAAGAGGGCCGGTTCAAAGAGATTATACTTCTCGGTCCAGAGGAATATGCTGGCACTGACCATTGCTGCAATAAGGTCCAAGAGCGAGTTCATGGTCACTCCTGCACTTAATGATCTTCCCGGCATAATTGAAAGATGCAAGAACAGCAGGGCGGAAGGCTCCGGGAGAACGCTCAGGATAATCGAGCAATACTATCAGCAAATGATCGCACTGGACCTGATCTTTGAGAACCTGATCGAATTTACGGAAAAGATCCAAAAAGAGATGAGCACAAAATGAATCACGATGTAAAACTCACATATCTGGTCCTGTTTGTCTTTACGATCCTTTTGACAGGAATATCTCCTGTTGCAGCAGTATCTGCAGGTGATGAATGCCTTACAGCGGTCGTAGAGGACATAAGTCCCAGTTCGGTAGGCATCAATGAAGAATTCACCGTAGGGATCGGCCTTGAGAACTGCGGCACCAGGGTTCCTGAGAACATCACTTTTGAGATAATCCGCATCCCTCCCGATATCATAGTTACAGAGGACCTTGTTGCCTATATTCCGAAATTCGTTTACCGCGACAGCGAAAGGCAGCTGAGATACCACATGAGGACGACACCTGATGCAAATCCAGGCCCCCATATCATAAAAATGAAACTGACATATGGGAATGAGGATGTACAGGTAGTAAAATATTATGATGCCGAAGTGATAGTGACAGGTGAGCATGCAGAGCCAAGGATATCTTCTGTCAAGACCAATCCTGCATATATCTATGAGGGTGATACGGTCGACCTGGATCTGGAGATCGGGAATTTCGGCGAGGCAATAGCAAAATCCGTAGTGGTCAACCTCGACCATGATTTCAAGGGGATCACCAACTCTACCATCGGCTCTCTTGCCGCAGGCGGTAATCAGACCGCATTGTTCAAGTTCAAGGCAAACAGGTCCGGGACATTCGAGATCCCTGTCATTATAGATTATGAGGACGACTACGGGAAGCAGACGGATGAATATGACATCCGGATAACCGTGCTTGACAGGAAGGGGAACCTGAACGTCGCATCGGTAAAGGTCGATCCGGTCCTTCCTTACGAAGGGGATACCGTAGAGCTGACAATGAGGATCGAGAACTCCGGTGACAATACAATAAACTCAATAAGGGTATATTACGATCATCCGTTCAAAGGATTAAAGGAATCTTTCATAGGAACCCTTGACCCGAACGAAGACGGGCCTGCCGTAATTACCTTTGTAGCGGATGAGGCCGGAGAGTACGAGCTGCCGGTAACCATAACGTATAGTGATGATTTCGGAGAGGAGCAGATCAGAACGAACATCAATCTCATTGTCATGGAAAAGAACAGCGGCGCAGGAACAGTTATGATCGTACTGCTTATCCTGGCAGTTATCGGCGGCCTCATCTATTACAATTACAGGACCACAAGATCAAAAGATGCAGTGATCAGGCAGCTGATGGAAGGCAATGGCAACTCCGACAGCAACAAGAAAGAATGAGGGTCCGATATGATCAATGACATCCGGGTGGGAGCTCTCATTGCATA
>DANZ01000127.1 GCA_002501695.1 Methanolobus sp. UBA474 | reverse complement strand
GCCACCTTTACACCGCTGCCCGCAAAACCGCCGGACTGTGCATTGACTGCATTGATACGGGTGATCCCCCAGGGTATCTCATCTGCAAGGATCTGAGCCTGGCCGTCATGTTCGATGAAGTCGATGTTAGGGTTCTTTGAAAGGGCATCAATAGCCTTTTGAGGAAGCTCTGCAGCTATGGCCGGAACGATGGTGTACTCATGCGTTACACTTCCTCCATAAGCCTTCACAAGATCAGCATTTGCCTTTCCTTTGAAATTGATCAGTACAGGAACCTTCTCATTGCCCTGATCTTCCGGGACTGCACTTGCTGGCATTACCAGGATAGATATCAAGATCGAGAATATCATTAATAGCGTTATTTTCTGCCGGGTCATAGAAACACCAATTAGATATAATTAAAACCTAATGGCAAATGACCCGGTATATATATTTTATGAAATTAAAATATTAAACATATATAATCAATAGCAAAAAATAGCGATCGAGAGATACTAAAGTAAAAATATCTTTATGGACATAGGGCTGAAAGCATAAACAATCCCTATATCCACATAAAACGCATCAGCTTATCAGAATTCTTTAAGGCCTTCAAGATCCAGCGTGGCAAAGTAATCGTCCACGGTCTCGGCCCTTCTGATGCGGGTATAACTGCCATCTTCGTTCAGCAGGATCTCGGCAGATCTGAGCTTACCGTTGTAGTTGAATCCCATGGCATATCCGTGAGCACCCGTATCATGGATCACCAGTACGTCGCCTATCCCAACCTCAGGGAGCTTCCTGTCGATAGCGAATTTGTCGTTGTTCTCACAGAGGGAGCCTGTGACATCATATACATGCGTCGGTACCTGCTTTTCCTTGCCCAGTACGGTTATATGATGATATGCCCCATAGATCCCGGGGCGCATAAGATTTGCCATACTTGCATCGGTGCCTACATAATCCTTGTAGATGTGCTTGAGGTGCCTGACGGTTGTCACCAGATACCCGTAAGGACCGGTGATCACTCTGCCGCACTCGAGATATATCCTGAGAGGATGCAGCCCGTTAGCCCTTATCTTCTCATCATAGGCCTTCTGTACGCCGATAGTTATAGCATCGTAGGGAACAGGCTGCTGCTCAGGCCTGTAGGGAATACCAATGCCGCCTCCCAGGTTCACAAATTCAAAGCGTATGTCCAGTTCCCTGGAAAGGTCCACAATCAGGTCGAAGAGTATCTTTGCTGTCTCAATGAAATATTCAGGGTTCAATTCGTTGGATGCAACCATAGTGTGCAGGCCAAAGCGCTTGACTCCCTTCTCTTTCATCTGCCTGTACCCGTCGAACAGCTGCTCCCGTGTGAATCCGTATTTTGCTTCCTGAGGATTGCCTATTATGGCATTCCCTTCTTTAAGGGGGCCGGGATTATACCTGCAGCATATAAGTTCAGGCAGCCCTGCAGTCCTCTCAAGGAACTCTATATGGCTGATATCATCCAGGTTTATTATCGCGCCCAGCTCCCGGGCCTTGATGAACTCTTCAGCCGGTGTGTCATTGGAACTGAACATTATGTCTTCGCCGATAATACCTGCTTTTTCTGCCAGCAGGAGTTCGGCCATCGAACTGCAGTCAGCACCAAAACCTTCTTCTTTGAGGATCTTCATGATATAGGGGTTTGGTAATGCCTTTACTGCAAAGAACTCCTTGAAACCATGCACTCTGCTGAAAGCTTTCTTCAGACATCTTGCATTATCAATGATACCCTTCCTGTCATACAGGTGGAAGGGAGTTGGATGTTCTGCGATAATCCCGGCTATTTTCTGTTGCGTGAATGGCAGTTCCTTTGAGACCATGATGTTCCCTCTTTACGAGTAGCCCATATGAGGTCAATACATCAATAAATAGTTGATTGGGAGTTTCAAAGAGAAGATAAAATTTTGTGTCGTTCGGTTTTTATATGCCTTGTTCGTATACAGTAAAACTAACCACGCCTTTGAAGCATAGCCATATAAATGAAGAACGATAAAATATGAGTGGAGATGAATACATGGACGATAAAAGACGTCATGGAGATGACGATAAGTCCAATGAAAAAAGGATCGAGACGATCGACCAGCTGATAGATCATATCCTGAGCATGCTCGAGAACAGTGTCAGTGACGATGCTGACAGGCCTCTTGTGCAGGGTTTTACGATTATCAGTCAGCCTGGTAAGAATCCTACGATCTTTGGGTTTGAGGGGAGAAGTTCTGTGAAACCAAGTGATGAAGAGGAGAAGGAGGGTGACTTCTATATCCTGCAGCAGGATCCTTTGATCGAAGTGCAGCAGACAGGTGACAGAGTGTATCTGCTGGCTGATCTCGGAGCCGACGAAAGTAGCATTGAGTATTACCCGTCGGAGATGCATGTAGAGATCAATGTTATGGTCAATGGCGTTGGCTATTCAAGGCTTGTGAGGCTGCCGGCAAGAGTTGATCCTGAAACCGCCAGGTCAGCATATAAGAACGGAGTGCTGGAGATCGCATTTGAATATCCTCAGAACGACTGAGGCTGTTCAGTGCATTTCAGCGTTGCTCTTTACATTCCTGCTTTAACGATAGACCTATCTTTGTGATGAGGACTGCTTATTATCAGAGTAGTGATGTTCGATATAACCGAACACATCCTCAAGGTCATCATATTTAAGGCATGCATACCCGTCCAGGGGAGTTGGCATGTCATTGATGATCACAAGTTTTCCCCTGTTCCTTATCGAATAGAGAGGAAGAGAGGCAGCTGGCTGCACCACCAGTGAAGAGCCTATGACCACGAACAGGTCAGCAAGGGAACTTTCAGACACGGCTTTCAATACAATTTCCTCGTCAAGCATCTCTCCAAAGAAGATAATGTCCGGCTTAACAAGGCCTCCGCATGCATCGCACTTTGGTATTATGTCCTTGTTGACCTCTTTTGCCACAGCCTCATAGGAGAATTTCTTTCCGCAAGACAGGCATGTATTCTCCCTGGCAGACCCGTGGATCTCAATTACATGACGTGAACCTGCTTTCTGATGCAGCTGATCGATATTCTGCGTAATGAGGGTCTTTATGACCCCTTTCTTTTCAAGTTTTGCAAGCGTGTGATGTATGATATTCGGCTCTTTTTCACTTACACTATAAACAAGGTCCTTTGAATGTGAGTAAAAGTATCCGGGGTTTGAGCGGAAGTAATCGATATCGAATATCCTGTCAGCGTCAAATTTCCGGTAAATGCCGTTCTTCCCCCTGAAATCCGGAATTCCTGAAAGTGTGGAGACGCCTGCTCCGCTCAGGAATACGCAGTGTTTCGAGTTCTCAAGGAGTTCTATCAGTCTGTCCATCTTCCTATGCTCAATAATCCTAAACGTTTGGACCTCAGTCCCTCAAGACCATCATGGGATTGCCCACGCCCACGACTATCACCCTGGTCTCAAGAGGCGGATGAGGCCAGTTCTCAGGCGAGATGGTCTTTCTGGAAACCGTTATCTGAGTATCCTGTTCAAGTATCCCGCACCTTTTCTCATAATCCAGCACAAGCTCTTTTCCTGTTGCGGTCGCAAAATCCACCGCATCATTATAAACATGGAAGCGTTCCCTGCCAAGCGGGGAGAAGACCAGGAAGTCCTCGTCAGGATTTTGTATCGATGCAGGCATTATCGAGATCTCTATCCTCTTGACCCCCTTTCCGGCAAGGGCGCCGACAGCGTTGCCCACTTCTGCAAAGTCAGGGACGACCACTTCCGCCTCGATTATCGACCTGAGCTCATCAGCGTGTGCCTGTACTGGTCCCCCGAGCAATACCACCGGTATTTCGAGTTTGAACTTTGCAGGATAGGCACGGTTCAGCAGGTCAGCGATCATGTCTTCGGGATGATGCGGCAGGATAAAGGACATCAGGCCTGCTGCCATTTTCCTGGCCACAAGCCCCCTTACGTCGGTACAGAACTCGTATTTGCCTTTCTGGACATACCTTGAAAGGTGAGAGGCCCCCATCTCTGCAGCCTTTACATCCCACTCAGTATATACCCCCAGCACATGCAGGGCATCGGTGGGAGTGAAACCTATCCCCTGGATCAGCCGCTTCCTGATAAGAGAATCCAGGACCTTTGAAGAAGGACTTTTTTTAAGGAATGCAGTCATTTCATTGATGGAGAAGGGGTCTGCACCTATGATGGAAAATATTTCGTTTTCCTGTTCGTCAAGGCCTGCTGCCTCATAGCCGCTCCTGACAAAGAACTTGGTCGGCTGGTAGTTCTCATCCATTAGAGGCCTTGGAAGAGGCCTGCTCATCTTCAGCTTGTCAGCGAATCCCGGATACTGCCCGGAGGCCACACACAGGGGAATGACCCTCCTTGGTCCGATGTGTATCCTGTCTTCTGCCACCCATATGTGACTGTCTCCTCCTGTTGCAGAGGTTTCCATTCTCATCGCCCGTACCCTTGTCTTCCATCCGCCCACAACGGCGCCTGAGGTGCTTATCTCCGGCACTCCGTTATGCAGCATGGACACATCCGTGCTGGTGCCCCCGACATCTATCACGGCACAGGTTTCGATCTTTGAAAGATAGGATGCTCCCAGCAGGCTGGCAGCCGGCCCGGAAAAGATGGTCTCGATGGGCTTTTCCAGCGCATCCTCTATGTTATAGACGGAGCCGTCGCATTTGAGCATGAGCATCCTGGCATTGATGCCTCTCCTTTTGATGTCCTTCATAACGGAGCTGACAAAATGTTGCGTAATGGGAATGAGCTGTGCGTTCAGTACTGCTGTCACGGCCCTTTCATATGCCCCGAGTTCCATGGAGAGCTCGTGCCCGCATACCACCGGCATTCCGGTGATCTCCCTGACCAAATCCTTAACCTTCAGCTCATGCTCGGGGTTGCGTGCTCCAAAGTAGGCAGAGACAGCATACGCTGAAACCATATCTTTGGTCTTTAAGGCGAAATCCCTGACTGAATCAACGTCAAGGGGATATTCCTCATCTCCCCGGGTATCATGCCCTCCTGCAACCCATTTTATATGCTGCGTCGGGAAGACCTTTTCCACCGGTTGTTCGCCCACAATTATGAGGCCCACGGGTACGCCTGTACCTTCAAGCAGTGAATTTGTGGAGAGTGTTGTTGAGACTGACACGAGGTTGACATCTTTAAGATACTCAGGATCAAGAGAATCCAGTACGTTCCTGATACCCTCCTGGAGGTCAGGATACGTAGTAAATGCTTTTTTCGAATCGACCACTGCCCCGTCCGAACCCCGGATGATCACAGCATCCGTATATGTTCCTCCGGCATCTATCCCAAGACCATAGTGCATATTGTCACCTGCTGTTATTTCAAAATAATTTGTAATTCATTGGATATATAGGTTATTAGTTAAGTTGAAATTAATATGTCCACCTTATCTAAAAAGAGAGCTGAATTTAAAAAACAATTCAGTATAAATAAGAAGGTCTGACAGGCACCTCATCCTACTATACAGCCTTCCTGTTGTATGACGATACATTCAATTATCCGTTCATAATTGTTAAATAATGAAGACACACTCTTAATGATAACAATACCTGCCACTGATGTCAGAGTTCTGATAATAATTATGCGCAGGGTGAAAAATATTAAGGAGATAATTTATGCCAACAACAGTTACTGTAAACTCAGCCATCTGCGACTTCATCCATAAGACAACAGGAAGGCTCGAAGGCAAGAACATAATCATCGATATTGAAACCCCTTGTGGAAAAATAAAAAAGATGTCACGCATGGAGGTACCCATGATGGAAACAATGGACATCAAGGACAATTATGTTATAGACCGCGCCAAAGAGGCTCACGCATGCCCTTTCTGCCTTGTACCCTCCGGCGTGCTGCATGTGTGCAGGATGGAAACCGGAATGCTGTCAAAATCCCTCTCCAGAAAGAGTGAAAGGGTCAGTATAGAATTCAATGAGGTCTGACCTCTGCAAAGATGAAAGGAAATGCCTGTCTGACAGAGCAGGCTGATACGTGGTCTCTCTGTCATAATCTCCTGGCAGTACTGAGATTCCTTATTTTAAAAGTCAGGAGTCATTCCTTTATCTGATATGTTCATAATCAGATATTTTAATGTAGAATGGGGAGTGTACATATTCCCTGCGTCCCCACTGCAAAACATTTTTATCTATATGTAATAGCTTTTTATAAACCAGGAAATCTTTCAAATGTCTTTTAATTGCTGAAGGAACAAAAATTCAAATGTCGATCTTCCGGAAAAGCGAAAATACTAAATAAAACGCTCCGCATATTTTCTATAACACTAGAGCATCAGGGGGTACATTATGGGGAAAGTGGAGAAAAGCATTGAAAATCTACAGAAGTGCATTTGCATGAAGTGTCCGACCTACAGGTCTGCATACGAAAAGAAATCCATGCCAGATGATATGACGAAGATGATCAAAAGAGATTTCTCAAACATGGATGATCCGGAAGGATTGTTTTGCGGTTCCGGGAAAAGCCGGTTCATCGACGAGAAAAAGGGATGCATCTGTGATAGCTGCCCGGTTTATAAAGAAAACGGCCTTACCAAAGGATATTACTGCTTTGAAGGGGTCGAGGAGTGAACAATAGAAATTAGCACATTTCTGAATTTAAATATTAAAAACGGTCTACTTTTCTCTCAGATCGCTGAAAGCGGTATTGATATACCCGTTTGTAGAGATTACTCTACAGAGTAATCTTTTTTTCAATGTGTGTAATTAAGCAAATAGGGTCGAATCTCACCCGTCGCATAGGGAGGGGGGATATAGGTAACAAGAAAAAACGGAACGTTTATTTTTAGTTTGTAATGTTTCTTGAAATATGTCTGGCAAAAAACCGAACTGTGAAAACTTGCTTTTACAACTTTAAAATTAGAATTATGTCAACTTGAAGAGGAAATAATTAAATTTCAGTTATTGGTATAGAGTCTTTCAGATAATACTCAAAGAGTTCCTTTGCCCATATTAGTGCAGAGGGGCTATTGAATGTTATGTATTTATGATCGTAATAACCTTCTTTGTTCAATATTCTCATCGTAAAGGAAAAGTCATTGTACCCAAAGGACACGAAACCCATTTTTTTAGGATAAAGATATACTTTATTAAGTTCGCTCATAAGCAAATCCTTCACATGACCCCTTTGCTCCTCTTTAATCTTTGCATAAAGTTCTGTGGAAACTATCAGCTGTAATTTTACTCCCTGTTTCCTCAAATCTTCAAGTACCGATGGAAATACAGGAAACAAGAATGTAGTAACAGAAACCTGCTGTGTCGATACTTTGGCATTTTCGACTGCTTGTTTACTGGGCTCGCAAACATTCATGGGAGGGATACTTGCCACTACGGGGGATGGTCCAAGTTCATGAAGTCTTGTATACAGGTGTGGAGGAATGAACTCAAGATCACGAGTTCCCCAATAATCAATATCAATATCAAAGGTACTAATAATATTTAAAAGAGGAAGCATCTGATCCACTATCAGTTTTCCAATAGTCGTTAGTTCATAAGTATCTTTATTGCGAGCAACAAGACTATGTTCTTCAAGTATTTTCATTTGAGGAAGTAGGGCTTGTCTAGTAGTATGAAGAGATCTGAGAAGGAATTGCATCTCTTTTGCTCCATCCTGCAATAATAAAAGCACCTGTTTTCTTTTCTCAGATGCAAATAAAATATCACACAATGGCTTTTTCATGTGAGTATATCCTGATAAGCAATTGTAATTTCAGTTAGCTTCAAATTAAACACTGTGACATTACTATTTATAGTAAATTAAATAAAAAGTGGACGATAATTTTAATGTTTTAACACAGTTAACTTTGAAATCTAATTAAAATTCATTCCACAACTCCAACCTTGATCTTACTTAAAAATTAAGAGTAAAATTATCCATTAACGCCTTCACGGCTCATGCTTCATAATTCAGTATCTTACCTTGCCTAATCTTGTCTTTTATCCTCTTCAACGTACTTCTATCCTTAATTCCCATTTCTCTTGCATCCTTAGGCTCTAATAAAAGCACCCATTCTTGAAAATTCTTGAAATCAATGTAGGTTTCAACTCTATTGCTCTCTTTATCCCCATACTTAGACCTTATAGGCAGAATATCTATATCAGGCTCTATTTCAATAAGAACATTCACCTTATTCCATGAATCCTTATCATGAGCCTTAGCTATATCATACGTATCTATAAATTCCTGTATAGCCCTTATAGAATTTAGCGTATTTTCCGTATCTGGCGTATCTAAGATACGTATAGCCATATTATTTAGCGTATCTTTAGTGTCTATAATCTCTTCATATCGGATTTTATCGGCTATAACATAGTCCCATAGCCCTAAAAGCAAGATTATAGTGGGATACATACTGAAAAAGTCAAGGACTGTAACTTTAACAGGCATCTTTCTTATTCTGCACTCACATCTTCCTCCATAGTAGGCACTCATAACCTTTCCTAGTATTGAATTTGAGAAATCGGAATTCTGCTGAAGGAATGGGCTAATGTTGCATTGCTTTAGAGCCTGTTTCCCAAGAGAAGCAGCAGAGTAAATATATGTCATTTGAATATCTAATTGATACTTTTCATATTCTGCTCTAACTTCTTAAACACTTAATACGTAGCTTGCGTATCATCAATGTTATATATAGCAATTAGAATAGCATTCATTCATCTAATATTCTCTGCCAGGTGATTCTCAATGAGTATAAGATACAAAATGAGTGTACTTATCTACGGAGCACTGGGTCTCCTCTTTTTTACAGTTGGTTTTCTATTATGCCTCACACTGGCAGGAATGATCATCGGATTTCCTATAATGGGAATCGGGCTTGCTTTTTTCGCAATGGTGGACAGGATAAAGAAAACTGAAATTAAGAAATGAGAACAGCCACAAAGCAAGAAAAAGGTAGTGACGTTAATAAGGCAATCCCTCCTTAAAAGAAAATAGCACATTCGGTATTACTCCATTATGTCTGTTTACTCTGCAAAAATAGTATTCTCTTTTTTATAGATATATGAAATTCGGTTCTGCATTAAATTTATACAAGCGTACACTTTTTTGTTGTTGTATATATCCTCGCATATGGAGGGGGTTATAGTTATCTCCGATTTTTTGTACGCTAATAAGTACAACGGCGATTAATCGAAAATTGAGCAAACCAAAAAATATATATTATGTTTCAGTAACTTTTATGGAATTTTTTAAATATTCTTTATACAGTTTTATTCCCCATTTACGTGCTTTAGGACAGGAACAAAGAAGATTTTTTCAGGATAAAAGAAAAAATTAAATTTCAGTTATAAGTGTTGAACCCTTAA
>DANZ01000023.1 GCA_002501695.1 Methanolobus sp. UBA474 | reverse complement strand
ATGCTTTTCCCTGAGCAGGCTCTTTATGAGCCTTCTTCTCCGCAAGCTCTTTGGCGGCAGAGATAACATGTTGCTGCTCCTCTGCATCGGTTTCCGCTTCTGAAGGACCTTCCTCTGCTTCACTCACATTGCAGACATCTTCTTCTTCCGAAGCTATCGTGTCAACCTCATCTGGTGTAACATTCTCATCAGTTACATCTGCTGTTACTGCTGCCTCAAACGGGGCGCCTTCCGGAGCGTTCATGGACGATCCGTCAGACTCATGTTCCGGCAGTGTCGCATCTGTCCTTAAAGTGACGAGATCCGTGAAATCCGTCCTGTCAAGCAATTCACCGAGCCGTTCCTCTACTTCAGTATCGACCCTGCTCTTTACTATCACGGGGTTCCTGATGATCTCGTCTATCAGGATGCCGCCCTGTGTAAGAGACATCTTCCTTATCTCTTCTTTCACTGCATCATCAGGGTCTGCAAAAGAGAACGTTATAGAAGCATCCGCCAGTGAAACCTCACCGGTCCTCAGGTCCTTGATACCCGGGACAAGGGCTTTGCGCGAAAGGAGGAACTCCTCGATCTCACTGAACTTGATCTTTATCTCAGGATCTCCGGAGATATTCACAAATACTACTTTGTCCTCGATATCACGCTCTTTTATGGCAGAGAAGATTTCCTCGTAAGCCTGCGAGTCTTTACTGAGCTTCACCGGTATCGACACAAAATCCCTTGTAGGTATGACCCTCTTGCTTATCTCGATTCCGTTATCACCTGCAGCCACTATATTGTAGGACCGGGGCTCAAGCTCGGATGCGCCGTTGCGCTCGGTACTGCCGCAATAGGTAACCCAGGTTCCCCCCACATTGATTATTTCATGTTTGTGGTTATCACCAAGGAGTATGGCATGCACTTCAAAGGGAAGTGAATCCAGGACGTGCTGCACATCCCACTCTCCGAAAGCAAAGGGTTTCATCATCTGATGCATCACCAGCAGATTGTATACTGCATCATTTGCCTCAGTATTGAAAACGGAATAGTCGAACAGAGGGATCCGGGACCTGGGCACATGGTCTATGCCGTATATCGCCACATTGCCCAGCCTGTAAGGTGTGGCTCCAAGGCGTATGACAAGCCCCATGCTCTCATAAAGATCAAGCCACTGTGTGCTCTGCTTGCTCTCATGGTTGCCAACCACCGCAAGTAAAGGAATCAGGGCTTCCTTCAGCCGGGAGAACAGTTTCATTGTCTCAAGGATGTCATCTAAAGTAGGGTTCCTTGAATCAAAAAGATCGCCTGCGTGTACTACAGCAGCTGCTTTCATTGCAATGGCATCATCGATCACCCTTGCAAAAGCGTCGAGAAAATCCTGCCTGCGCACTTCACTGTGGTACTGGCGGTAACCTAAATGAGTATCCCCCGTGTGGATTATTCGTATGTCATCCATCTTGGGATATGATACGCTTTCCCCTCTTTTAAGATTGCCTGTTAGAACGATGTTTTCTGCCGCTAAAATAAGATACAGTCGTTCAAGGAGAACCTAGAAATAATAGTTATATTATACTATTTTATATTATACTAGCAGGAATATCTATGGATAGTAAAGGCCAGATGACTATAGACTATCTGATAAGCATTACAGTGTTTTTGCTTGCAGTTGTCTTCGTGTTCAGTTATACCTCCGGGATCTTCACACCTTTCCAGTCCAACTCAGACGAAGTAACGCTGATAGCGGACAGAGTTTCCACAAGCATTGTGGAAAAAAGAATGAGTGCCGGAGATGAAGGCCTT
The DNA here is from genome assembly GCA_002501695.1 of Methanolobus sp. UBA474. Lineage (GTDB taxonomy): Archaea > Halobacteriota > Methanosarcinia > Methanosarcinales > Methanosarcinaceae > Methanolobus. The sequence goes on along the minus strand of DANZ01000023.1, from coordinate 18,606 downwards.
CCGAACCTTATAAACGATACGAAGATGAATGACTTTTTCGCAGAGCTTGATACGAATTATGAGCCGACCATAGATTCCCTGGGTATGAACGGCAGTTATCTGCGATATGATCTGAACGTCACTGCAGAGAACAGCAGTGGTATCATTTCTGCCGCAGGAGAACAGATCCCTCCCCGGGTGAACGTAGGGCAGACCAGAAGGATCATACTATGCAGGGACGATGATACAGGTGACACCGACATGATCATCCTCTCATTCAGGGTGTGGTAAATTGGAAAAGCAGATGCTGCTGAAACTTGAGAAAGAAACGCATGCCCAGATGCACACCCTTGAGGCTATCATGGCCTCGCTCATCATGGTTGCCATTATCGTATATACGGTGCAGGCAACCTCACTTACCCCTCTCACGTCCTCGACTGCCAACGCCCATATTGAAGCCCAGCTCCAGACCATGGGGCAGGACATGCTGAATGCCCTTTCGTATTCAGCATATGGCCATGATTCGGACCTGAAGACGGATATCCTGAACTGGGACGGTAAGCAGTATGTCTGGAACGGGACAGCCTACAGTACAATAAAGTCACCAATTTACGAGCTTCAGTCCAGCTCACTTGCCCGGACACTCGAATTCATTGCTGTCAGAAGAGGTATCGCACACAATGTGTACTTCAGCTGGGTGGATGAAGAAGGTGTCACTGCATCACGAAGATACATCTACAACGGAGACCCTTCGAATAATGCCGTCGTAATCTCAAAAAGAGTGCAGCTATCCAATGGCGATATCGGCAACGTAACAGATTTCGAGACGCGTACAGGCATCCCTGATGCAGACAATAGCACGGATTTTTACAACATCGTCAATGTAAAGATGGCGCTCTGGAGGATGTAGTTATCCCATGAAAAAGATCGATGATTCCGCTCAATTGCTGCTGATAGCAGGGTTTGCCGTAGGAGTAGGCATAGTTGTAATTACAGTCATGCTGAGCAATGTAATATATGCCAGCAACATGGCCTCGGAATCAAGCATTGATACCTCCCGCTATGATATTGCCAACGCGATCCAGACCACCACAGAGGCATACCAGGATGCTTACAGATATTCCAATGGCACATACGGCGATTATGAAGATTACATCAGCTCCTACTCGATGAAAGCCTCACAGAACTACGCAACCGCAGGCTTTACATTCCATCTGCAGAACCATAATTATTCAGAACCCTACTTCACCGGTAACGGACTTGCAGGTGGAAAGGGTAACTGGACCCTTGTGAGTAATGTAGACATGGCGGATTCATTTTTGATCACCATACCGAATACATCTGTCATGGGGAATGGATCCAATCCTCTAGTCATTGAGGCTGTAGGCAATGGCAGCAATTTATGGTCAATCGAGATGTACAATTCAAGCGGCAAGGTGAATATAACTGTTACAGACGGTTCACTCATACCCAGGTACAAGAACGATATCGGAATCAATCCGGAAATCAACATAACAGGTAATCTGATCAATACTGAGTCTTTCCCTTTCAACTATTCTGCTTCCACAGCAGGCCAGGATTATTCAATAAATATCTATAACGGAAACACTACCGCCGGTATGTGCACAATATCCGGAAATCTCACATCCGTCCAGCCCCAGCCATTCACACTTATGAGACATTATGTGGCGAACCCGACCCTGCGAATGAGTTCCGGCCAGATGAGCATTAACCGGACAGTACCGATCCTTCTGCCGGGAGGGATAGCATGAGAGAACTAACAGGTGATGAGAGTGCAGTATCCATTCCACTGGGTTTCACACTCACGTTCTCCATAACGATCCTTGTACTTGTGATTACCCTGACATCGTTCTACTCAATGATGGGACAGGCCGAACAGACGGTCATGCGGGACGAGTTCGAGATACATGGAAGCGACATTGCATCCCGTATAACAGCCATTGATACGACCGTCGGCATAGCAAAGGAGGCAGGCTCCGGTATTGAAAGGATCAGCTACAGGCTGTCTCTGCCGGACAGGATCGCCGGCGAGGAATACTCTATCGAATTCTCAAACATAACGAACGAGATAATGATCATGTCGGAGGAAAGAGCCGAAACACGGGTAAAGGTACCCTACTCTGCTGAAGACACCAGAGTTACGCCCACAGTGCTCTACAGCTCAAAAGGCGAGTTCCTGATGGTTTACAACCCTATCAATAATACAATTGACATATCCTGAGGATAAACGCATGGACAGCAGGAAAAAGGCAGGAAAAAGCATTGTTGCATCCGAAGATGCTCTCTCGGAAGTACTCGGGTTCAGTCTTACCCTTGGACTGATGGTCCTGGCGCTTGGCGTAATTGGTGTTGCAGGATATCCGATGCTGGAGCACATGCAAGAGAGGGGTCATCTGCTGAACATAGAGCAAAGTTTCTCGGTACTGCAGCCCAACATCAACAAAGTTGCATACGGGAAGGCACCATCACAGTCAGTGGAGCTTAAGATGTACGGGAGCACAGTATCGGTCACAGGTACCAGCCGCATAAATCTGAGCATGCAGATATGGAACAGCACCATTTCAGGTTACGACACTCCTTCTCTTGGAAGACAGATGAGGACGATAGAGAATGAGTATGCCCAGAATAGCATAGCCTACGAGAACACCGGCACATGGGCCAGATATCCGCAGGGAAGGTCCGTTGCTATCTCCCAACCGGATTTCGCATATCATGAGAACGTATTGCTGATCCCCATGGTAACCATTTCAGGTTCCAGGAGCATTTCCGGTTCAGGGCTGACCCGTGTAGTCTCCCAGGGAGGACAGCTATCTGTGTCAGTGTATGAAAACGTATCCGCGGTCAACATAACTCTTACCAGCGATTACTACGAAGGCTGGGGAAGCTACCTTAACGAGACCCTGGGGATGGAGATCAGCGGCGTTGACCCCCAGAACAACACCATATCTGCAAGCCGGAACTATGATCCCGGCATAGATGTGCTTGTGACATCATCCCCAATGAGTGTAACTATCGAATAGAAGGTCTTATAAGTGGTTAAAAATTTACTCCGGTCTGAAAAAGCTGTGTCTGCGGTGGTAGGTGTTATGATAATCCTTGCACTGACCATCACATCTACAAGTGTTATCCTGTTGTATTCAGCCCCTTCCATGAAGAACATGCAGGATATGGCTAATGCCCAGAGGGCTGAGCAGGCATTTACGGTATTTGACTCCAGGACAAGCAAAGTGGCACTGGGAGAATCACCCAGCCAGACCACGTCATTTTCTATAATGGATGGGAGTGTCAATGTCAACGGGGATAACAGCTCCTATGAGAACAGCCAGATGGTCGTGATATGCACCCAGCTTGATAATAGCCAGTGGCATACTGATTTCCGTAATAATAGATACATATGGAATAGCTGGGCAGGTTATGAAAGCAGGCCAAATATAACAGTTTTCAATGCATCCATGGGAAGTATCACCTATGACCAGGGAGAGCGTATCATAGGCTATGAAGGCGGTGGCGTGTGGTCAAAATACCCTACCGGCAAGGCTGTTATGATCTCCCCGCCGGAATTCCATTACAACGGAGAAACGCTGACATTGCCTATAATGAAGATAGAAGGAAATGAGGTATTCAGCGGAAGGTCGGATGTTGCAGTGACGGTGAGCTCCGATAATATGCCTGTGGTACTTTACCCTGATGATGCGGTCAATACAAAAAGAGTGAATCCCCTTAATTCGGACAAAGTCCTGATCTATATAAAAAGCGAATTCTACACCGCCTGGGCCGAGTATGCAGATTCCCTTACCTACGCAAGTGCAGAGACCGATGATGCAAACCAGACCGCCATTGTAGAGCTTGAAGTGATGCCGGAAATGGGAAAGGGGCAACTTAAGCAGGTATTCAAGATTGGCGCCCTTAACCAGTCAAATAATGCACCGATGTATAATTTCATTTTTAACCTTGAAGCTAAATCTAATCAGGGACTGAATCCAAGCAACTACCAGATAACTGCTTCATCCGGTACGAAGACCCTTACATACACCCTTGCGAAAAAAGGTGGTGCAAACCAGCTTGTGATTGGGTTGATATATAAGGATACAGCTACGGGAGGAGGTACTGAAACATGGCAAGGAACAGCAGTATTCCCAGTAAGCGGTACAAAAGCAGACCAGTCTGCAGATGTAGACTTGCTGAGCACCTCACTCAATATGAAATATGGAGATACAAATGACTTCTCCTGGAACGAAACAAGTCCTGTAAGCATACCCCCGAATATTACTATAAGTAATGGAGATGAAACATCCCTTTACAATCTGACACAGCACTACATGAAGCTGCTCACAATAGATGGGTCGGTCATGTTCAATATCCACTCGCCCGGGAATTCGGACCCGGTGGACTACTCGGAGTCGACACTCACGCTATTATACGACGGTATGCCGGGAAGTATCACTTACCTTCATGTGAGCAGGAATGACCTTGCAGTCACGCTCAGTTAAAGTTTAGGAAACACCCTGCCCCACTTAGTAAGTACCTTTTTATATAATAAAGAGAATATTTATATGGAGTATTATGGATAACAGCGGCCAGATGCATATAGATTACCTGATAGGGATCGCAATATTCCTTGTCAGCATCATTTTTGTATTCTCCTATACCTCCGGGTTATTCACCCCGTTCCAGTCAAACTCGGACGAAGTCACGCTTATAGCCGACCGGGTCGCAACAAACATCGTGGAGCAGAATATGAGTGAAGGCAGGCCCGGGGCAACTAATCTCCTGAATGGCACAAAAGTTAATGATTTCTTCAATTACGCCAGCATCAGTAACAACTATGAAGACACCCTTGACCTTGCGGGGATGAACGGGACCTACCTGCGCTATGACCTTAACATCACACTGGAGGACAGTACAGGAACAATGTCAGCGGGTAAAGCATTACCTGAGCAGGGAAACATAGGGCAGACCATAAGAGTTGTGCTGCTTCGGGATGAGAACACCGGGAACATATCCCAGGCAATCCTGGCCGTGAGGGTGTGGTGAGCATGGGAACACGAAAAGGAAGGCATGATCCGTTAAAATCAAACCAGTCCGCACAGTTACACACACTTGAAGCCTTAATGGCATTGCTGCTTGTCATTGGCGTGATCATCTATACGGTCCAGGCGACATCCCTGACCCCGCTCACGTCCTCAACTGCCAATGCCCATATTGAAGCCCAGCTGCAGATACTCGGACAGGATATGCTGAACTCGCTTGACCATAGCGAGTACGGACAGGATTCACCTCTTAAACAGGACATACTGAACTGGAATGGTAAGTACTATACATGGGACTCACAGCAATACAGATCAAAATCAGGAGAAAACCTTACGAACAGTTCAATCGCAGAGGTGCTTCGATCTGTTGCAGTCGGGAGAGGAATAGCACATAATGTGGAGTTTGCGTGGATTGAAGAAGGCGGTACCATGCGAAGTATGCCGTATATATACAACGGTGAGCCGTCGGATAATGCTGTGGTAATTACCAAAAGAGTACTTCTTTCAGACTCTGATTTCCCCGAGATGAACTCAACATCCTTCAGACAAAATAGCGGTATTCGGGATGCTGATCAGAGTACGGATCTCTATAACCTTATCGATGTGAAACTGACCCTATGGCGCATGTAAAACAAAAATGGCAAGTGTTTGATATGAAAAAATGGAACGATTCCGCACAGATGATATTGATTGCCGGTTTTGCCATAGGTATAGGCATCGTAGTCCTGACAGTTATGCTGAATAACATAATCTATGCAAGCAATACTGCATCAGAGGCCAATATCGAAACTAATGTGTTCGATTTTTCCAATACCGTAAAAGTGACCACTCAGGCTTACGAAAAGGCCTATGACAACGGTTCAATTGATAATTCATACATCTCGAACTATACCAGTAAAATGGCGATGAGCCATGCTATTGCGGGGTTCATATTCACCCTGGATAATGATCCCTTGCAGGAGCCCTATTTCACACAGAACGGACTTCGCAGCGGAGATCCCGACTGGGTCGTTGTTGAAAGGATCAACCAAACAGAACGTTTGGAACTGGTAATAAACACCTCTTCACTGGGAGACGCATCAAACTGCTTTGTAGTGGAGGCACTCAACCAATCCGGCAGCATGTTCTGGTCAGCCAGGATCTTCAATTCCAGCGGTACGCATTATGTCAATGTCACAAATAGTACAGACATACTGAGGACCTATGATATTGGTAGCGGCAGCCCATCATTGAATATAACTAATAACACGCCTATCAATTTCTATTTTGACACCCCGACATCAGGTGAACAATACCGGATCAGATTCATAAACGGCGACAATGCAAGCGGCACTTTCACATTATCAGGGAACCTTAGCAATGGTCAGCCTTTTGAGATCAGAAGGTACCATGTGCTCAATACAACAATGTCCCTTAACAAGAACGGGCATCTGGAACTGAATGTGACGATACCTGTAACATTGCCACGGGGGCAGCTATGATCAGAAGATCTACTACTATGAAGCTTGCCCGTGACGAGAGAGCAGTATCCCTTTCAGTAGGGTTCATGCTTACCCTCACTATAACAGTCATAACAACAATGATCCTGATCAGTTCTTTCTACTCCATGATGGACAGGGCGGAGCAGACAGTGATGCGCGACGAGTTCGAGATACATGGTAATGACATCTCGCTACAGATATCGAATATAGACACTGCGGTCCAGATCACCAACAATGCAGGAGGAAGAGTTGAGAGCATCACATATCAATTAACACTCCCCGACACGATAGCAAACAAACAGTACTCTGTAGAGTTCTCAGACCATCCCAATGAGATAATATTTGAATCCGAAGAAAGGGATGAGACCAGGGTCAAAGTATCCTATAGGACCCAGGCTATCAATGTCACAAACACTAAACTGTACAGTGGCTCAAGTGATTTCTTCTTGCATTATAATGCAACTTCGAACATGCTGGAGATACGTTAGAACAGGAAATGGGTCCCATGAAAGAAAAATTTACACGATCGGAGGATGCGGTTTCCGAAATGGTGGACTTCAGCATCATCCTGAGCATAATGCTCCTTGCCACCGGGATAATAGTGGTTGCCGGTACGCCGATGCTGGAAAACACGCAGAGGATGCAGCATACGGAGAACATCAGGCAGGGCTTTGAGGTGCTTGCCCTCAATATGAACAAAGTGGTACAGGGAAATGCACCGTCCCAATCCGTGGAAATGAAGATGTACGGAGGGTCTTTGTCTGTAGCGGGAAACAACAATTATATTGGCATTGATCTACGAGTGTGGAACTCTTCGACAACTGCTTTTGAAATGAAGTATCCTGTTGACATCACGCTTAAAAACATTGAGGATAGATTTCAGGATACTGCTATTTCTTATGAGAACACGGGCGTGTGGGCAAAATATGATAATGGGCAGTCATTGATGGTTTCCGAACCACGTTTTACCTATGCGAATAATGTCCTGGTCATACCCATTGCAAATATCGATGGTACCACATCTCTCTCCGGTTCCGGGCTTATCAGAGTGACTGCTGACGGCGGGAGAAAGACTGTAGATACCTACGAAAATGTATCCCAGGTGAACATAACAGTAACAAGCGACTACTTCGAAGCGTGGGGAAGATACCTGAACGAAAGTCTTCAAATGCCCATAGTTATAGATACTGATAATAAAACTATAAATGCCAGTAAGGAATATTTTACTAATATTGATGTGTATATAGCCAGTTCACCCATGACAGTTACAATCAACTAAAAGGGAGTGGGGACTTTGAAAAAAATGTTAAAAAATGAATTTGCGGTTTCATCCGTGATCGGGATCTCAATAATACTTGTAATTAGCCTGTTGTCTATAGGTCTGATGCTTCTTTATACTGCACCTTTGATAAGCGAAACGCAGGAGATGGCTAAAGCTCAGAAAACAGAACAGGCATTTACTGTTTTTGACTCGAGGACGAGTAAAGCATCGCTTGGAGAGTCCCCCCTTCAGACAACTACGCTTACCCTGATGGGAGAAAATGTTGCAGTACGCGGGAATGATGATTCCTACAACGAGAGTAGAATAATGATCATAAGCCTGTCCTCCACTTCAGACTGGTACAGTGGTTTCTATCCACAGCGCGGGGTTTGGAATGCGTGGAAGGACTATGAGGCCGAGGACGATTTTGCAGGATTCAACGCTTCCATGGGAAAAGTCAGGTATTATTCCGATGACAGGGTCATAGCCTATGAGGGAGGAGGTGTCTGGTCAAGATACCCTGAAGGAGGAACAGTAATGATATCGCCTCCGGAGTTCCATTATAACGGTGAGACCCTTACCCTGCCTATTATGAAAGTGAATGGGGATGACTCCAGCGGCGGAAGCTCGAATGTAAATATCAATGTAAGATCCTCCAACACACCTGTTGTTCTCTATCCTAACACTGACCCCGTTACCGGCGACGACAACTTTACCAACCCACTCAACTGCGATAAGATCCTTATATACATAAACAGTGAGTTCTATGACGGGTGGGCGGAGTATGCAGAAACATTGACAACCACAACTGCCATGCTGGACCACAAGAACAAGACAGCCATTATTGAAATGGACACACTGCCCCCCATGGGGACATTTCCCCTGATGCATTCATTCAAGATTGGCAGACTTAATCAGTCCAATCCCGCGCCTATTAGCAATTTCTCCTACTATTATGAAGCTAATGAGAAGGACGCATCCAACTTTAACCCTGTAATACCAACAGTGATTGCTACGGCAGGAACAAAGCGACTTGAGTATACAATGAACAGCCAGCAAGAACATGTAACTCTAATGGTAATATACACGGACACTGCTTATCTGGATGGCAATCAAGAAGAAATATGGGAAAGTACAAGCCCATTGAATATTAACGAAGATCCTGACAACCACAAGAATGCAAACTGTACAATTGATCTCGTAAGTGATTCTTGTCTGATGGAATACGATAGCGCTGATGACGAATTCTCCTGGGGTCCTGTGAGCCCTAAGACAATGACACCAAACTTAACTGTTTCAAATGGGGACGTGCAGTCATTGAACAACGTTACCCAGCACTATATGAAACTCCTGGCACAGGATGGAACTATAGATTGTACCTGGAAGCAAAAGCCTAAACAAAAAAAGGACAATAAACCGAAGCTCAATGAGGAGGACTCCACATACACACTGATCTATGATGGAGGAGGCGGTGTCCTCACATACCTGCACATCACAAGCAATGAACTTAACGTGACCCTTGAGTGAACAGATAGATAGAGGGTTTCATCTAATTAGAGCAGGATGCTACCTATTTCAATAGAGGAGAATGCGCTAATCCTGATGTTACGCATATATAGTATTGAACCATATTATCAATAGATGCTATTGACTGTTAAAGTTAAACTATATCCCACTGAAAAACAACATAATGCCTTATTGCAGACTATGGAACAGTTTAACAAAGCATGTGATTATATCTCAAAAATAGCATGGGATAATCGTGTGTTTGGGAAAGTCGCCATACAAAAGATAGTTTATTATGACGTTAGGGGTAAGTTTGATTTATCTTCTCAAATGGTCGTTAGAGCCATAGGAAAAGTTGCTGAATCTTACAAAATAGATAAAAGCATTCTCCATTCATTTAAAAAACATGGAGCGATTGTCTACGATCAAAGAATATTAACGTTTAAAACATCAGATGAAATTTCTATCCTAACACTTGAATGTAGAGAACGCATTAACATTAAATATGGGACATATCGACCTCTTGAAGTGAAAAGAGTAAAAGGACAAGCGGACCTCATTTTTCACAATAATACATTTTATTTAATGGTTGTCGTAGATGTTCCTGATGATAAAGAGATAGACCCTGTGAATGTTATCGGTATTGATATGGGTATAATAAATGTCGCAACGACTTCCGATGGTATTATATATTTTGGTAAAAAATGCACAAGTGTTCGGGAACATTATTCGAAGATCAAAGCTAAACTTCAAAGTATAGGAACATATTCTGCTAAAAAACATCTTAAGAGAATAAGTGGAAAAGAAAGGAGATTTAAAAAAGACTTCAATCATTGCGTGTCTAAATACATTGTTCAAACTGCAAAAGACACAGGTAGAGCAATTGCTATTGAAAATTTAAATGGCATTAGGTCTAACAGCACGGTTTCAAAAGCGGTAAGAGCATCCATTGGTAAGTGGGCTTTTAATGAACTCGGAAGTTTCATTAAATACAAAGCAGTTTTAAATTGAGTTCGTGTTTACGAAATTGACCCAAAACACACATCAATGGAATGTTCTGTTTGTGGTTATATCGATAAGGATAATCGGAAAACACAATCAGAATTCAAGTGTCTAAAATGCAACCATCAGGAAAATGCAGATATTAACGCATCAAAGAACATAGCTGCGAGGGGCATTTGTCAACTGTCCCATCGTCCTCCATCCAGTATAGGAATTTGGAAGGATAAGCCATTCATTTCAATGAGTGGTTGTTGACAGAAACCCTTAAATCACTCACATCCATTAACCCATCTCATACCCAAGGTGAATCACATGAAGAAAGCGATCATTGAAACTGATAAAGGCAATATTGTACTGGAACTGTTCGAGAAGGATGCCCCAAAGACAGTGGAGAACTTTGAGAAACTGATCAACAAGGGTTTCTACGACGGGCTCACTTTCCACAGGGTCCTGCCTGACTTCGTCATCCAGGGAGGATGCCCCAAAGGCAACGGGACAGGAGGACCGGGTTACAGCATCAAGTGCGAGACCAAAGGAAACCCGCGCAAGCACGGCAAGGGCGCGCTCTCAATGGCGCACGCAGGCAAGGATACCGGCGGCAGCCAGTTCTTTATCACACACTCGCCACAGCCACATCTTGACGGCGTTCACACGGTCTTCGGGCAGGTCATCGAGGGCATGGATGTAGTGAACAAGATAAAGCCAAAAGACGTGATGAGGAAAGTCACTGTCGTTAACGAGTAAGCAGTCTGCAGTATCATATGATACTGCTACTTTCTGTTCTTTGGATCTGCTCTTTAGCTTATTCCTTTTTACATAATCCCGGTTTTGTACTCCTTAAGTTAGCAGGATCCTAACTTGCGCTTTGTCCGAAAAATAGGGTACTTTTCAGTCAATAGCATGATTTTTCGGTCAAAAATAGTATTATTCGGTCAAATCATATTATTTGGTTATATTGATTTTTGGGCAACGTACCCATTTTCTTTCTTTTAAAGACCCCATATTAAATTGGTATATTTGATGAAAAATGCTACAGCTTGTATTATGAAAAAGAGCAAAGCACCAACCAAATATTCTCTTTTCCTGAATGCAACTAAATATCCCATAACTGCATGTACAAATGAAAATGGCAAAAATTCATCAATATTACTGAATAACATAGACCATGCAAAAAACCTGCCAAGTTGTTCAAATTGGAAACTAAGAATTGCATGCAGGGGTGGGACATATATGAGAATGAGTGGATACATCAATATCCCTAATGCTGCAGATGATCGTTTGTTTCCAGTGTAGTAGCCATAACAAGCCAATGCGATAAACGGTGCTATAAATATATCGAGCATCAAAAAGGGACGTAAAGGCTCAAGGGGAAATCCCATTGTCCTTGACATCATTCCAATATCAATAAGCACCCATGTTAATGCCAATATGAATGGAATGCCCAATATGAAAAAGATGGAATAAGCTGGGTTTTTGATAGCACCTTTGATTCGATCTATATATTCAGTTTTCTTGTCTGTAGGTAGTTTTAGTTCCATTGTTTTCTGTTCGCCCCATATGTTTGTTGCAAGTAGCAATATCCTACTCTTCAACTGAATCTACATTGGTAGTAGTCTTTGTATTTTTAATCAACTTTTTAATACATCCATCAAAAAATGATGAAATAATACATATCATAACTGACTTCAAAATTTTCACTACCTTATGATGTTTAGGGGAAGTATGAAATATAAATTGTATTATGTGAGTTGTCATCAGAGGTGAAATCTATCAATATTTTCAATGATTTTTCGGATAAAAACAGTGTTATTCGGTCAAAATTATGAATTATCGGTCAAATCATTTTTTCGGACAAAGCGCCTAACTTGGAAAACTACTTATATCAGAATAAGGAAGATAGTGCGTTATGTTTTGATGAACATAACGAAGAAAAACACATTCACTGTCAAACTCAGCAGACAAAAACTGAAGGGTAGTAACATGGAACATAAGAATAAACTCCTCCTGACTATTACATTTATACTGACGATCGCACTTTTTGCAAGCGGGTGCACAGATATCCCGGCATCGGAAAACGAGAGCGGGGAATCTGCGACCACCGAAGGACCTGTAGCCATTACAGTGTCCGCTGCAGCAAGTCTCACAGAAGCTTTCACGGAAATGGAAAAAGAATTCGAGAACGACAATCCTGACATCGACGTGGTGTTCAACTTTGCAGCCTCAGGCGCACTCCGGACCCAGATCGAGGGTGGAGCACCTGTAGATGTATTTGCCTCAGCGGCTCAGGACCAGATGGACATACTCCAGTCCAGGGGATTCATTTATAATGACACCAGAGGGGATTTTGTAGAGAACTCAATGGTAATGATAGTGCCAAAGGGAAATGAACCCGGACTTACCGGTATGGAGGATCTGACGAAGCCGGAAGTGAAGAACATAGCCATAGGCAACCCCGAGACAGTCCCCGCAGGGAAATATGCGAAGGAGTCATTGATCAATGCAGGATTATGGGACAGTGTTTCAGGGAAGACGCTACTGGGGGAGAACGTGAAGCAAGTGCTTGTCTATGTAGAAAGAGGAGAAGCTGATGCCGGATTTGTGTTCCGTACGGATGCATCGTCGGCACAACCGGACACTATAGAAGTTGTCACTACAGCCCCGGTGGAAGCACCGATAACTTACCCAATAGCGGTTGTCTCATCCACCCAGCACAGGGAAGAGGCACAGCAGTTCATAGACTTCGTTACCGGAGAGACTGGCAGTTCCATTATGGAAAAGTATGGCTTCACTACTCCTCAGAACGTATGAACTACACTCCTTGCCTTAGGGCTTTCACGGGGAAGCGGCCAGCTGATCAACTGGTCACACCCATCTTAATTTCTCCGGCAGTAACGGGATCATGCGTGTCCTGCTTCCGGGAAAAGATGAGGGTCTTTGGAATATGCCTTACGGACCAGTCAGACTGACTTGTTTATGCACGGATTAAACTAATATACTTATCAGACAAGATGACCCGAGATAATACAAAACACTAAGCCAAAATCTCATTTCCCGGCAGTAAAAGGATTAAAAACTAATGCAGAGCCAGATATGGTTTCCCCTTGTGATCACGCTGAAAATATCTATAATATCCACCCTTCTAGTTGCAACCCTGGGTGTGATCATATCATATATTCTTGCAAGGCGTGATTTCCGTGGAAAATGGCTTGCAGAGATCCTTGTTACTTTGCCCCTTGTACTCCCTCCCACAGTGACAGGCTATCTCCTGGTATTGCTCCTGGGAAAGAACGGATTCCTGGGAAACATATTGTACAACATAACGGGATGGAACATTCTTTTCACATGGCAGGCAGCGGTAATTGCAGCTTTCATAGTATCGATTCCTCTGATGGTNNAGGGATTTTGAGTACGCGGCATTCACCCTGGGAAGGAAGGAAATAGAAACTGCTCTTTTCATCACGCTCCCGCTTGCCAAGAAAGGAATACTTGCAGGCGTAGTCCTGAGCTTTGCAAGGGCCGTGGGGGAATTCGGTGCAACGCTCATGATCGCAGGGAACATACCGGGACGAACAAACACGATGGCCATATCCATTTACAGCTCATTCCAGGCAGGTAACAACGAGCTTGCCAATATGCTGGTGATCATTCTCGTGGCAATGTCCTTCCTTTCCATGGCCGCAACTGCAAAGTTGGTCAACCACTGGGGGATATAAATTATGGGTATCAGGGTTGATTTCAGGAAACGGTACTACAGGAAAAAGAGCGACAAGAAGAAAGGCATAGAACCCGCTTTCCTGCTTGATGCCAAATTTGAGGTCGGTAATGAGCTGGTAGTACTTTTCGGGCGTTCCGGCTCAGGTAAGACCACAACCCTCCAGTGCATCTCCGGGCTCCTGGAACCCAATGGCGGCAAGATAGTCGTCAATGACAAGGTTTACTTTGACTGCCATCAGATGATCAACCTCCCTGTACAGCANNTGTTCCAGAACTATGCCCTTTTCCCGCACATGGATGTAAAAAAGAACATCGCCTACGGACTCAAAGGATGGAGCGAGGAAGATAAAGATAAAAGGGTTCTGGAAATGTTGCAGTTGCTCCATATAGAGGGCCTGGAGGACAATTATCCGTCACAGCTGTCCGGAGGACAGAAACAAAGAGTTGCCCTGGCGCGGGCCCTGGCCCCCAAACCCGACATCCTGCTGCTGGACGAGCCTTTCTCAGCACTGGATATGATCGTCCGCATGAAGCTTCGTGAGAAGATCAAGCAGATACAGAGAGAGCTCGGGATACCGGTGCTTTTCATCACCCATAATCATGTGGAAGCTTTCACAATTGCAGACAAGGTGATAATCTTCCATAACGGACGGGTCCAGCAAACAGGCACTCCCGAGGATGTATTTTACCATCCTCAGAATAGTCATGTGGCTGAGCTGGTAGGCATGACCAACATTTTTGAGGATGCTATTGTGGGGAACAAAGATACCGCTACGGGTACCTTCCTGCTCATCAAGGATGAACTGCAGGTAAGTGTGATGCAGCAGAAACTAAAGACAGGAACAAAAGTATCATGGGGGATTCGCCCCGAAAATGTTCAGATAGTATCCATTGAGGACGCAGCAGGCACTCCGGAAGAAAATGTATTCCGGGCATCTGTAAGGAGCATCGTTAACAAGGGTGCAAGCAAGCTCGTTTACTTTGATATCGAGCAGCATCACATTCTTCTGATAGCTGAAACATCAAATCAGACTTTTGAGGAACTGAATCTGGAGACAGAAGATGCCTGTATGGTGAGACTGGACAAGCGGAAGATAGCTGTATTTTAAGCATCGTGGGTCTTCATAGTATGTACAGCCCCTGAAAGAAGGCTTAAAGGGCACCTTCCAGCAGGCTTTTAAGAGAGTATTTCATTTTTCATATATAATGAAATTTTTGGATAATCTATTCAGGAAAAAAGCAAAAGATGTCACTCAGGAATCTTTCGGCCTGAAATTTGAAAGATTACCGGAATTGATCAGAGCAGAAGCAAAAAAGGGACTGGATGATATCGGGCCCCTTATCAGGGCGAAGTATACTGAGATAGAGATATCACTGGGAGAGCTCAGGGATATCAAAGAGAGCCTCCTTCAAGCAGAACCCATAGAGAATGCAAATAAGAGAATGGAAAAGGTTGGGGATTCCAACCGGGACAATGTTGCCCATAACCTTGACCTGATCATTGAAAAGCTCGCTCCTCCACACAGCAACGACCCCAAAGATGCAATTGTCCTTTACACGGAGTCCAGGTCGGTCATGAAAACAGTTGTTGACAATACCCGCAGGAGTCAGTTGTATATCAAAGCTCTCTATCCCCAGGAATCCGAGAGGATAAAGCAGGGCCTTACAGAACTTGAAGATCGGCTAAGTGAGCTTTATGGCATCTTAAATGCCGGGAAAGAAAAAATGAATGCTCTTGAGAGGCTTCCCGGCGAGATCGAGAATGTTGGCCAGATCGAAAGGGACATCCGGCACACCATGGAAAATATCCGCAGCCTTGAGCCCAGGTATGAGAATGCAGGGAAAATGCTCTCTGCCTCTGTTGAAGCACTGGATGAGCTTGAAAAGAGCGCTGAGTTCGAAAGGGCAAAAATGCTCGAGGACGAGATCCACGCACTTGAAGTAAAGATATCAACCGCCGGTTCAGATATAGAGCGGCTGTTCGCACCTCTTTCAAAAGCTATCTCCAGGATGGAGAAGCAGGATAAGAACGAGATCCACGTTCTATCCCCGGAGAATAGGAAAGTCCTTGCGGTCATAAAAGATAAGCCGGATTCACTTGCTCAAAGTGAGCTGGACCCATTCCTCGATGAGCTGGCAGCACGGGTAAAGAACAAAGACCTGGGACTAAAGGATCAGATGTACGACAAGATACTTGGACAGATCAGCAGGCTGAAAGACCCTGATACACTGTCAGACCTTTGTGTCAGAAAAGAAGGATATGCTTCCAGGAAAAATGAACTGGCCTCTGAACTGAAGCATATACAGGTTTACAGGGACAGGGAAAAACTGGAAAAGGACAGGGCACGCTATAAGGGCATGGCGGAGTCGGCAGAAAATGAACTGAATGCGGAAAAAACCAACCTGGACAGCCTAACAGACCGGCTGGAGATATCAAGATCGGAATTATACCTGTTGATAGTGCCTGTTCTTGGAAAGAACGTCGAGGTCATATACAACGACCCGCATACATTTAACGAGGGGTAGTCAATGAGAAATGATAGATATATCCGATGGTTCGAAGAAGTAACTATAGAAGATATTCCTTCGGTAGGAGGCAAGAACGCCTCTATAGGCGAAATGTACAGGGAACTGACAGGCAAAGGCATTAAAGTACCTAACGGCTTTGCGATCACTGCGGACGCCTACTGGCACGTTCTCACATCTGCCGGCGTACTTGAGGAACTAAAGCAGACACTTGAAGGGCTGGATACCGAAGATGTACGCGACCTTGCCATACGGGGGAAGAAGGCAAGGAATATCATCCTAAATGCGGATATGCCTGATGATCTGTGGAATGAGATCAAAGAAGCCTATGACAAGCTGAGCGAACAGTACGGTCCCGATGCCGATGTGGCAGTACGCAGCTCGGCCACTGCGGAAGACCTTCCCAATGCTTCGTTTGCGGGGCAGCAGGAAACATACCTGAACATACACGGATACCACTCCCTCAAAGATGCATGCATCAGGTGTTTTGCCTCGCTTTTCACTGACAGGGCCATTTCCTATCGCGTCAATAATAACTTCGGCCATTTCAAGGTGGGGCTGTCCATCGGAGTAATGAAGATGGTGCGCTCGGACCTTGCATCCAGCGGGGTCATGTTCACCATCGATACGGATAGCGGATTTGAGGATGTTGTATTCATAACTGCTGCCTACGGACTGGGAGAGAACATTGTGCAGGGGCTTGTCAACCCCGATGAGTTCTATGTGTTCAAGCCCACATTGAAAGAGGGCTATAGGTCCATCATAGATAAGAAGCTGGGTGAAAAGGCGATCAAGATGATCTACGGGCGCGGTGATTCACGTATACTCACCCGCAATGTGGAAGTCCCGGAGGCGGACAGAAAAAGCTTCTGCATCAACGATGAAGAGATACTTCTTCTTGCACAGTACGCAGTAACCATTGAGGACCATTACTCCGGAAAGAACGGAAAGAAGGTCCCGATGGATATCGAATGGGCAAAGGACGGCGAAACCGGGGAACTCTTTATAGTACAGGCAAGACCGGAGACCGTACAGTCACAGAAAAAGAAGGATGTCCTTGAAACATACTACCTGGATAAGAAGTCTTCAGTTATTGTAACAGGCAGGAGCATCGGCCGCAAGATAGCAGCGGGCAGGGTACATGTCATCCCTGATGTCTCCAGGCTCCCTTCATTTAAGCCCGGGGAGATACTCGTGGCAGATACCACGACACCGGACTGGGAACCGATAATGAAGAAAGCTGCCGCGATCATCACAAATAAAGGCGGAAGAACCTGCCATGCAGCTATCGTCAGCCGCGAGCTGGGCATACCGGCGGTAGTGGGTGCCGCAAATGCCACTGAGAAATTGAAGACAGGCAGGGAAGTCACTGTCAGTTGCGCTGAAGGTGATGTAGGGAAAGTCTACGAAGGCATACTTGATTTTCATACGGAGAGCCTTGACCTGAAGGATCTGGAGAAAACCCGGACAGAGATAATGATGAATCTCGGGAACCCTGAAGAAGCCTTCTCCCTGTCAATGATCCCAAATAGCGGCATTGGCCTTGCAAGGCTTGAGTTCATTATCTCAAGCTATATCCAAGTGCATCCTATGGCACTGGTGCATCCTGAAAAAGTGAAAGATGCAAGCGATGCTGAGGAAATAGAGAGGCTCACAAAAGGCTACGGCAGCAAAGAGGAATACTTTGTCGAAAAGCTCTCTTTCGGGGTCGGCACCATTGCAGCCGCATTCTATCCCAAGCCTGTTGTCGTGCGCATGAGCGATTTTAAATCAAACGAGTATGCAAGCCTGCTGGGAGGCAGGTACTTTGAGATAGAGGAAAGTAATCCGATGCTGGGCTTCCGTGGCGCTTCGCGTTATTACGATGAACGCTACAGGGAAGGGTTCGCACTTGAGTGCAGGGCGATGAAAAGAGTAAGGGACGAGCTGGGGCTTAAAAATGTCATCCTGATGATACCTTTCTGCCGGCGCGTTGAAGAGGCCGGGAAAGTGCTTGCGGAGATGAAGAAGCACGGCCTGGAAAGAGGAAAGAACGGCCTGCAGGTGTACGTTATGTGCGAAATACCGAGCAATGTGCTCCTGATAG
>DANZ01000013.1 GCA_002501695.1 Methanolobus sp. UBA474 | reverse complement strand
GCGGTTCTGCAGTTAAGGGCTGCTTGTCTGAAACTTATGATATGCCATTACCTTCTATAGCAAATGTCTCAGACCTGCAGAGTTGCGAACTTCATATATATGTACAATATTAATATATTACTCCAGTGGAAACACAGGGGTAAATGTTTCAATCCCTGCCAGATGGTCTTACATCCCGTTCAAGCGGATATGGAAGCATTATCGATCTGCTAAATGTTTCGGATCTGCCCTGCACATCCGCTCTTTCACGATAAACTGAGGAAGGATACCCATAACTGAAGTTATGGGAGGAATTCCGTTAACTACAACGATTTGACCTTTCTTTTAAATCTGGAACCGAATACTTTCAGTCTACTTACTGTGCTTTAAAATCATATGCATTCATATCTTCTATGTGATAGCATGCTTCTAACCATTAAAAGTAAATTAGTAACCACTCAGGAACAACATGACCAATTACTGAGAACAATGGTCTTTTTTAATAAAGCATGCGATTACATTTCAGATTTTGCATACAATAACCGAGTTTTTAGTAAATATCAATTACAAAAACACTTTTATTACCAGATCAGAGAAAAATTCTTGTTATCTTCTCAATTAGCTGTCAGAGCATTTGGAAAAGTAACTGAGAGCTACAAAGTCGATAAAAAGACATTCCATCGATTCAAACCACATGGGGCGGTTGTTTATGATCAGAGGATACTATCCATTAAGGACAATATCGTTTCCATCCTTACATTAGACGGTAGAATTAAAACGGAAATAAAATACCGGAAAGACAAAAATATCGACAACAGAAAAGGACAGACTAATCTGATCTATAAAAGCAATAAATTCTACCTGCAGATAGTTATCGACCAACCAGAAGCAACTCTGGTTAATTCGGAAGAGTTCCTTGGAGTTGACCTTGGGATCGTTAACATTGCAGCAACTTCTGATGGAAAGATGTATTCCGGAGAGAAATGCCAGAGGGTCAGGGAAAAATATGCACGGATAAAGGCAAAACTACAATCTGTTGAAACTCATTCAGCAAAGAGACATCTGAGAAAAATAAGCAAAAAGGAAAGGAGATTCAAAAAAGATACAAACCATTACATCTCAAAGGACATTGTCCAAACTGCTAAAGACACGAACAGATCGATAGCCCTGGAAGAACTTACAGGTATTCGGGAAAGGATAACGGTTAGAAAAGCAGATAGGGACAAACATAGTAAATGGGCATTCAAAGAACTGAGAAAATTCATAGGATACAAAGCCAAAATCAATGGAGTTATTGTCAGGTTCGTTGATCCTGCATATACATCAAAGCAATGTTCAATATGTGGTCATATTTCAGGAAAGAACAGGAAAAAACAGGATACATTCTCCTGTCAGAAATGTGGCCATATAGAAAATGCAGACTGGAATGCTAGCAAGAACATTGCTTCAAGGGCTGCTATCAACCAGCCTATTGTACTCTGCTCAGGAAACTGAGAACTTGAAGTGCAAGCCTCCGACTTCAGTCGGGGGTCGTTGACAGATTGATATTTAAGCAGTTCTTTCATTATACCACCTTATATGACGACAAGGAAGGACCCAATCATCACCGATAAGGATGTAGATTTACCAGGAGCTGTGCCGATCAAACCATCAATTACCGATAAGGAGATAGTATCCGCGTTGAAGTATGTCTCACGTATGAGACCGGAGTTCATGCTGTCGGAGATGCGTAATTACATAAAGGGCGAGGCGTCCCTGCAGGACATATACAGGGCTGTGCATCCCTCATTGCTGGACCTTGGACTGGACATCATCCCGGTGGAGGGGGATTTCAGGATAGTCCGGGCACCCAAAGGCAATATAGAACTGACAGGCCCGGAGAAAGAGAAGAATGAGATGTTCTTCCAGTCTCCCGGTGTTTCCAGGAAACTGGAAAGGATAGTGGAACAGTATATAGAGAAGAAGACCGGGAAAAGCTGGGACGACCCCGTGACCCTGGAAAGGCTCAGAGATGCAGTGGTCTCGCAGAAAGCAGGCTACTGGAAGGAGGGCAAGTCCCGGAAAATAACGTATGAGAAAGGCTACGATGTCCTGGGGTACCTGGCATACCAGTTCCCTGTATATTTTGTGCAGTTCCAGCACATCCTCTACAGCATGGCAAAGGAAGGCCTGCTGAAGACACGCATGAAGATACTGGATGTGGGAGCCGGGCCGGGCACGGTGCCGCTTGCTATAACAGACCTGTACAACCGGCTGGATGACCACAGGGCAACCGTCTATTCGGTGGAAATGTTCGAGGAGAATATAGAAGCCTACAGGTTCATCGTGCCACAGTATGCTGCAACAAAGTCAAGGATAGCCGTAGAGGATCCCATCCGGGCTGATATCGGGAAACTGGATATGGACCTTATACCCGGGAACCTGGACCTGATAGTATTCTCTAACATCCTCAATGAGGTCAGAGGAATGACCCCTGAACAGAAAGCGGATCTTGTGAAAAAGCTTTCCGGAAAGCTCGCCAAGGACGGGAACATCATCATCATCGAGCCGGCTGACAAGGTGAACTCCATCGGGGCAAGGAATCTGATCATTGCCCTTAAGAAAATGGGGCTTGGCATTTACAGCCCCTGCTCCTTTATCTGGGGCAGCGGATGCAATCCGGCCGAGTGCTGGAGCTTTGAGCGGCAGAAGGACATCGAGCCTACAAGACTCATGAGGAAGATGGCGGAATGTGACGAGCCGTACCGTTACTTCAACACTGATCTGAAATACACCTATGCCATCCTGCGCAAGGATAAGCTGACGAAGGTAAAGTACAGAGTGCCTCCTAAAGCGAAATTTGCGAAGCTGTCCAAACTAGAGATGCATACAGGCAAGCGCATCAATGTGGTCTGCTCCCTGATGTCCGCTGACCTTGGCGATGACAAGTACAGCCTGTACAAGATATGCGACGGGACCTGCCAAAAGCAGGTATATGCCGTTATTCCGCTGCATAGTTTGACCACCGAGAATAAACTGATCAGGGAAACCCCGTACGGGAGCGTCCTCACTCTTGAGAATGTGCTCGTGAAGTACAATGAGGCCACTGATTCGTACAACCTTCTTGTCGGGAAAGGGACCACTGTAGAAGCTGTAGAGGAATAAGGATGCCAGCCGGCCCTGTACTAAAGAACCCTTGGCATAGACTAAAAACCAAAAAGCAAAAAAGAGAAGGAAAATTATTTTCCTTTCTTTGCTGCAGAAGACTGTGCACGGGATTT
>DANZ01000035.1 GCA_002501695.1 Methanolobus sp. UBA474 | reverse complement strand
TTCCAGAGAGACCCTCAGCTTGTCAAGACAATTCACAAGAAGGTCACAGTACCTAATGTTGAACAATACTATTATGAAGTGAAGTTCCATGTAAAACCTGAGGTACTTTGCAGGCTCATTGACATCTATGACATTAAATCATCCCTGGTGTTCTGTAACACAAAGAGGGTCGTTGACGAACTGGTTGATACTCTTAAGACAAGAGGATACCTGGCCGATGGCCTTCATGGAGATATGAAGCAACAGCAGAGGGAAAAGGTCATGGCCAGTTTCAGGAAAGGGGATATCGAGACCCTTGTTGCAACTGATGTGGCTGCCCGTGGAATAGATGTAGAGAACATAGAGGTTGTTTTCAATTATGATCTGCCCCAGGATGAGGAATCATACGTCCACAGAATAGGAAGGACCGGCAGAGCAGGAAGACAGGGACGTGCATTCACATTCGTTACCGGTAAGGAGCTTTACAAAATTAAGAGCATCCAGAAGTTCACCAATGTGAAGATCATCAGCCAGAAGGTCCCCACCAGAAGCGATGCAGAAGACATCAAGGCAAACATATTGGCTCAGAAGGTCAAAGAAACAATTGACGCCGGCCACATGGGTAAATATGTCAACTGGGTGGAAAGGATGCTTGAAGAAGATTACACGTCTGTGGATATAGCTGCAGCTCTTGTAAGGATGATGCTCTCCGGAGAGACAAAATAAGCATTCAGAACCATGTCGGCAGTTATGCCGACATTTGTTTGATCCCACAATTCAAGTTATATATAGTGAATAACATATGTTATTCCAGGAATGAGAGTTTACTAGCCATTAAAGTGATCAGAAATGACACAATATGGCGTAAACCCTGAACGGGTTTTATTTGAATCGGATCTTTCAAGTGTTTTGCATCTTTTGTGAAACAACATTTCATTGAATATCCATTTTTTAATAAAGCAACAAGCAAACCATGCAATAAGCAAATGACAATGAGGAATCAATCTGGCTAATTATAACAGCAGGAAAAGACAAAGTAAAGTAAGTACCGGAACATCTGGCGATGCCCCTGAAATTGTCCGTGTAAGGACCCCGCGCAAAGACAGGAATGAAGTTCTGGCTACAGTATCCAGTATGCTGGGTGCAAGCAGGGTAAGGCTGCAATGTATGGACGGCACCGTTCGTATGGGCAGGATACCAGGCTCAAAGAAGAAAAGAATGTGGGTCCATGAAGGGGACATCGTAATAGTGACTCCGTGGTCCTTCCAGGATGAAAAGGCCGACGTCGTATGGAAGTATACCAGGCCGCAGGTCAACTGGCTTGAGAACAAGGGATATCTTAAGTAAAGAGATGAACACTCATTTCTTACTTTCTTACTGATCTTTATTTTCAGAACATTTCCTGATTTTGATATTATTTCATATCTGTTCATTTCCTGGTTGAGCACAGCTCTTGAAAACATAAGGCAAGTCAATACTTCCGGAAATCAGAACTAAGACACCAGTGTATAAAAATCTGAATACAGATACAAATCAGAATAATATAGATCGAAGTAACAGAATCAGAATAATATTAACTGGAAAAAGAGATTTTGAAGGACCATGCCCTTCATGTAAATCATTGCGCTGCAGTTATTCTGCAACCTGGCCAAAAGCGAACTTGCGCATCACTTTTGTAACTGAGATAGTAACTTCGTCGCCGACCTTGGTGCCTGGGACAAAGATGACAAATCCACTTACTCTTGCAATTCCGTCGCCTTCTCTTGCAATGTCTTCAATTGTTACATCGTACTTTTCGCCGGCTGTGACCGGAGCTGTAGTTTCTTCAGTTCTGTTGAACATATTATTTCACATCCATTTGGTATAAGCTTAAAAAGACCTAACTACACTTGAAAACATAACGGAACAGACGTACTATTTAATCAAATACCTTCTAATGCCATACGTTTAACAAAACAGTTAATCTCAAAGCAACCTCAATAACGTAACTTTGATATATAAGTATTGCGCTACAATCCGTTCTTAAAGCCATGAGTGTCAGTTGCATATTATTTATCGGGACCTTTTCTGCCAAAGATATAGTGTGCAACCCTGAGAGCCTCAATGTCACCGGTCTCCTTTCCTTCGTCATCGCTTAGCTTGACCACAGGTATACCGTTTACGGCATGCAGTTTGATCACCATGTTAAGAGGAGGGCTTAACCTGAAGAACTCGGGATTATTCGTAAGGCTTGTGCCTATCCCGAAAGTGCAGTGTATCCTTCCCCTGCAATGTTCCCTTATCCTGACAGCCTCCCTGGCATGGAGGGAATCACTGAACACAATGATCTTTTTGAGAGGATCTATGCCCAGTGACCTGTAGTGTTCGATAACCCTGTCGGCAAACCTGAGAGGGTCACCGCTATCATGCCTTACGCCATCGTAGAGTTTTGAGAGCTTCAGGTTGAAATTCGCAAAGAAAGCCTCGGAACCAAAGGTATCAGACAGTGCGATCCCCAATTCTCCTTTGTATATCCCGGCCCAGTTCTCAAGAGCAAAAAGATTAGCATTCCTTAGCCCGACAAGAGCAGAGTTTCCCATGAACCACTCATGTCCGACAGTACCTATAGGCCGTGTTCCGTATAGCATTGCAAGGAAAACATTGCTGGTGCCTGAAAATGACTTTAGTTTTACCAGAGTTCGTACTACCTGTTCATGAATTTCAAAGCTTCTGCGCCTCCGGGTCCCAAAATCGGAAAAGGTGCATTCAGCTGCTTCAAGTTCCCTGCCGATTTCCCATATGAAAGAACCGTATCCGGCAGTAACATATCCTTCCGGCTGCATCCTGCTGCTATCATTACATTGTTCCTCTGCAGTATTAAAGTAGAGTTCTGATACTGCAGCCATAAGAACGATCTCCCATAGTATTGTTTTATGCCATGGACCGCTTATCCTCAGGTCAAGGTCATTGTCCCTGGTAAGACACACTCTGACCTCAGATGGGTCAAAACGGTAATTTCTCAGATATTCAAGATACATGGGCTTAAAATAAGCGCATTCTGCCTTTAACCAGCGATATTCATCATCCTTAAGGAAGAGTGCTGATATGTCTTCATCGATGACCCTTCTAAGTTCACTGACAAGATCTGCTGTAAAGCGTTGCGCTCCCCTGTTGATGAATCTATATTCTGCGACTGCATCCGGAAAAAGTTCAAGGACAGCCATCTGCATTGTGAACTTATAAAGGTCGTTATCAAGAATAGAGCGAATCATCAGATCCTTCCTGTGTTTACGCTAAAAGGCAGTATCGTAGCTCTATCGTATCAATTCCTTTGTATATACGTATTTGCGTGGCAGGGAGTATCCCTTCATTATTTTCCTCCTCACACCAGAGTGCCTTCCAACCATAAGAACAGTCCACTACAGATTAATATACATAATTGTTATAGATATGTACATGAACGGTCTACAGGTGCAGGCATGAAAAAGATTGAAAAAACAGAGGAACCTCGTGAAGACCTCTATGGTGAACAGCTTGCAGGGATCAAAAATGAGATTTCATCTCTGAGCCGGGTTGTCACCCGGGTACTTGAGCAGGCAAACCATCAGCAGCTCAACATGATGCTTTCCGATATGAGAAGCGACATCTCGAGGCCGCTTATCAGCTACATGATCCAGGACGGCAAAAATGTCCTCAGCAGCAGAATGAACACGGACTGCGACCGGAAGGAGATATGCAGGGCAGCGTTCGAGAACCTGCTGCAGGAAGCAGCACTGCTTCTGATGGGTACGGATATAGAAGAGGAGAGACTGGTAGAGTATGAGGCGCGGTTTGAGGAACTCCTGAAATTCGCCACGACCGGGGACTGCGATTCATGCACTTCCCACGCGTCAGAGGTATTCAGGAAACAGATGGACCTTATCCGCTCGCTGAGCAGTTCCGGGAATCACAGAAGTGACAGGACGGCTCCCGGCATAAGTGAGATACCTGATGAGGTGGTCAGTTGCATATGTGAACCGCTCGCGAACAAACAGCGCTTGTTGATGCTCAGGAAACTGAGCACAGGGACAAAGAGCTTCTCCGAACTTTCCAGAATAACAGGCCTTCGCGGAGGCAACCTGCTATTTCACCTCCAGAAGCTTACTGACTGCAATATGGTCAGCCAGAGAAGTGAACGCGGGGATTACTTCCTTACGGCCAGAGGCCATACGACCCTGCAGGGACTTGCCGAGCTATATAAAAATCTGCAAGAGTGAAGGGATAGATAAGGAGTGGCGGGATAAGAATAGTGAGAATAGAGCATATGGAAGTGCCCTCACTTCAGGTCGATCACATTGCCTGGCGGGCACTCGTGTCCGGCGGCATATATTTCCAGAAGTTCCTCTGCTGTCTGCCTTCCCAGCTTTTCTTCCACCATCTCCAGGAATACCTCAATATATTGAGGGGGCACACAGCCCAGACTTTCCTCACCGCTTTTGATAAGGGATATAAGATAGTCAAGCTCACCCGGATCCAGAAGTGAGAGGCGCCTCCGGAAATCCTCTTCATTCTTGGAATAGTGATTGGAAAGAGGAGGCAGTATGGACCTGTAGGGGGTCCTCGAGCCGGAACACATCAGACCTGCACATTCCGGTGCAAGCTTTTTTAGCAATTCTATGTCCTTTTGGGATAGTTCACGTACCAATATGATCACCTGGAAATCAAAAGATAGTTGGTTTAAGACCACAAGTAGTTAACCAGCCGTCAGACAAAGATACTTTGTCGCTTCATTATACATGAGATGCCGGGACATGCTGCAAATGCAGGTTGCGCTCAAGCAGTTTTGAACATATGGACATCTCTTTCAGATCTTCCATTGCCTTAGATAATTTCCTGTTAAGTTCCGCAACCTCTTCCTCCAGGGCCCCTATATACCCGTACTGCTGTTCGGTCAGTGCATCGAGTTTATGAATATCCAGGCGCTGCCGGTGCATGGTTACATGTTTACCGATCTCTTCCTCGGTCCTTTGCTTAAGCGCAATGAGCTCGCATTTGCGAGACTCCGCCTCCTTTTCACGGGAATTCAGCATCTCATAAAGATGATCCACATAATTGCGCTTGCGCTCTATTTTCTCATTCTCAACATCTATATCCATATCCCATGATGCAAGTTCGGCCTTTTTGGCAAGGATCATCTGCTCCTTACTGTCAAGTATCTTCTTTGCATGGTCAATGCGTTTCTGCCTTCTGCGGATAGCAAGCTCGTCCTCAAATTGTGCCCTTGATACTCTGTAATGCTCGTTCTTACGCTTTTCAATAGAAGCAAGATCCAGTTCGTATCTGTCAACCCGGGACTTGAGGTCCATTTCCCTTTTGAGGAAATCATCTCTCCTTTTTTCGAATTCTTTTTTGGAAAGACGGAGTTCGTCGTTTTTGATCAGGAGCTCTTCGTACTCCGCAGAGATCATTCTTTTAGCTTCCCGTATCCTGCTATACTCCTCTACGATCAGGGATTCATCAGATCGGATCTCCTCTTTGACCATAGCGATCTCGGCCCGCTTCTTCTCGACCTCATCGAGCTGGCGGAAATAGGTGTTTTTGATGTTCTCCAGAGCCTGGAGCTGATTCTGATAATAAAGTTCCTCACTCATTCTGACACCTTCGCTTTCTTAACAACCTGTTTTTGATGAATCCTGAATTATTAGTGCGCGGGACCTTAACAACGATCCTTTATATGAATAGGAGATTATCATGACCCCCTATAAAAACCCCATGTCCATAATTTAATAAAAAGAAGACATTTTAGGGCCTCAAGGGCCTGAAAAGCTTACATGATGCCTCTTATCGAGAATTTCACGCAAAAATTACAATTTAAGCTTATTCAGGACCAATCATGTACAGGCAGCAGTGCGCTAATTGAAGGCGCCGGGCAATATAAATTGCACTGTTTTCAATATGTTCAGCCCAAATAACAGAGCCTGGAGAACTGCCGGCTTTGCCGGAGTTGCTTATTCCAGCTCAATATCATAGATATTTAAAAGGGAAACTACTTCGGGTATAGAGAATCTGGTCTTCTTCAGGAAATTCTTATTCGGATCTATCTCATAATTCTTTGCGTTCCTGAACGATGTGAAACTCAGGTTCGTATTTCTGAAGAGACTGCCCTTCAGGTCGGAGTTCTCAAAATCTGCGTTCTTAAGATTGGTATTTACAAAATCACAGTCATATATCCTGCAATTTGTAAAAGCCGTATTTTCCAGATCCATGCCGGAAAAAATTGAATAGGAAAGAAAAGAGTCTTCAAATCCGATCATGAGTATGAAATCATTGCATTTTGAGAGATCCAATCCCATGATCTTGCAGTTCCTGAATCTGATATCCTGAAATCTAGTATTATTCAGATCTACGTTTGATAAGTTGCAATTCTCAAAATTGCAATCAATGAACTTTGAGTTTTTGAAAGATGCACCAGTCAGATCAATATCCTTAAACGTCTCCGCTTCAAATTCTTCGTCCTGATATTCCATGATCCAGAGAATTGCAGAGATATTATATAGTTTTTCAGTCAGGAACTGCACTACCAGGATATCATTTCCTGCATCTGGGGAAAGGTGTGATCAATGTTCACTTAAACACCGAGAGTTTACTCCTCCAGACTTCCCTCGATCTTTGCTCCGTCATAATTACAGCGAGTGTTGATCAATCCCTGAAGGATCGGCCTATAGTCAGCGTCATCGTCGATACTCTGAACTGTGGCAGGAATATCTTGCTCAAGATCAAGTCCTTCTGTCCAAGTCTTTACATATCTCATATTTTATCTCCTTACATTGAGGAAACCGGCTCTTTATATTCAAGCAAATATGCTAAATATAGGAAGTAGAAAGAAGTGCCTGACAAAACATTATGCTTTAGGCATCTCCTTGTGAATATGAGATGTTTCCCCAATATCTCAATTACACTCCCGTTTGCGAGTGACCCAATACTTGCAACCTCCAATAAGTGGCTGTTGCATATAACATGAACCGTTCTTAATCCTGAGAACGAGGATATCTTTAGTTTAGAGGCTATGTTTTAATGGCATTATAATTTCAGTACGGTTTATACTTCATAATTACAACTATTACATTTAAATTGCAATGAATTTTAAGAATATTTTAATATGATTAAATATTATCTGAGTTTATATAAAAAAGAGATATCCGGTGGGGTCGGATAGGACAATAAGACAACATGTCCGTATTTGCCCTAACCTGTCGCAAAGAAAACTGATAGTTATTCACAGCTCATACTTTCACATGTAATGCTTTCCGAGATAGTTCCGCGTTGCAAAAAAGATAGCTGTGCTCCTTGTTGTCAATGTATCTTCATACATTCCATGCAATTTTACAGGTTTGATCAAACTCAATCTTGCTTTATTCATCCCCATATATTCACCCAGTGTCAGTAGTTCTTTCGGAGATAAAGAGTGGATTATCTCCATACATACAAGAAAGCTGGGCTTTTTAAGCTCACTCTTCAAGTCGGATGACGGCTTGGCGCTTGAAGACTTTAATTTTGATTGTTTTTCAATATGGTTGGACGATGACAAAAACTTGATCTGTTCATGCATCTTTCCAATATTGGGCGTTATTGTATCAGAGGAAAACAGTGATGCTTTGCCCAAGAAATCCGTCACTTTGACAATTGATTGGTCGCGTTCCGAGAAGCTTAGTCTATCCCAGAATTTTGTTAAGTCATGCAATTCAGCTGCAGCCATGCCAATGCTTGATTCATCGGGTTTGTTATTTTCTATATTTATCATAAGTACCCCATCCCTCATGTTGTAATTATATATTATATTCAGTGTTAAAAATAAAAACTATAGGTATTTGTTAAATTTGCCTAATATGATAAGTCATAATATCAGTTCTGTATTTCAAATAAAGTCGCAAAATGTTAAATGTGGAAAAAAATTTCAATTGTAACTAGTTTTATATGATGAAAGCTATCTAAAATTTAAGTTGCATAAGGTAAGAGGCACCTGGAAACCACCACGCTTTAGGGTGCCTCTCTCTTACGGATCCGAAATATTCCCCAATATTTCTTTAACTCCACTCCCGTTTGCGGCTCATTCCCCACAACCCGCAGACAGTACTAGGCGCTTGTGCAATATAACCCAACCCGTTCTTAATTGCACTACCCTCAATGGATTTTATCAAGGACTAAACTTTCAGAAGCATTGTATTTTTAACTGCCGTTATAAAAAGTACTGGCCTTATTCTGCTTTAAGGAATTGGGCACAGGCTTTCACTCTCAGATCTACCATAGACATTTCAACCGCACTTACTACCATGCTCTGCGACCTGCCCTTTTGTGACAATTATGATAAATTCGCTCATTAATGATGTCGTATAATTCAAAGCCTTATGATTTAAACCAGGCTCTTGAATTTAAGAACGGTTTAGATTATATAAAATATGTGTCTCATGTTAAGTGTCAGGATGAAATTCCTGGGGCATCTGATCGTACAGATGGGGAACATATCCATTCTCTGACGCAAGCGGGGTTAATAATTGAGACAATTAAAAGAATGTCCAGAGTGTACGGCATGCCTGTATTACATGGACAAAAAAATACAGCATCGTGAGATATGTGGATACCGGAACAAAGAAAACGTATTTCCGGATACAAGTGGAATTCCAATACAAGTGGGAGGGGTAATTAATTGAGGCAGCTAAAAGAATGTCCTGAGTGCAAGGCACTTCTGCGTGACGTCTATCAGAATATGCAGCATTGTGTAATATGTGGATACTGGACCCGGAAGGGTACTGCAAGACTGGATTCATTAATGGTATTTGCATGAGGAGGAATTTCACTATGTGCTACTGGGTTAAATTCCGGAAAGATGAAAAGGTATTGAGAGAAGTGCCAGTACATGCCGATACAGAGGGCGAGGCCAAAAATATGTTCCAGCACGATTTTCCTGGTGTGCGTCAGTTTGAACTGATCTCACCTTAACGTACAGAAAAACTTTAACTTCTATTTTTGTTTTTATCCAAAAAACACACGATTAATGAATCCTCCTATTTGGGAAGCAACATTTTCAAGAGTTTTGAGAATCAGTTGATATCTCATTTTGGCTGTGAGACATAAATTTAAGCATAGCTGTGACGTCTTCTCCGTGCTTCACCAGAACAATTGCTGTAACATTTTGTTTTTCAAAGGGAGAATTCGTAGCGGTCAGAGCACATATTTCCGAATGGTTCTTGTACACAGGTTTAGCCATCATGACCAATCTTGTAAATATGGAGTCTGCATTATAATATGGAACTTTCTCCACATATTTAGAAGATAGTCCTTTATGGGCTACAAGATGAAGATCACCTGTGGACTTATTAACAATATACAGGCAACCGGCATCAAATGGGCCTATCTGTAGGGTAAGTTCCAGTGACTGTTCATCTGTATCCTGCAGATTGTCCGTACCTGTTCCTTCAGGATCCTTTTAGTTTTGTTCAGTAAAGGGAGGATGGTGTTGCAGGAACGAATGACTTCAGTTCCGGATAATTAACTTGAAATGGAACCGAATTGACCGGAGGTTCTTTAACGGAGTACCAGAAAAAGATTTAATTGGAACGAACATCGATCTTAATGGGGATAAAGGATGGAGAAAATAAGGAAAAGGGATGGAAGGGTTGTGGCCTTTGAACCTGTAAAGATCACTTTAGCAATCGAGAAGGCTTTTTTGGCGGCGGGGGAAAAAGACGGCGACCTGGCCGGGAAAGTATCTCTCCAGGTAGTAAAGGCCGTTGATGAGATCTTTAAAGATAAGATCCCTGGTGTGGAAGATGTGCAGGACATAGTGGAGGAAACCCTTATCAGGAATGGCTATGCCAGAGTGGCCAAAGCATATATTCTGTATCGTCAGAGAAGAACAGATGTCAGGGAAGCAAAGAAGCTTTTGAGGGTGGATAAAGATGAGCTAAAGCTAAGTCTTAATGCCATCAAAGTACTGGAGAGAAGATATCTGCAGAAGGATACGCAAGGAAACCTTATAGAAACGCCTGCAGGTATGTTCAGGAGAGTTGCCAGGGCTGTAGCTGCAGTTGATAAAGAGTACGGGGAAGATATAAAAAAGACAGAGGAGCAGTTTTACAGGATGATGGCAGATCTGGAGTTCCTGCCCAACACTCCCACTCTTATGAACGCCGGTACAGACATGGGGCAATTAAGTGCATGTTTCGTATTGCCTGTGGAAGATTCCCTCAAAGGCATCTTTGGTGCTTTGGCCAATATGGCCCTGATACACCATTCCGGCGGAGGGA
This sequence comes from Methanolobus sp. UBA474, assembly GCA_002501695.1. Lineage (GTDB taxonomy): Archaea > Halobacteriota > Methanosarcinia > Methanosarcinales > Methanosarcinaceae > Methanolobus. The sequence continues at coordinate 5,196 of DANZ01000035.1, read as the reverse complement.
CAGGATTTTCCTTCTCGGGTTTAAGGCCAAGAGGCGACTTAGTGAGGTCTACAAGAGATGTGGCGTCGGGGCCTGTATCCTTTATGAGGATCTTCGACCAGGCTACTGAAGTGATAAAGCAGGGCGGAAAGAGAAGAGGGGCTAACATGGGTATCCTGAGGGTTGACCATCCTGACATAATAGAATTTATAACATCTAAGGAAAAGGAAGGATCCCTGGAGAATTTTAACATCTCAGTGGGAGTCACTGACAAGTTCATGGAAGCGGTCGAAGAGGACAGGGAGTATGACCTAATAAACCCAAGAACTGTAAGAAGCACGGGGAAACTTCGGGCAGAAGAGGTTTTTGATCTGATAGTGACCATGGCCTGGAGTACCGGTGACCCGGGTCTGGTCTTTTTAGATGAGATGAACCGAAAACATCCCGTTCCTAATGCAGGCATCATTGAAAGCACTAATCCGTGCGGCGAGATACCCCTACTTCCATACGAGTCCTGCAACCTCGGGTCCATCAATATGTCCAGGATGGTAAACAACGCTGATATCGACTGGGAGAAGCTAAGTGAGACCACGAGGAAAGGTGTGCATTTTCTGGATAACGTGATAGATGCCAATAAGTATCCTCTGGAAGAGATCGAAAGGATCTCAAAGGACAACCGCAAGATCGGCCTGGGTATAATGGGGTTTGCTGAGATGCTAGCCCTGCTTGCAATACCCTATGACTCGAAGGAAGCCGAAAAGACAGCTGAGAAGATCATGAAGTTCATAAGGGACGAGTCCTTGAAAAGATCGGCTGAGCTTGGTGAAAGTAGGGGGTCCTTCCCCAACTTCATAGGCAGCAGGTGGGAGAAGAACTATAGGTACATGAGAAATGCAACTGTCAATACAATAGCCCCCACAGGGACCATAAGCATAATAGCCAATACGAGTTCCGGCATAGAGCCCATCTTTGCATTATCCTTTGCAAGGAATGTCCTGGATACACAATTGCTGGAAGCTAACCCGATATTCAGGAAGGTGGCAAAGGACAGGGGATTCTACAGCACCGATATGCTGATAGAAGCAGCCAGGACAGGATCTCTTGAGAACATACCGGACATACCCCCGGATATCAGGCGCGTGTTCGTTACATCTCTGGACATCGCCCCGCAATGGCACGTCAGGATGCAGGCGACTTTCCAGAAGTACGTGGACAATGCTGTTGCCAAGACAGTAAATCTGCCAGCAAGCGCCACTGTGGAAGACGTCAGGAAAGTTTATTTGATGGCCTATGGACTGAAGTGTAAAGGAATTACTGTCTATCGCTACGGGAGCAAGGCCAGACAGGTGTTAGTGATAGAAGGTTTGCGAAAAGAGGATGAAGGAGTGGTGGCGGATACGGAGTTCGCGGGAGATACTGTTATAGGAGAGTGTCCTCTCTGAAAGGGCCTTACGATCAAACATATCACTATGCTCCATTAATATATTACTAGCAAACAGTTACAAGGTTGGATATTTCCATGCCAAGGACCGAACCCTTTGAAAGACACACATCCAGATACGATAACTGGTTTGAGGAGAACAGACCTCTTTACGCATCAGAGGTCGAAGCACTGAGGGCTATTATGCCGCCATATGCAAAAGGGATCGAGATCGGTGTTGGATCAGGCAGATTTGCAGTTCCTTTAGGCATTCTTTTTGGTCTGGACCCCTCACCCGCAATGCTGCGTGTCGCTCGCCGGAGAGGCATCCGGGCGGTCTATGGCGTAGCTGAAAAACTTCCTTTTACAGATTCCAGTTTCGACCTTGTACTCATGGTCACAACTGTCTGTTTCCTGGATGACATTTTATCTGCATTCCGGGAAGTGAACAGGATACTGATTGCTGGTGGCTCCTTTATCATAGGCTTAATAGATAAGAACAGTCCTGTGGGCAGGATATACCAGGAAAAAAAGAATGAAAATGTGTTCTATAAGCTTGCTACCTTCTATTCTGTAGAAGAGATCGTCTCCCTGCTCGTGGATTCAGGTTTTGAGGACCTCTCTTTCACCCAAACGATCTTCAGGGACCTCAAGGACATACAAGATAAGGAGCCTGTATTGCCAGGTTATGGAAAAGGGTCTTTTGCTGTTGTCAGGGCTATAAAACGATAGTGGACCTGAGGAGATTCGAAATCCGGACCTCCGCTGTGTAACGGCACTATTGCTGTTTATTTTGTCAAAAAAATAGCGCATAGAAGCCTACATTAATACATTGAATGATTTATGGCCTCTTGATTGTGATTTCTTCAAAGAGTGATTAAATGCTAAAAGTGTATCAAAAGTTACGAAAAGAGGTTACTATAATGGATTAACACGGTTCTTTGATTCAACAACCATTACAAGACCACAGGACCGTAAACTTATATTAAAAAATAAAGAAGAGCGTGGACTGAGAAACTTTTTGAACTACTGTGATTTTGCTACCAATCCGGTACAAATTGGTAGATATTGGTACTCAATTCCTCATTTCACTCCTTTATACCTGTACATATAGCTCTTGCCTCTTTCGATCCTCTCGACATATCCCAGTTTGACGAGATGCTGCATATCGTTCCTTGCAGTGTCATAGGCAACATTGTACTTCCCTTTGATCTCAGCAATCGGGAAATACCTGTCAGGCTCTTTGAGCAGGTTCTTGAGTATGTCGGCCTGCCTGAGGTTCAGGCTCTCAGAGGTTTCGATGATGTGCATTGTCTCATAATTCTCGTGCTTTTTGAGAGCAATATACTCTTCAAGGTCTCGCAGTGCCTTTTCTATTGCCGAGAGGTTGTAGTTTATGAAGTATGTAAGATCGTTCTCATCGGTTTCCGTATACAGATAGGCCAGTGAATAACTTGTTTTGGAATGCAGGAGTATCCTTGATATTGGCATGTACTCAAAGAGCCAGTAACCCCGGCTGAGCATGTACCAATAGAAGATCGACCTTGCGGACCGCCCGTTCCCATCTGTGAAGGGATGAATATAACCTATAAGGAAGTGGAGTATTATGCCTTTGATAAGGGGATGGATGAATTCATCTTCATCGTTGCTGGCGAACCTGCAGAACTCTTCCATGAGCGAGGGAATTTCCTGGTAGTCAGGCGGCACATGATATACTTTGCTCCCGTCCCGGGGATCAGCTACAACGATCTCGTTGTTGTCTCTGAACCTGCCTTCATATTCGGGATCTTCAAGAGTGTCGTGTGTGATCTCCCTATGGACCTGAAGCAGTGTTTCCACATCAATGGACCTATTCTTCATTTTTGCTATCCTGCACATCGTCTGATAGCCATTGAGGATCATCTTCTCCGAATAGTCCCTGGGTTTTCGCTCCTGCCGAAGCATCTTCTTGGCTGCTTCCCGCGTGGTTGCGGCTCCTTCAAGCTGGCTTGATGCAATGGCTTCTTCCATGAGAGAGTTGACAATGTATCGCTTCCTGTCCGCAGCACTCACGCCCCCCGGCCCGCTTTCAAGGTATCCGGCACCTTTTGTGTCCAGCAGATGCAATCTCCTCAGCGTATCGCCGGATAAGACGTACCGGAAGGTCCACTCTCCGAACTCGACACGTCTGGCTTGCAATGTCCTTGCGCTTTTGATCAAAGCCCAGAGCTTCTCAGCCTCCACAGGCAGTTTGCGGTGCCGGAGCTCTTCCCAGTGTACATATTCCCGATTGTATTTTGCAACCATTTCCTGCATCTGCGGATCAACGAACATGTGGAGCATCTCAGGATACCTGCCAATAATCTCCCACGTATCCGGCGCCTTCTGTGGAATTTTCATAACTACCGATCCGTTACTTTTTGGTAGATATTGGTAGTTACTGGAATAAAAGAGTTACTACCAATGTAGTAGAAATTGGTAGATTTTGATATCCCATTCGTCCCAATGCTCTACAAGTAAATCCACTAACTGCCGCCAATTAACTAGACCAATGCGGAGAAAACCCGTCTCTATGGCAATATCGACTGCATTATTCTGGAAATCGGCAGTAGTGATTAATGCTCCCTGACAGCCAAAGGGAATAGCCCGCCGCAAATGCCCCACAGTCGAGGTATTGATCTTTGCTCCCAGCTTGTAGCGTTTAGCCTGTACAAAATCTTCACTTTCGCAAGGTTAGCGACATTCAGCTCGCCGATTGCATCTACACCGCCATCTCCGGTCTTGCCGGTTACTTCAGAAACCTTAAATCCCACAGCAGTCAGCAGATGGTCTACAAGGATCTCGAACTCTTTATCATCCAGTTCCAGCACTGCTTCCAGTAAGGCAAAAAATAATTATTAAAATTTCAAAAAAGTCTAGTGGGCCCGATGAGATCCGCAACCCAGATGACGCTTCTGGAGCGCGGTTCGAGGTATATCGCTGCGCTCAATACCGCAAAAGTGATGATGTAAGGGAAAGCAAAAATTGTAAGAAATCTAGTGGGCCCGATGAGATTCGAACTCATGATCCCCGCCGTGTAAAGGCGATGTCATAACCGGCTAGACCACGGGCCCATGTATGCAAGTTGACGCTCGCAACAGACTTTTACGAGCAACCCCTTAATGTAACTAGTTGTATATATTCCTTTTTGGTCAACTGACTGTGACTTTGATCATGGGGGGTCATGTGACTGCATCCATTCCATTGCCGGCACTGGCAGAAAGAGAGATGGGAATGGACGGAAACAGGCTCATTAACCGGACTTCTTACCGGCCATCTGACTATTGACCATTTTGCGGGAAACACATATCTACCTTATCACGGACTTCCCGAAGCCATGCCTCTCTTTGTTCCTGAGTGCTCCCGGCTATCGTCCTGAACATCCTGCGGCGATAGTTCCTCACGCCGCAGAAATCAAAGATGCAGTCCCTCCATATATTTTCCAGCGGGTCTCCGAAGACAGTGTTCTCCCTTTCCTCGGGAGTGTTGGAGGTATTGAACACGATAGCTGCCTTTGCTTTTAACAGACCTATCGGAAGGCCTGAACCATCATCATCCTCATCGAACCTGTATGCCACCTTTTCCCGGAGTACCCGGTCCACCCAGCCTTTAAGGATAGCCGGGGGCTGTCCCCACCAGTTCGGATGAATGATGACTATGCCATCGGCCTCCCTGATCTCTGAACAGTGGGTCCGGACGAGTACATCCTCGGATCTGTCTGTGATGAGTTCCTCACCCCGGATAACAGGATCAAAATCCTCCATGTACAGATCATGGAA
>DANZ01000074.1 GCA_002501695.1 Methanolobus sp. UBA474 | reverse complement strand
GCGCCCGTGACGACCCCCTCTATCCCGAACTCTTGTTTTGCTCTGAGGATGGCGTTTCTCATGTCCTCGAGCTCTGTTTCCTTTTCTCCCCTGGTGGTCTCTTCGATAAGGGGGATGCCCATGGCCTCTGCCTGCAGGTTGGCCAGGCTGATATTGGGGGTGTGGAACATGTAGGAGTCCGGATTCTGGCTCTTGATAGTAATAAGGCATTCAATGGAGTAGTTCTGCTCCTGCATGATGTGCATTGCGTAATTACTGTCCTTGCCTGAACTGAAGAGCACACCCAGCCTGAGGTTGTGCTGGTTGTAGAACTGCTTCAGGTATGCGGTCTTTGTGGTAAGCCCTGCTCTCTTTGCCAGTTTGCCAATTGCTTTGTCAAACCTGCTGCCATATTGGGCAGCCTGCTTTTTGCGCAGGGCCAGTTCCTGCGGAAGGCCAAGGTCCCGGGCAGTCTCACGCAGTATCCATTTGTTCTGATCCCCACGCATTTTGTATCCGGCGGGGATCCTGAGGCAATAGTCAACAAAGCGTTTGTCCAGATAGGGCACACGCAGCTCGATATTATTGTTCATCGAAACCACATCGTCCCTGTAGGTGTTCCTCTCGTATATCTTCAGGATATCCGCATAGCAGTCCCTGTTGATATCGGTGGAGCGTTTGTGGCGGTCATATCCTGCCAGCAATTCATCGGCTCCGGAACCCGAGAACATGACCCTTATACTGTCCTCCCTTGCAGCGGTGCACGCCGCGTACATGGTCAGGGCGACACCCACCTTGGGAACATTGGTATCTTCAACCAGCGGGACAACTGTCCTGAGATACTCTTCTACTTCCTCAAGCCCGATCATCTTTACCTTCAGGTCAAGGCCAAGCTTTTCTGCCATCCTCTGTGCATATTCAACGTCAGGGGGAAGCTGTACTTCGCTCAGTCCGGCCGTGTAACATGTGAAATCGATCCCCGGCCGCTTTCCAAGCAGTTTGCACAGGCATGCTATCACGGTAGAATCCAGTCCCCCTGAGAACAGTATGCCGAACCGTTCATCCGGGAAGCGTATGGATACGGCACTTTCCAGAAGACTGCGGAAATCTGCCTTTATAGTTTCCAGTGATCCTGTGTTCTCAGGCTGGATAGAGAAGAACTTCCGGTTAAAATGAGTGACGGAGTTGCTCTGCAGGTCGTAGCTGAACATTTCCCGCGGGTTAAGCTCCTTGATGCCGGTGCGTCCTGTAGCTACAAGGGCTTTTTTCTCGGAGGCAAACGCAAACCCGCTGGCAGTACTGTACCATAGCGGCTTGATCCCCAGGATATCCCTTGCGATATAGACCTTACCGCCAAGCCAGTACGCAAATGCATAAACACCTGCTACTTCAGCAAGCAGTTCGTCCAGCTTTTGAAGGACAACTGATCCCGGGATATTCTCCGGTACACTGGCATTCTCATTCTCTCTTCCTTCAGTCCCACCTTCAAGTTTCAGTTCTATCAGCCTTATGAGCATGTCTGCATCATTTGCTGCCTCAATGCCATACTTTTCCCCGAGATATCTCCAGTTGTATATCTCGCAGTTGACAACGATCCTCCCTTTGCATACTATGGGCTGGCGTACAAAACTGACCATGGAATGCAGGCGGTGACCCAGTACATGCTGTTCTGTGTCAGGATGCGGGCTCAGGCAGTCGGCATCATCTCCATACTCCAGCCATCCGGCTCCGCAGATCCCTATGCAGTCAAGTCCTCTGTTCCTCATGCTTGCCAGGGCCTTCAAGGCCAGCTCAGGGGAGTTATCAATATTGAAAAAGCCTGTAATCGCACACATTTTCAGTCTTCATGGTATATGGTTTCGAGAGGCTATATGCGGCAATTGGCATAAAAGTTTTGCAGATAAGGGTTTGAAGGATACCCGGAACCAATTGCAACTGAGCTTAAAGGGAGCACTGGTTCACAGAGCACACTGAATAGAAAATACCGAGCTTCCCAAATAAGAAAGGCAGGAAATGAAAACAGGGAGCCTGAGGCAAATACCCGGCCAGGCCTGCGGCTTGAACTTTATGGCTTGCAGTTAAGGCTGACCCTTTCCTCGGGTGTGAGGGAAACGTAGAACCTCAGGATATCATCGGGGTCCATGTCTGAGCCGAAGTTGAAACCACGCCTTTCACCGGCCTTAAGGAATCTATCCTCTTTCTCATGCTTTTTGTAGATGAGATTGTTGATCTCCTCTTTGCTTAAAGCTGACATATCCACTTTTTTGAGAAGACCGATACGCAGGAAATTATTCTCAATACGCTCGTAAAGGGTTTCCTGCTTTTCGCTCTTTTTGTCCGGCTCAAAGAGATAAATGTCCTTTCCACTGGCGTCCTTACATGCCAGTGTGATCTTCTTCAGAACAAGTTTTCCATTCTCTGATATGATTATCTTGCGTTCGGTGTTCATTTATTATTGCCTCTGCCCGGATGTATGTTTATTACAAAGTACTCCAGGAACTAAGGGAAGAATGGGTCCTGTTTTCTGTAGTACATTTGCTGGTTTGGCAGTCTGGTATATAATGATATCTATACTATTTTATATAATCACCATCATTATGATGAGGAAATCAGTTCCTGCAGAGTCAGGACCATGGCAGATTGAATATATACTAATAGAATAAAATGGAGCATGAGAATACCAGGATGGGATCATATGCTGGGCGCACTAAAAGACAATATCAGGAAATGGTTCCTGCCTTTGGCCAGGAATATACCTCTATCTCCCAATTCGTTAACCATGATAGGACTGCTTGTGAGCATTATTGCCGCATTTCAGTTCGCCAGGGGTTTTCTCATACTGGGAGCTTTAACTATCCTTCTGAGCGGCCTTTTTGATATTTTTGACGGTGCGGTTGCCAGGGCGAACGGTCTTTCTACCGCTTTTGGAGCAGTGCTGGACTCAGTTTGCGACCGGTATGCAGATGCTATGATATTTGCGGGCATTATCTATGGTCTCGTATCAGGCAATATCATTCTGGTCGACTTTCTCCTGATCCCCATGTGGCTGTGGGCGGTAATAGCCATCATCGGCTCCTATCTGGTCAGCTATACACGCTCCCGGGCTGAGGCTGCGGGGGCGAAGAAAATGGATATAGGGATAGCTGAAAGGCCGGAGAGGTTGCTGGTACTTGTGGCAGGGGCCCTTACAGGTATGCTGGGCCTGGCTATTGTGATCATAGTGATACTTACTCATGTGACCGTTGTGCAGCGTCTGTTGCATGCAAAGAGGTCACTGGCATAGGCACTGTCCGGGGCAAAGATTATAATATCAAGTGCTGCATTAAAGCGTGATATCCACTATAAAGCATATTCAAAAGAGAGCTGAGGATAGAAGATGCAGTATCAAGCTGAAGTAATTATCGAACTTAAGGCCGGTATGCTCGATCCGGAAGGCACAACTGTCAAGAGAGCGCTGGAACACCTTGGTTATGAGGCCGACAGTGTCAGGACCGCAAAGAAATATACCATTGTCCTCCAGGCAAGTGACATACACAGCGCAAGGGAAAACGTAGAAGAGATGTGCCAGAAACTGATAGCGAATCCAATTATCCACAATTATTCCATATCCCTGAGGGAAATAGAATGAGCATTGCCGTTGTCCAGTTTGGCGGAAGCAACTGTGACCTTGATATTATGCACGTCCTTAAGGACGTCATGGGCGTTGATGCCGAGCTGGTCTGGTATAAGGAAGAGAACCTTGACCGCTTTGATGGTGTAGTGATACCGGGTGGCTTCTCCTACGGTGACTACCTCCGGGCTGGCGCAATAGCCGCACGTACCCCTATCATGAACTCCGTCAAGAAACAGGCAGATGCAGGTAAGCCCGTTATTGGCATATGCAACGGCTTCCAGGTGCTCACTGAGTCCGGCCTGCTTGCCGGTGCGCTTACAACCAACAGTTACCCTAAGTTCAGGTGCGAGCCCGCATACCTGAGGGTCGAGACCACTGACACGCCCTTTACATCCATGTTCCACAAAGGAGAGATCCTCAGTATCCCCATTGCCCATATGGAAGGCAATTACTATGCTGACGAGCCTACCCTTGCATCCCTGGAGAAGAACGACCAGGTGGTCTTCAGGTACGTTGACAGGAACGGTAATGCCACTGACGAGGCAAATCCCAACGGCTCCAGAGAGAACATTGCCGGCATAGTCAGCAAAAGAAAGAATGTGCTTGGAATGATGCCACATCCTGAGCGTGCATCTGAGGAAGTGCTGGGTTCTGCTGACGGGTTAAGAGTGTTCAGGTCGATGCTGGAGTATATCTCCAACCGCTGAACCGCAGAGCTTTTAGTTCTCATCGGTGAGCAGCAGGAAGTAGCAACAGGTAGCTTCGTACTCGCTTTGGCATATTTATTTTAGATATTACTCCTGTTTTCTTTTATTTTGTCTTGCTCGCTAATCTCTATCTTTTGTTACTAAACAATGTTTCATAACATTTTTATTTACAAATGATTCTTATTTTACTTGAGTGGTGGTATCATAGTAAAAATAAAAGTTGTTCTCTTAATTGTAATTATCTCGTTCTTATGTATAAGTGCCGTATCTGTTTCCGCTGTTGAAACTTCGGATCCAGTTGCCTCTTTCTCAGCTGATGTCGTAAACGGTAAAACCCCTCTGCAGGTCATTTTCACTGACACCTCCACCGGAGATCCAACTGCGTGGCTGTGGGACTTTGGCGATGGTTCTACAGCACAAGCGCAGGATCCGGTGCATAGCTACACCGTGGCAGGCGATTATAATGTAAGTCTGACTGTGACCAATGCTAACGGCTCGGATTCATTAACACGAACGAATTACATCCATGCTGTGGCAAATGCTATTCCCATAGTTAAGATAGATTACATCAGACCCAACCCTGCGATCAAAGGCGAGACTGTTGATCTGATAGGTCTGATCACTTACAATGATAGTGCCATTATCACTCACGAGTGGCGTTCAGACCTTGTAGAACGCAGGCTGTGTACCGGGAGGACCTTATATATTTCAGTCCTGCCTGTAGGCAACCACACGATCTCCTTCAGGGCTATGGATAAGGATGGTGACTGGTCAGAGAAGGCTATTGACTATCTGGAGGTCCGGGAGAATTCCATTCCTACAGCTGCTATTGTTTCTATTGATCCGGAAGCTGCCTTTGAAGGTGAGGCCATTGCGTTCAGCGGGTCAGGCAGTGACACTGATGGAAACATTACTGCCTACAGGTGGAGATCCGGTATTGATAATGAGCTGAGCACTGATGCTGCCTTCTCCACATCATCCCTGTCCGCCGGAACCCATGTTATCTATTTCTCAGTAAAGGATAACAGGGATAAATGGTCATCCGAAGCAAGCAGGACCGTGACAGTTAAAAGCAGGATGCAGAGCTTGCAGGCTGGCTTTGTGAATGCCATAAGTGTCAGCAATCCTGTAGATATAACGATCAACCTGACTGATACATATCCGGTCACTGCTGAATTCTCCGTAACGGATGTCAACGGCGTTGCTGTTCTCACAGAGAACATCACTGAGAAGCTTGCATCAGGAAAGTACACTTTCACATGGGATCCCGCAGATCAGTCAGGAGAACCGCTTCCAAGTGGTATCTACAGCCTTGATCTGCTCATCACGAGTGCCTCAGGCCATCCTGTCTCAGAGCATGTGAAGGTGACTGTTGACAATACAGCTCCTTCTGTTGTTATAAACGATATTTCCGGGACAGCGACCCACGGAAAGGTGGTATATGCCAGTTCAGGCCTGCTGGTCAAAGTCTCCGAATCCGGCACACAAGGAGATGCAGCAACTGTCAGCCTTGTTCTGTTATCCGGCTCCGACATTGTGAAAACCGTCAGTGCGAACCTGGAAGATGGCTTCTGGCTTGGCGAATTTGACCTTTCCTCGATCAGTAAAGACGGGAACTACACCATCAGAGCAGTTGCACAGGATGCTGCAAAGAACGTCAACTCTGCAACATCTGATATTGTGATAAATATCGACAGAACCGCTCCTGTTCTTGAAGCTGTCACGCCTTCAAAAGACCATATTTTTGCCGAGGACACAGCAGCCGTGGATATCCGCTTCAACTATAGCGATGCCCGGACAGGTATCAATACCAGTACCATCGTGTTCACATTTGACAATGTCGAGGTCGCAGACAGTGCCAATGCAACGATAACCGGGTCCTATGTCGCATACAACGCCACAGGTCTGGCGGCAGGTGCTCATTCTGCGTCGGTATATGTTGAAGACACTGCAGGCAATGCAGAGATATTCAGCACCGGTTTCCGGATCGGCCCGCAAAGCTCCAAAACCACTTCATCAGGCAGCAGAAGCAGCGGAGGCGGCGGTGGAGGTGGCGGTACCACCGGCGAGAAGTACGAGAACATTCAGGTAAAGGAAGTGCAGAGTATCTTCGTCAATGCAGGCTCACACATTAAGTATGAGTTTAAGGAGGACGGCAATGCTATTACATCCATCCGGTTCGATGCCCTGAAGAACTCAGGGAAGGTACAGGCTGTCATTGAAGTGCTGAAGGGCAGTTCATCGTTCGCAAAGGCAGATGCACCGGGAGTGGTCTACCAGCAGATGAACATCTGGGTTGGCAGTACCGGCTTTATCACTCCGGAAAATGTAGACATCGGGAACCTGCTCATAGGCTTCAAGGTGGAAAAGTCATGGCTTGAGGAAAATAAGATCGATAATGCTTCGGTAAAGCTCTACAGGTATGCTGACGGTTCCTGGAGTGCACTTCCGGCTAACGTGACAGGAGATGATGCCGAATATGTATATTTCGAAAGCCGGACGTCTGGTTTCTCTCCGTTTGCCATAGTCTCTGAAACCCGGGCCACAGAAGAGGCCGATGTTTCTCTGAGGTCCGCAGCTGACACGGTTGCAGATGGTATTGCAGATGAGGGCCCCATGGAGGAAACTGTGATGACCGGGATCACTTCTGCCGGCATCATCATGATGCTGGGTGTGGTCTCAATGGTTCTCGCAACTGTATATGTTTTGCACAGGAAACGAAGTTAAAACTTCGTTCCAGCTTTTTTAATATCTTCCGGCAGGTTCGAAGGAATACTGAAGATGCTGACCCTCATTTGATCACATTCTCAGCCGTTTTCCAGGAGTGCCTCACTATATCGGGTAACTTCCCGTGCTCCCCGAACCAATCCTGCAGGAACTGCTTTGTTTTGGGATCTGAAGGGTAACCGCTGCCAAAGTCAGCTCCTATTTCCTTTTTGAGATCTTCTATCAGACTGTCCCTGCGCACCTTTGCGACAATGGAGGCAGCAGAAACTACGGGGTATGTCGCATCAGCCTGATGCTTTGAGATGACCGACATGCAGCCGGCCTTCTCAGGATGCTTTTTTTCATACTCCAGCAGAAGCCTCTTCCCGAACCTTTCCTCGTTCACATCGGCGGCATCGACAAAAGCGATCTCAGGATGCAATTCATCAAGGACCCTGGAAAAGGCACGCACCATAATATCGTTCATGGTCATCAGCCTGCGCAGTTCATCTATCTGCTGAGGTGTGATCTCAAGAACGAAGACCTTCAGGGCATACTTTTCTATCTGGAGGGCCAGCATTTCCCTTTTTCTGGGAGTCAGTTTCTTTGAATCAACCACTCCCAGGTTCTTGAGGGTGTTTATCCTGTCCTCCTCTATAAGCACTCCGCCAACGCACATGGGACCTATGACAGGTCCCTTTCCAGCCTCGTCGATTCCAGCGATTCTCATTATACTCTATCCGTTCATCTGTCTACATTAATATGTCTGTCAGATGAACAGCGTGAATATAACATATCCTATTATTATCATGATCGTGGAATGCTTCAGGCCTGCTATAATATTGCCTTCGCCCATCGCACCTGCCATCAGGCCGGAACTCAGGCCCTGGATAATGGCCGCATGCTTGAAAAGTCTTGTATAGGCCTCCAGGTCGAAATTGCCGAGGAAGCCTCCCTGACCTCCTGAGTCTGCCATCTGTTTTCCGGCTGCTGCCATCTCTGTCAGGAACGTTGTCGAAATAACATAGATGACACCCACGAATACAAGGAACGATATGTAGATGATGACAATATAGATCATCATGTTCATTGTGCGCTCTCTTCTCATCCCCTGCTCTGAAGCCGCATCCCTTGCAGCAACTATCAGCACCTCTCCCACATCGCCGCTGGACTCGTTGGCTTTTGTTATAAGGGACAGCGAACGTGTGATAACCTGGGTTCTCAGCCTGTTAGCAAACCGGATGAGGGAATCATTGATCTCTATTCCCCATAGCATATCATGCCATATCTTCTTTATTTCCAGACTGAGGGCATCCGTTTCAGACCTGGCCATAAGCCTTATGGAATCTCTGAGCGTCATGCCTGTTTCGTTGGTACTTGCCAGCTTTTTCAGAAAATCCGGGAAATTGCTCTCCAGTTTCCTCTTCTTCTTATTCTTGATCTCAAAGAAAATGGACAGGGGTATTATTATCAGCAGGATGGCAAACACTATCTTGTCATCAATGAAATCCACTAGGAGCACAGGCGTTGTCAGCCGGTGAATGTTCATCATGAAAGGGACGCCTACCAGCAGAAGCGCCAGCGGTACGGTGACAGCCAGTGTTGCCAGCGGGTTGCGGAACATCGGTCCAAGCGGGTCCCTCAACATTTTCTTAAGGGTAAGGAATTTCTTTGATTTGATGAATGACTCAAAATAGTTCCTTTCCCTAGTCTTCTCTATAGTCTCTCCGATCAGCTCCCCGCTCTCATCGTAAACAGGCAGCAGATCTCCAGGCACATCCGGTATCCCATGATCAAGTACCATGCGCGTGTTCAGGAGCTTCGGCTCTCCCATCTCGGTAGGAGTGATTATACTGATCATGACCACGAACATAAGGGAGCCCACAGGCAGCACGGCATATATGATCGCATAAACCATGGTGCTTGTTCCGGAGCCCATGACGGCCATCATGACTCCCATGATGATTATAAAGAGGGGGCCTGCGACAAAGGCTGTCACGTATGATTCCGCAAGCAAGGCAAGCGTATCAAGGAAACCCTTCTGATCTACCTCTGATCTTATGAGATACTGTTCTGATTTATCCCGGAAATAGTTTGGTATGTTTCCGCCGCTGTCTATCACAGTAAGCAGGTTGTATATGAGGTCCTGGAACCTTTCAGAAGGTGTTGTCTGAGAGGCGTTTGTAAGCGCTGTTCTCAGGTCATGTCCGAAGTAATCCATATCCCTCACGATGGCGTCGATCTCTTTTGATGCTTCACCATAGGTGTCTTCGGACCTTGCAAGAGCCCTGAACACGTCAAGGATATTCATGCCTCCCTTGCTGAGAGCGTACATGAACGTTACAGCATAAGGCAGTTGCATATCTATTTTGGATCGGCGCTCGCCTGCCTGAAATCCGGGGTATATCAGGAATATATTGTAGACCAGCCCTCCAAGTCCCACAATGAAAACTATCGTAATGAAAAATGCGAGGAATATTTCCTTGTAGGAAAGGAGGAAAGCCACACTTGGGCTGAAAGTAAGCTTTGTCAGTTTATCAGGGAGACCGACAAGCTCTATGATTACATATGTCAGCAGAAGTCCCAGGAAAGCTCCTAATATGCCTGCCAGTACAGAGTAGAATATGGCATTTGAGATGTACATCTCATGGGATACCGGTATACGCGCCTGGTTCAGCTGCTTTTGCAGGTTCACGTAATTTTGCTTTCTGGCTTTGATCTTTGTTCCCAGCAGGACAAAAGGTACCTTTTTGATGACCCTGAAATAAACGCCGGCTCTCTTAATGTGCGCATCAAGGTCCGCTTTGATCCTTCTTTTCCTGCCTTTTAAGGTCTTAGGTGTCTGATCATCATTTACCGGCAGGCTCTGTGCGCTCTCAATTATTTCCGGTACAGTTTCGTGCGTTTCAGGTATCTTTTTATCAGGGGAGTTCTCATTTTCAGCCAATCTTCCACCTCCGCACCTATACTATCTGCAGTTTCTTCAGGACTCTTTCAGGTCTTGACTGGTAGGCATTAATGATCCCTGATATTTCGTTGAAGTCAGTGATAGCGTTATTGACCATGTATTCCAGTATCTTCTGGCGGTAGTACAGTTCCTCGTCTATCCTGCCCTGCCCCCATCCGCGGCGCATTTTGATATCAAAGAGTGCCTTTGATTCGCCGGTCCTGACAAAGACGTCAGATTCAGAGTCCCATACAAAGATGTCGTTTGTCCTGATATTTCTTGTATTGGGGTCGATATCGATGATCTCAACAAGCTTGATGTTCCTTCTGACACGTTTCCCTTTGGTGTATGTCTGCGACTGTATGCTCATGATGTCCAGTGCCTGGATCATGGAGCGTGGCACACTTATAGGCGGGTTCTCAAGCCTGTGGATGGCAGATGCAACAGAGTCCGCGTGCATTGTGGAGAAGGTGGTGTGTCCTGTGGACATTGCCTGGAAAAGTGTCAATGCCTCTTTACCCCTGACCTCACCGACCAGCAGGTACTCCGGGCGCTGACGCAGTGCAGCCTTGAGCAGGTCATACATGTCCACCGCTCCCCTTTCATCGGCAGTGAAAGAGTCCCTCGTCATACTGGGTATCCAGTTGGGGTGAGGCAGTTTGAGTTCCCTTGTATCCTCAAGCGTAATGACCTTTGCCTTTTCAGGAATGAAGAGTGACACTGCGTTAAGGGATGAGGTCTTACCTGAAGCGGTACCTCCTGCGTATATAAGGCTCTTGTTATTCTCAATGCAAAGCCATAGGTAAGCCATAGCTTCTGCGGAAAAGGTTCCCCATTTGATAAGGTCTACAGGAGTTATCGGGGTTTCGCTGAATTTACGTATGGTGAATGTGCTTCCATGGGCTGTGACACAGGTCCCCAGCGTCATCTGGATCCTTGACCCGTCAGGCATGGTGGCATCTACGATCGGTTCAGCCACAGAGATATGCTTACCGCTCCTCTGGGCCATCTGGATGATGAAAGAATTAAGCTCGTCCTCCGGATATACCAGATTGGTTGGTATGTTCTGATAAGCCCGGTGGTAAAGGAAGATAGGCACGTCATGACCGTTGCCGGATACATCCTCTATGGAAGTATCGCACATGAGGGCATCGATCTTTCCGAACCGGATGAAATCCCTTTTAATGTAGTATGAGATCTTGGCAAGCATGGGGGATGTGATCTCAAGGGTATAGTCCTGTATTATGGACCATATTTTGGAATCCAGGACCGCTTCCTTATCACATGAACCTTCATCTACGTCTTCGACCAGAAGCACATCGCGCAGTCTTTCCTTTATCTCTTCCAGGAACACTTTTTCAAAATCCGTAAGCTCCGGCTCTACAACATAATACAGGTGGTGGTTTGTCTCCTCATTATAGAGGATGACGATGAATGCATAAGGTTCGTTGACCCAGTAGCGCTCTATCTCTTCATATCCTTCCACCCCTTTGAACTCGGATATGGGACCGTGCAGCTGGGGATCATAAGGTTCTATCTCCAATTCTATCTTTTTGAAAAGGCTCTTGATCTTCCCGACAAATCCCAGTTTCTCTTCTTCGTCGACCTCTTCTACTATTTCTATCCCCGTTTTGCTATCCTCTGAGGATATGATCTTCTCTTCCCTGACTTTCTCCTCAAGTATGCTCTTGACCTTTAACTGTGCCTCTTTATCCTTCTCAGGGACAGGATCCTGCTTTATCTTTTTGTCAGGAAAACTTCTTTTCGCCGGTCCAAAGCCAGGTGATCTGGGAAGCAGAATATTGAGCTCGTCGTCTTGTGGAAGATATAGCTGCTTTTTTCTCGCCTGGTTTTTTATCCGGTCCTGGGGGCAAGGATACTTTTCATCTCCCGGGGATGTACCGGATCCTTGATGAGGCGGGACCTTTCAGGATAAGCGAATTAAATTCCTTCTCCAGTTTCTGTTCAGATATCTTGATCTGCGCTAACTTCTCTAAAAGGTGTGATGATCCCAGAGAATCTTCCCCTTCTTCCCCTTCTTTTTTTTCGTCATCCATACCAGATATATCAGAGGAGCCTTCGGCAGGGGAAGGAGCTTCATTTGCAATTAAAGTATCTGCAGTTTCCTCTCTTGCTTTCACTTTTTCAAGCTCTTTATTTCCCAGTTTTACACTTTGAGCATCAGCCATGAATGTCACCGAATAAAGTTATGTTTACACAGTTGAATATTATATTATAATCTTATTATATTTACTCTTGTTATTAAAGGTATTGTGCCGATGGATGGCTTAAACTGAATACCGCCATAAACTTACAGCTATGATCGGGAGATCTTTATCTGACTTTCTTCCAGTATTGGAATGTTCAATGTTAAATTCAATATGGACATGAAAATTATTATAAGAAGAGTCATATATTCAGTTTTATTGCATATGTGCACAAAACTGACCAACATTGGAAATTCCATGCACATAGATCATCATTCATATATTTCATTCTACCCCGGATCCTCTAAAATCATTATTAGTTAAATCAAAAACATTAAATCTAAAGGTTGATATGTTCAGGTAGAATAGTGACAAGGGACAGAGAGGATATCCTGCATGCCAATAATAACTCTACCATATAACGATCTTGAAGAGCTCACAGGGACCGACAGGGATACAATAATAAAGCGCGTGCCCATGATAGGTGCCGATATAGAGCGCATTGAAGAGGAGTCTATAGACATTGAATTCTTCCCTGATCGCCCGGACCTCTACAGCGTAGAGGGCGTGGCACGTGCAATGCGTGGTTTTCTTGATATTGAAGCCGGTTTTTGCGATTATGAAGTAAAGCCTTACCAGATAGAGATAAGCATGGACGCCCGGATAGAGGATATTCGTCCGGTATTCGGGTGTGCTGTGGTACGGGGCCTTAAATTCACATCTACTTCCATAAAGTCGCTTATGGACCTCCAGGAAGCCCTGCACTGGGGCCTTGGGCGCGACAGGAAAAAAGTATCTATCGGAGTACATGATCTTTCAAAGGTACAGGCTCCGTTCCGCTATATTGCCGCGGACCCAGGTTTCAGGTTCGTGCCGCTGGACTTCACGCAGCCCATGTCCATGAAAGAGATACTTGAAAAACATCCCAAGGGTATGAGATTTGCAGGCATACTGGACGGCCTGGACAAGTATCCGCTGATACTGGATGCCAATGACAATGTTCTTTCGTTCCCTCCTATTATTAACGGCACGCTTACCATGGTCAATGAGAACACCACCGATCTGCTTGTGGATGTTACGGGCCTGAGCGCTGAGGTTTACACAGTTCTGAACATAGTAACTACGGCACTTGCAGAGCGTGGCGGACAGATCGAGTATGTGAAGGTCGTTAAGGCCGACGGCACCGAGCACATCCCTCTTGACCTTTCTCCGCGTGTCAAGATCCTTCGAAAGGCCGAGGTCGATGCTCTTATAGGCCTTGACCTGCCGGTAAATGAGATAATCAGGCAGCTGAACCGCATGGGATTTGGTGCGGAAGAACTCAGCAAAGACATCATTGAAGTAATGATACCTGGCTACCGCGCGGATATCCTGGATAATTCCGACCTGATAGAGGACATTGCGGTTGGTTATGGTTTCAACAATATTCCTGCGGTGTTTCCGATGAATGCCACAGTGGGGAAATCTCACCCGATCTCGGATATTAGTTCCTCTGTAAGGGAAATAATGATCGGACTTGGCTATTCTCAGGTAATGCCTTTCACTCTCACCAGCGAAAAGATAAATTTCGACCGGATGTGCAGGGAAAGGACGAATGACGTCACCTATGTGCTGCATCCTATAAGCGAGGAGCAGACAATGATAAGGACCACTATCCTGCCTAACCTGCTGGAGATACTTTCGATGAACCAGCACAGGGAGCTTCCACAGAAGATATTTGAGGTCGGAGATGTCGTCATAAATAACAGGAACGGCCTGCATATAGCCGGAGCATCCATCCATGCCCAGGCCAATTTCACAGAGGTCCGGGAGCTCGTGGATGCCTTCATGCGTGAAAGGGTGATTCCCTATGAGATCGCAGAATCAGATGATCCGGCGTTCATGCAGGGTAGAAGGGCGGATATCCTCGTGAACGGCAGGAAGGTCGGTGTCCTGGGAGAGCTTTATCCGCAGGTCATAGTTAATTTCGGCCTGGGGCAGCCTGTGGTGGGGTTTGAGATCGACCTGATGACGGACTGACTGGAAGTCCTTCCAAAAACGAACAAAACGGGCCCGCCGCGATTCGAACGCGGGTCAATGGGTGTCTTCGGGGTAAATAAAGCCTCTTCGAAGCCCATTAGGATATCCTGGCTACCCTACGAGCCCACAGGGAAGTACTGATTGATACGGACTGTATTAAAGGTTTCTATCAAAAGAGTCCTGCCAGTATCCTTGCTGCCATTATCAGCAGCAGGACACCAAGCATCTTCCTAAGGGTCCCGGCCTTTATCCTGCTGTACATCAATCTTGATCCTATCTGCGCACCAATAAAAGAAGCCACGCCTACGTAGAGCACCAGCGTGATATCAGGCTCCCATGTCCATACGTGCGCAAGGAAAGCGGAAAGTGATGCAAAGACCACTATGAACCCGGAAGTTGCAGCGGCGCGTTTGACCCCATATCCGAGAATTATGAGCATCGGTACTACAAAAGAGCCACCGCCTACCCCCAGCAGGCCGGAGAGGATGCCTATCACAAATCCTCCTATTATTATAAGATACTTTTTATTCCGGCCTGAAAGTTCCTTTCCAGCATAGAACTTTTCAAGTCTGGCAAATAGCATCTCCGTCCCGACCAGGATCATCTGGATGCTGAATAGCAGGAGCAGTACGTTCACAGGAGTAAGTCTTGCAAGATATCCTCCTATCTGTGTCCCGATAGCAGCAAAGATTATCAAAGGCACTGCAGCCTGCAAGTCCACCATTTTCTTCCTCAGGTACAGCATCGCTGCTGAACCGGAAGTTATAATATTTAGCAACAAGGCGGTTGTAATCGCGCTTAGGATCTCCATTCCTGTCCCGTACAAGAACGGCACATAGAAAATGGCTCCTCCAACCCCGAGCATGGAGAACAGGATAGAGGTCAGGAAAACAATGATAATGATAAGTATATTTTCCATTTGTAGATCTTCCATCCTGCAATACACATTGTAATTATCCGGACTCACTTAACGTACTTATCTTTAAAAAGGCTGATCTCCTGTTTTGTACCGACTACTGCAATTATATCATCTCTCAATATGACAGTCGATGGAAGTATGTCGGTAATTATCTTCCCTTCTCTCTCTATCCCTATGAGCGTGCACCCAAACCTCTCCCTTAACCCTATATCTGCCACAGCTCTGTTAACGATATCGGCCTCATTGGTGACAGTGTGCTTCTCTATGTCAATGCCTTCATAAAGCATTATATCCTCGTCCATTCTCCTGCAGGACGTTTCAAGACAACGTGAGGTCATCTTTGCAAGTATCTGTCCGGCGACGATGGAAAGGGCCGCAACATAATCTGCTCCTGCTTTATACACCTTGTCGATGGACCTGTATGAATTTGCACGTGCAAGAATGGTTGATTTAGGGTTCAGGCCCCTTGCTATGAGAGTTGCAAAGATCACATCCGTATCGGTGTTCAAGGCAACAATGATCGTTGAGGCTGTCTCAATACCTGCCTGCTTAAGCACATCTTCATCGGTGGCATTGCCGATCACATATTCATAGCCGGCATTATCAAAGGCCTTTGGATCCGAATCAACGGCAATGAACTTCAGGCCGGAATGCTGAAGCGTCTGGACCACATATTTCCCGACATCTCCGCATCCCAGTATTATCAGGTGTCCGTCCTCTTTTGCTATCATGGATATCACCGGGTCTGCTGAGTAAGGTTTCTAAGCTCTGACAACTGGCTGGCGGTACCTACGGCCAGGAGCACGGAACTGTCCTTTATGACATCATCAGGGCCCACGTCAAAGGAAAGGACCCCGCTTTTCCACATTCCCACCACACTGGCCCCTGTCCTGCTACGTATCGCCGCTTCCATTATGGTCTTACCCTGAAGAGGGCTTTTAGGGTATATGGGAAGCTCCACAATACTGACACCTTCAAAAAACTCGGTGGCACCCGTAAGCCTTCTCAGGAAGGGGTCTGCAGCTTTTCGGGCGATGAACCTTCCAAAAAGCTCCTTTGGTGAGATCACGCTCGTAGCGCCGGCATATTTCATATATTTCTTATTCGATGTGTCCTCGACTATAGCAATGATATTAACGTCACTGATGGTGCGTACCGTCAGGATGATGTTTGCATTCATCTCATCGGAACGATTTACAATGACAAAGCTCGCTTTTTCAACACGCACATTCCTGAAGGTTTGCTCATCGGAGAGATTGCCCTGCACAGCATCGATGCTGTTATTCAGGAGATCTTTTACAGCGTTCTCCTCCTCTTCAATGACCACATAGGGGACCCTGTTCTCTCTGAGCTCTTCAACAAGGGTCTCAATAAGGCTGTTATATCCGCAGATAATGATATGATCTGAAGAATTCTGGGGACTTTTTACCGGCATACTCGGACGGATGTTCTTTTCGAGCAAAGGGGATATCAGAAGGTTGAAAAGCAGTCCGAAAACAACAGGGATGCCTGAGAGTTGCACCACTATGGAAAAGAACTTTCCTGCAGATGATGTGAAAACTATATCTCCGTATCCCACGGTGGTAATAGTGGTCATTACCCAGTAAGTGCCATCAACAAGGTTTGCATGATCGTACTGTTGCTCATACTGCATGATGTGAATGAAAATAAAGAGGTAGAAGAGCACCACGATGAATGTAAGTACAAAGGACCTCAGGATCGTTCTGTACCAGATCTTCTTTTGCATAATATCGGTCCTTCGAACTACATTCTCTCAGTGCGTTCCTGTTACTGCCAAACCGCTCTCTCCTCTTCAGAACCCATGTACCATATATGGTCCGAATATCATCAGTATAAAGGACATGAGTATCAGCAGTGCAAACGTGGCGGTTATGGCGGCTGACAGGCGCTCAGCTTTGTTCTCGTTCTTTGTGATGCGATAGACGGCTGCATGCAGGTAGTCCCTGAAAACGTGTCCCCCGTCAAGGGGGACCGCAGGCAGGCAGTTGAACAGGCCTACATAGAAGTTGAGCCATCCTATCCACAGCAGGGCATTGGCTATCCAGAAAAGGCCGATGCCAAGAGGTTCAGCCCAGCCTACAGGCTCGTAGAACTGTGCCAGTGTACCGCTAAATCCGGGGAATCCTTCGCCGGAAAATCCGATTATCGGGAGTCCAAGAAGGATTACCCAGCCTACGGGTCCTGTCAGCATACCCGGTATTCCTCTGAGGAGGTCCATGTATTCGCGTGCAGGGAACTCGCCGACTGAGAACCCAAGGGACGTTTCCACATGTCCGGCTCCTCCGGTGTAAATTCCCATAAAGCCTTTGTCAGTGTTCTCATCAGGATGTGCTGCCAGCTGTACGGTCAGTTCTCTGGCAGTATCCTGCGTGCCATCCACATTACTGACGACCTCGACCACTATTGTCTGGCCGGAGGTTGTAGTGTTCATGAAGCTCATGAAATCAGAGACCGTTCGTATCGCCTGGCCGTCCATGCTTGTTATATGCATGTCCTGCTCAAACCCTGCTGCCTCTGCGGGTGAACCTTCTATGACGCCCTCCACAAGGACGCCGTTATTATCAGGTTCGATCTCCGATACCTCTGCTTCATAGACGGAGACGACCCTGTCGGTTGCAGCATGGACCCGGACAGTGGACCCTGTATCAACAGAGCTCAGGTATGTCATCATCTCACTGACGTCATTTATATCGGTCTCATCAAGCTGTGTGATGACCATTCCCTGCCTCAGGCCCGCAGCATAGGCTGCAGAATCCCCATCCACGTCAACTATCATAGTATTGCCAAGAGGTGAGATGGCACCAAGCACAGGACCGAACAGCAAAGAGAATGCTATCAGCGTCACTACAAAGTTTGCCATTACTCCGGCTGCCAGAATGCGTGCTCTCTGTGTGCGGGTAGCCATTCTTTCCGGAGCAGCTTTCACTTTCACAGGCTCATCGTCATTTATCCTGATACCGAGCCGGCGGTCGCCGTAAGGGTCAGGTGTGTCATTCTCTTCCTCTTCCTCCTTTCCGAAAAGCTCCTTCTCGTCAGGCTCGGCAAATCCACCGATAGGCACGACAGCAAGCAGAATTCCCATGGACTTGACACGGATGTTCTCAACCCTGCAGAGTATGGCATGTGAGAATTCATGGACCACCAGTGTGACTATGAGTGCAATGACTCCCCATGTGAGTGGTATGAACTCATTGATCCCAGGTATCAGGAAGATGTTCCTTGCCTCATTGAACTTCCCGGGTTCCGGAACAGTATTGGTGCCCACGGAATTGAGCAGTGCAATATCAGAGAGTATGACTATAAGGAACATCGCTATCATACCGATGAACATGAGTCTGATGCCGATATCGGCATATAGTCTCCAGGCTTTTCTGGGTCTGGCAAGCTTGTCGAGGAGATCAAGCCCTCTGGTTGTCCTTATCATCAGGACAGGTCCGTATGTGCTGATATTGTATTTTTCCAGTATCCCTTTCTTTTTAAGGACTATAACAAATAACCAGTACAGCAAAAAGACTGTAAGTGCGATGGTGGTGTTCAAAAAAACTCTCCCGTTCAGGTTTGGATTATGGATCTTGTATTTAAGGTTCTAGGTTTTTGATTGTCAGTCGGTTCCTGCGTAAAGGATATTTCTTCCATTGAGTTCCTTTTCTGAGGTGGAAGAATATAAGGGCACGTATACATATACTATACCTGCTATAGCTCGCCGCTTTATATGTGTTATGTCTCTGTGAAAAGCTGCTTAGATACGCTTATATATAACTATTTTTAAATATCTGACAATCTATGTTTGTCTCGTATCATGGTCCCGTGTTCACAACACTGAGCAAAGTTGTGTTTACAAACCGATCTCTCTGGTCATATTTCACTTGTGTGCATAATTTACTTGCATAAAAGCATAAGTATAAAAACAAGGAATGAAATATAGCAATCACAGAACTATGAAACGTTGATAGACGTTGATGAATTGTTTGAGCATAAACGAGCAATAACATAAATCGTATACTATACCGAAATGTAACATATCCGTGAGGGGATGAATGTGCAATCGATAGTCCAGGAAGCATTAAAACACACAGAAAAGGAAAAAGAGTACCGCCAGACGATCGCAGTGGATGATCAGTTCGATATGTTCGGACAGCCGAGGATCTTAATCGTAGGCTGTGGCGGCGCAGGTAACAACACGATCAACAGACTTTATAACATCGGGATAGAAGGTGCCGAGACAATTGCTATCAATACTGATAAGCAGCACCTTGATATCATCCGGGCGGACAAGAAGATCCTCGTGGGAAAGACACTTACCCGGGGTCTTGGTGCCGGAGGTTACCCCGAGATAGGGGCCAAAGCAGCAGAACTTGCGCGCGGCACCCTTGAAGAGGTCTTCAAGAATGCGGACCTTGTATTCATTACAGCCGGTATGGGAGGAGGAACGGGTACGGGTGTTGCTCCTGTCATTGCCGAAATTGCCAAGGAACAGGGAGCTATCGTTGTAGGTATGGTCTCAAGCCCGTTCAGGGTAGAGAGAGCAAGGGCTGTCAAGGCAGAAGAGGGCCTTGAGGAGTTCCGTCGTGCAGCAGATACCGTTATCGTACTTGACAATAACAGGCTTCTGGAGTATGTCCCGAACCTGCCGATAGACCAGGCTTTCTCAGTAATGGACCAGCTGATCTCAGAGACAGTGAAGGGTATAACCGAGACCATCACAAAGCCATCGCTCATCAACCTTGACTATGCGGATATCCGTGCTATCATGAGCTGCGGCGGAGTTGCAGTCATGCTTGTGGGCGAGAGCAAGAACCAGGACAAGAGCGACGATGTCGTGCGTGCGGCGCTGAACCACCCACTCCTTGATGTGGACTACAGGGGTGCAACAGGAAGCCTTGTGCACATAACAGGCGGTCCTGACCTGAGCCTCAAGGAAGCCGAAGAGATCGCTGCATCACTCACCTACGAACTGTCACCCAGTGCAAACGTCATATGGGGAGCACGCATCAGCAATGAGTATGAAGGTAAAGTGCGTGTAATGGCTATTATGACAGGTGTCCAGTCTGCACAGGTGCTTGGTCCGCAGTATGAGTCAAGAGCAGCCAGCATGGTCCCGGAAGCTCCCCGATCATACAGGCATGCGGCAACTCCTGTCAACAAGTCCAGGCGCACACTCGTTGAGCCGGTCAGTTCCAGGAATGCCGGTGGATCAATAATCGATATAATCCACTAAAACAGCATGGATCACATCTGCAGCCGGTGCCATTCTGGCCCGGTCATGCAACTTTTTTTAACAAAGATATTCTTATCAGGTAGCATTACTATTTGGGAACATGAAGATACTTGTTGCCACGGGCCATCTGGCGGAAAGGGTTGTAAGGAGCTCTGCAGGGACGAATGCCGATGTGATCGTTGCTGATACCAAGATAGCGGCTTTCATTACTCCAGGCAAGCTGCTGGCTGCTATTGAGAAGCAGATACCCCGGTTCGATCATGACATTATCTTTATACCAGGTCTCTGTTCTGGAGATTTTTCAAAAGCTGCAGCCCGGCTAGGCTGCAAGATCCGCCTTGGCCCGAAACATGCTTATGATCTGGGGTATGTGCTTCCCTTTGCCGGCAGGATAGAATTCTCAACTAAAGTCCCTGCATGTGAGCTGCTTATTGATGTAAGGCGGGAGATGGCCCTGGGGAAAGCCCGCGAGCTTGAAGAAAAGTCCGTACCTGCTATGATGCTTGGGAGCATGAAACTTGGCGGAAGAAGCCGCATGAAGGTCATGGCGGAAGTGGTCGATGCCACAGGTATGCAGAGTGATGCACTTGCGGGGAGAATCAGGTCGTTTGTCGCAAAAGGAGCCGATATCATCGATCTTGGGGCTTCCCTTCATGCTACGCCTGTTGATGTTGAACGCGCCATCAGGGTTGCCCGGTCCGCTACGTCCGTCCCTCTCAGTATAGACACGCTGGACCCTGAACTTCTTGCACAGGCCCTTGAGACCGGCGTGGATATGCTACTCAGCCTGGACGGCAGCAATATTGATATCCTTGGCCCTCATGTTGCTGCATCCGGTGTGCCGGCTGTAGTGATCCCGGACCCTGGTGAGGGCATTGAAAGCCTTGTAAGGAACATCGATGCTGCACGTTTGGCAGGTATTGAAAAGATAATCGCCGATCCTGTGCTTGATCCGATAGGGCACGGCATCACAGGCTCCATTGTCCGGTATGGCCAGTTCCATGACCTTTATCCTGATATCCCGGTCTTCTTTGGGGCCGGTAATGTGACGGAACTCCTTGATGCGGATTCCGCAGGTGCCAATGCAATGCTTTGCGGCATCGGTGCTGATGTAGGTGCAAGCATACTTTTCACGCCGGAGTTCAGCAATAAGGCACGGGGTTCTATAAGTGAGCTCAGCAAGGCATCCATTATGATGCTTCTGGCACACGAAAGGGATAGTTCTCCCAAGGACCTTGGTATAGATCTGATCGGCATAAAGGAAAAAAGAAGGCGCACTGATGCT
>DANZ01000152.1 GCA_002501695.1 Methanolobus sp. UBA474 | reverse complement strand
CGGTCATGTGGATGGAAGCAGATACTGTCGTGGGTTACAATGAATATCCCGGCACGGAACTTAACACTGATCTGCAGGCACTGATGAATGCGGCTCCATTTCTTGATTCAGATGGCAAGTACCTCTCAAAATATCTTTCCGAAAATATCGGTTTCACAGCATTCTCATCGGTCTCGACAGCATCGTTGACCTTCACCGAGGACAGTCTGCCTGAAGAACTATGTCTGGTAAAGGACGCCGTGAACGCAGGATTCAAGCTGAAGCAAGTAAATGTCAAAAAGGTCCATGGGAGGGACAGGGACATTCTCTACAAATACAAGATCGGTGTTGTAGTGCCTGCTTACAACGAGGAGAAACTGATACGCACAACCATTGAAGGTATTCCTAACTATATCAAGCGCATATATGTTATCAACGACGCCAGCACCGATAGCACTGCTGAAGTGCTTAACTCCATCCATGACCCCAGGCTCTCTGTTATCACCCATAAGAAGAATCAGGGTGTGGGTGCGGCTATCCTGCACGGGTACAAGCGTGCTCTCCAGGAAGATATGGACATCATGGTCGTAATGGGCGGAGATAACCAGATGAATCCGGCACATCTGCCAAGCCTTTTGATGCCTATAATCGAAGGCAAGGCTGATTACACAAAAGGCAATCGCCTGGGCTGCGATGAATTCCGTTGCGGCATGAGCTCATGGCGCCTGTTTGGAAACTCCCTGCTCAGCCTGATCACCAAGATCGGAAGCGGGTACTGGCATATAATGGATCCTCAGAATGGCTACACTGCCATCTCAAAGCATGCTCTTTCCAATATGGAGATAGACACGCTTTACACTTATTACGGCTATTGCAATGACATGCTGGTCAAGCTCAACACATTCGGCTTCAGAACTCTTGATGTTACAATACCGGCACACTACGGGGAAGAAAAGTCCAGCATCAAGTACAGCAAATACATGTCCAAGGTATCTATTATGCTCTTCAAGAAATTCCTGTGGCGGCTCAAGGTCAAGTACTCTATAGTAAATTTCCATCCGCTTGTGCTCTTCTATGTGTTCGGGATGATATTTCTGCCCCTGGGTGTCCTCACAGGATTGTATGTACTGCTATCAGGTCTTATAACGGGATGGCATATACCCGCCAGTCTGCCATTGGTTGGCGCATTGTTCTTTATTGCAGGACTTCAGATGATCCTCTTTGCAATGCTCTTTGACATGAAGGAATGTTACAGGGCGATGAACGTCAATCTATGATCGTCGCCTTATTTAAAAGGAATAATTAAAATGGATAAATAGAAGGAATAAACTCCGCCAACCCCGGAGAGGGAAAGACGGAGTTCTTTTTATTTTAGTTTAAGCGCTCATCAAAAGCATAAAGCATGTCATGCTGGCAGTACGCAAATATCCTGAGCGTAAGTCTTCACATTCTGCGTATGCTTCTCAGTTGAGTAAGATCTTTAATTTGATCATTTGCCGTCTGCACCTGAGAACACATTGTTCTCGATTACAGGGGTATCAACGTTTTCCATAAATATAGCTTTTTCATCTCCGTTATTCCAGTTACCGGCGTCTTCCAGAGTATTGCCAGAGATATTTACATCCTGGTAGGGTTTTGAGATATTACCTGCTATCTTAATTCCACCAAGCACCCAGATACCAGTGGCCTGCTCTTCTGCATCGAAAATCCCTTTGATGCTGTTACCTGTTACTGTCAGGTGATGCAGAGGTACCGGATATCTGTCGTCCTCGTTGATGTGGGCGATATACATGGGTATTCTGGAATCTGTTATCGTGTTGTCCTCTATGTAGAGGTGGTTGGCTCCGTGACTGTCGATAGCTTCCCCGGTGGGATTGTTCCCGATAGTATTGTTGCGGATATATATGTGATCTGAATATCTGTAAGTACTGCTTCCTTTCATGATGGCGACACCATATGCATTAGGGTTCATTTCCCTTACATTGATATCCCTGAACAGGTTGTCCTCCACAGTTACATTGCTGGCACTTTTACCGATCATCACTCCAGTGTGACCATAGTCAAGAAACTCATTATCTTCAATGGTTACATCCTGGGTGCGGTCGGATGTTGAATTCGCTGCCATATATATTCCGAAGTCCCTGAAATTGCGGAAAGTGTTCTCCCGGATAAAGGCGTTGCTGCTGTTCTGAATGTATATAAGGCCGTTATTGCCGGCGCGGTCCAGGTATTCCTCGTCAGGATTGGTAAATTCGAAACCGCTGATAGTGACATTTTCCGTGTCTGTCATCGTGAAAATATCATACCCTGTGATCACGGCATTGTTACCGATCAGTTCTATTCCAGACTTAAGGGTTATGGGTGAGCTGATAATATAGGTCTCCTGTTCGAATGTGATGGTCCCGTTGTCTACAGCACTGACTGCAGCCTTAAAAGCTTCAGTGTCACTGTTTCCGGCATATACGGTTTCTCCGCTGCCTGTCATGACTGTTGTTGTACCATCGGTCTTAGAAATAGAAATGCTGGGGTCTGTGACACCAGCATTATTTTCTGTCTGAGCAGTGCTCTGGGAAGAGTCGCTCGTAGCCGTCAGTTTCATTGCACCGTTGGTTGCAGCGAACTTTGATGTGTCCTGCTCCTGCGCATTTACGGCGTACGTGTTGCCGTAACCGGGATTTGAAAAGGCATCATAGTCCACAGAATCATCGAACTCGTTGTTCTTCATCGTGACGCTGCAGTCCTTTGCAACAGGTGACATTTCCACTCCTAAAGTGGAGCCTGATATTCTCACCATGTTCTTGATGCTGTTCTCCTCAACTGCCAGATCATTGGCATTGAGCAGGTTGATGCCTGTGCCGCCTACACCGGATATTGTGTTGTTCTTTACGACACCGCCTTCAACATCCCTGAGCACTATGCCACCGTCATCGCTGACAAGCCAGCTGTTAACATCCTCGATGATATTGTCTGAGACTGTTACATTCTGATGCGGCCCGGCATTGTTGCGTGCACCGAGCACATGTATGCCGGAATGCTGTTTATCCGGGGAGGCCATGTTCCCTTTGACATAATTCCCGGTAATGACTATGGTATGCAACGGCAGAGGGTAGGTACCTTCACTTGTCTGATAGGATGCTGCTATGGGCACCTTACAGTTTATAACTGTGTTATTCTGAATGTACAAATTGTTAGCACCATGACTGTCGATACCTTCCCATACGGGATTGTTCTCTATCCAGTTATTCCTTATATAGATATATTCAGAGTGCTTGTAGGAATTGCTTCCCTTGGCAAGTGCTATACCATACGCATTGCCGTTCACTTTCCTTACATTGATGTTCTTGAAGGTGTTATCCTCAACATATATGTAATTGGACTGCTTCCATATCATCACTCCGCAGTAACCGTAATCAAGGAACTCGTTGTTCCTGATGGTTATCTGCTCGTTGGACTGGGATGTTGAGCCGACTGCAACATTGATCCCATAATCTCTGAAATTGCGGAAAGTATTGTCCTCTATCACACAATTCTTGCTGTTTGTAATATCTATAAGACCTTTGCTGGCAGCAACTGCAGTGTATTGTGCAGCAGGATTGGTGAATTCGAATCCTTTTATTGTGACATCTTTCTTACCGGTTATAGTGAATATATTATAACCTTGCAGAACCGCATTGTCGCCAACAAGTTCTATATCTGACTTCAGTTCCACGGGTGAGCTGACGGAGTATGTTCCCGGGTTGAACAGGATCACGCCTTCTTCTATGGCGTTGACCGCGGATATTATAGCCTGCACATCATCTGTTCCTGTGTATATGACCTCTCCGTCGGTCATCTGGACACTTACGGTGCCGGCTTCTTTAGATATGCTTATCGATTCGTTAGTCTCTGCAGGACTGATGACAGCCGCAGAGGCCGTTGCTCCCAAACTCAAGTTGAGGAACAATATAACCATTAAAAGGTTTGTGGTGGTTTTCCATCTGATAGCCATTTTTGACCTCTTAAACGTTTATTATCGCTAGTTCGGGCTTTTCTTTAAGCTACTAGGTCATTTCCCTGCCAATATGTTTCATCTGTCATTCTGCTTCACATACGACGAACAATGAAAATTGGGGAATTTTCTTGGGGAATTATTCGCCTTTTGTGAATAAAATGATTGTATTGTGAACATATTATGACAGGCTCTTCGTAGATTCTGCTAACCCTATATAAACTCTGGCAGACCCAAAAAAACTCTTGTGTTGTTTTAAAGCTTGTTTCGGGGTATTTCAGGCCTTTGTTTTATATGGTAATTAACAGTAGAGCGTTTCAGTCATTCTTAGAACAGTTCCTACCATATGGGCTGACATATACTTCCTGATCAAGTAATAAATTCATAATAACTTCCTGAAATCTTCTGGTAGCAGTCTGGTGCCATTTAATAGTAAATGGCATGACATTATGGGTGGAATGAGCCTGCATGCCTCTAACAGGGTATAATAGTGGGAAAAGAGGTTGCTAACAGACAGGCTCAGGTCCGGGATGAACTATGGCACTGCGGAACAGAAAGTATTTGGCTGCAGATATACAGGTAAACTCAAAGTACGGTTCTTTGATGCTCACATGCGGCACCGGGAACGCATAGGTTAAAAAAGTCATGGCTGGCGGGACCATTTTCATAGTTCCGCCAGACATATGTCTTGTCTTAAGTCTTTACATCACGACCACTGTTAAAGTGTCTGTGCTTGTCTGTCCCTTCATGTTGTTTATTGTCAGGGTGACAACAGATTTGCCTTTTTCCTCAAAGGTGTGGTTCACTATCATGCCGGTGGCATCTCTCTGGATACCGTTGGAAGCGTCAAAGTCCCATGAATATGTGACTATTCCATTCTGGTCGAAGGATTCGCCTCCATAGAATATCACAGTATTTCCGGCTTCAGCCACTCTGCCTGAAGCGTTGGCTACAGGGAGGCCGCCTGCCGGTTCAGGGTCTTCAAGGATCATCAGTTCCATGCCCTCGTTCGAATTGTCGAGCTTGGATATGTCCTGGCCCTTTACGCTTACCTGGTAGACATGCCCTGCATCACTGTCAGAACGGGCATGGTATCCTACAGAGCTGTCGAAGCTGTTGCTAATGAGAGTGGCATTGTAATCCCTGTCATTTGCCAGCATCTTTACTCCAATAGTGGAACCTGAGATCTCTCTCATACCACTGAAGTTGTTGCTCTGCATGACCACGTTGTCCGCATCCTCCAGGTTCACTCCTGCACCACCTGCGCCGGAGATCTCATTGTTCTCAATGACAGCTCCGTCGATGTTGCGCAGCACGATAGCCCCGTCCTCAGTTTCCAGCCAGTTGTTGACATCAACGATAGTGTTACCGGAGACGTTCACTTCCTGGTAGGGCTGTTTAACGGTTCCGTTATTGCTTGCTCCTCCGAAGATGTAGATACCTGAGTTCTGCTTCTCCAGGCTGAGGTTCCCTTTCACGGAGTTTCCGATCACTGACAGGTTGCTCAGGGCAACAGGGTACTTGTCATCATAGTTGATATGAAGAACAATGATGGGTATCCTGCAGTCTGTGATATTGTTGTTCTCAATGTAGAGGTCGTCAGCTCCGTGACTGTCGATTGCTTCTCCTGTGGGATTGTTCTCGATCGTGTTGCCTCGGATGTAGACATACTCTGAATAGTCGTATGCGCTGCTATCCTTCATGACCGCGACCCCGTAGGAGTTCACATACATGGCCTTTACATTGATATTCCTGAACAGGTTATCCTCAACAGTTACATTGCTTGCCTGCTTACCGATCATTATTCCACAGTAACCGTAATCAAGGAATTCATTGTTCTTGATGGTTATCTGTTTGTTGTGATTGGTTGTAGCGCGGGTGGCAACATAGATCCCGAAGTCTCTGAAGTTGCGGAAAGTGTTGTCCTCGATAAGGACATTCTCACTGTTCTGGATATCTATGAGCCCGTTGTTCCCGGCGCGTCCAAGATATTGTGCATCGGGATTACTGAACTCGAATCCTTTGACTGTTACGTTTGATTCATCTTTTATCGTAAATATTCTATATCCTTTGAGCACAGCATTTTTCCCAATCAGTTCTGTGTCTGAATTGAGAGCAACGGCTGAGCTGATAGTATAGGTTCCCTCCTCAAAAACGATAGTTCCCTGATATACGTTGTTCAGGGCGGCCTTCACAGCTTCAACGTCGCTGTTACCACTGTACACAACATTTCCGTCATCAGTCTTAACAACGGTCATGTCTCCACTCTTGGAAATACCTATCTGTGGCTTTACAGTATCATCGGTATTGTCCGGCGTGCTGGTATCAGTGTTGTCCGGTGTGCTGGTATCCGTGTTGTCCGGTGTGCTGGTATCAGTGTTGTCCGGTGTACTGATATCCGTGTTGTCCGGTGTGTCATCTGCACTGGTACCAGGCTGTGGTGGTGTGAGTGGTGGTGTGTAAGGTGACTTTACGACAGTTGAGTCTGTCTGAACTGTCAGTTTTAAGGCGCCTGTAAACTTAGACTGGACCTGGTTCACAAGGGTTACAACATAGGACCCCCCTCTGGAATATCCATATCCATGGTAGTTCACAGTGCTGTCAAACTTATTGTTCTTGATAGTGGCGCTGAAGCTCTTTGCAACAGGTGACATTTTGACACCCATCGTTGAGCCGGAGATCTTTTTCAGGTTCTTGACGTCATTGTTCTGTACCAGCGCATTGTCTGTGTTCAACAGGTTGATACCTGTATTGCCCACGCCGGAAATGAGATTGTTATCGACGACGACTCCGTTAACATCTCTCAGAACTATTGCTCCGTCATCGCTGACAAGCCAGCTGTTGACGTCTATGACATTATTTCCTGATACAGTCACATTAGTATATGGTTTTGCGTAGTTGCGCGCACCAAGTACATGGATACCGGAATGCTGTTTGTCTGGGGAGGCCATGTTTCCTTTGACATAATTCCCGGTAATGACTATGGTGTGTACAGGCAAAGGATATGTACCCTCGTTAGTCTGATAGGAGACTGCTATGGGTACCTTACAGTTTAGGACCGTGTTATCCTGAATATATACATGGTTTGCACCGTGACTGTCGATACCTTCCCATACCGGACAGTTCTCTATCCAGTTGGACCTGATATAGATGTGCTCTGAGTGCTTGTAGGAATTGCTCCCCTTGGCAACTGCTATACCATATGCATTTGCATTCACTTTCCTTACATTTATGTTCTTGAAGGTGTTATCCTCAACATATATGTAATTGGACTGCTTACCGATCATCACTCCACAGTAACCGTAATCAAGGAAATTGTTGTACCTTACGCTTATATCCTTGTTGAATTGGGATGTCGAGCTGACCCCGATGTAAACTCCATAATCCCTGAAGTTGCGGAAGGTGTTCTCCTCGATCACACAATTGTTGCTGTTGAATATGTTGACAAAGCCCCTGCTGGAAGCAATTGCAGTGTATGATGCAGTAGGGTTGGTGAATTCGAACCCTCTCACTGTAACGTTTGTCGCACTGGTTATCGTAAATACGCTGTACCCGTTGATCACGGCATTGTTACCGATCATTGCGATATTGGATTTGAGTGCTATGGGAGTGGCGATATTGTACGTTCCCCGATTGACAAGGATGGTGCCTTTTGTGATAGCATTGACCGCGGTAGTAAAAGCCTGTACATCGTTGGTACCGCTATACAGAACCTTGCCGTCGATAGTCTGTGCCCGCGTAATGCCGGCGTCTTTAGATATGCTTATTGAGTAGTTCACCTCTCCTAAGCTGCTGACAGCAGCTGAAGAGATCGCTGCCCCTAAACCTATGTTAAGGACTAAAAAAGCCAATAAAAGGCTTAATGTTTTTGTTTTATCCATTTTTGACCTCTTAAATATTGTTTTTCATGAGTAGAGTTCTTAATTATGCAGGTCAACCTGCGCCGAATCTGTTCACAAGTATATTTTGTATGTTCTGTCTCAAAAAAGCAGTTATTATGCTGCAATTCCTATTTACTGGAACAAATTAGTTCTACTTGTGTCAAATTGTGACAGGCTACTTTCTAGGTATTCTTAAAAGTATATATAATCTGTCATGTTTAAAAAAATAATCAAGTTAAATTTCATGTCTGCAGCAACTGAATTTATTAAATACAAGTACTTATGGGGTCATATGTATTCAAAAATATTACTTTATTTATATTTAGTAAAAATTCTGCTTATAATAAAAAACAATATACTGCTAAAATAGGCTTCATTGTCCGATGAGAAAATGATATTAATAAGGAAGTAAGACTACAGGAGAATCTGCGCTATTAAAGCACGATACTTCTCAACTCTGAGTTTCAGTCTGAGTTCTCATGGGGCGTTAAGATGAATTCCGGTATAATAAAAATTATTAAAAATAGTATTGAAGAGATCAGAAAAATTAGCAAGAGCCTCGATATGTATGTACTGGCAACAATCGTATGTCTGGCTCTGGCTATAGGGCTCTTTATCCAGAAAGACATTGTTGCGGGATTGGGTTGGCTGGTGGCAGCTATCATCTCCTGCCTGTCAGCTTACAGGGAGATTGTCCTGAAAAATAATAGTATAAATATCTAAAAAAAGGTGTGGCTGAAAGATCCCTATGTCTTTCAGCAGATACCGGATCTTATATATTCACTTGTATTCATTTCACGACCACTGTCAGGGTGTCCGTGCCTGTCTGACCTTTCATATTGTTTACTGTCAGGGTAACAATATATCTGCCTTGCTCCCCGAAGGTATGGGTCACGATCATACCGGTCGCATCATTCTGAAGGCCGTTGGAAACATCAAAGTCCCAAGTATATGTGACTATTCCATACCTGTCAGTTGATTCTCCTCCGTATAATGTGACAGGGCTGCCTGCAGTGACATATCTTGCGCCTGCATTGGCAACCGGAAGTTCACCATCTGAAGGCTCGTCCAGGAATATCAGGTTCATTCCATCGTTAGCGAAGTAGAACTTTGATACATCCTGCCCTGATACGCTCACATCATATTTGTACCCGAAAGTAGGGTAAGAATAGGCGTGATAGTCTGCAGACGCATCGAAATTGTTGTTCTTCAGCAGAATGTCGTAGTTGCCGTTCACGGGCAGCATCTTCAGGCATATAGTTGAACCTGCCAGTGTTTTGAGGTTGCTGATAACGTTGTTCTGCATGACCACATTGTCCGCATTCTGCAAATTTACTCCTGTGCCACCTACACCGGATATTTCGTTACTGTCGATCATGGCTCCGTCAACATTCTTTAACACGATAGCTCCGTCATTTCCCAGTAACCAGTTATTGACATCCTCTATCCTGTTGCCTGAGATGTTTACATTAGTATAAGGCGTTGTTCCGGCAGCATTGCTCCCTCCGAACACATAGATGCCCGGGTCCTGTTTTGCAGCAGCGTAATTGCCTTTTACATAGTTCCCGGTCACTGACAGGTCGTTCAGTGCGGCAGGGTACTTGTCATCGTCATTTACATGTACAAGGTACATAGGTATCCTGCAGTTTGTGATCGTGTTGCCCTCTATGTAGAGGTTGTTAGCTCCATGGCTGTCGATAGCTTCCCCGGTGGGGTTGTTCCCGATAATATTGCCACGGATGTAGATATGCTCCGAATAGTCGTATGTGCTGCTGGCTTTCATGACTGCGATCGCGTAGGAGTTCGCATACATTGCCCTTGTATTAATGTTCCTGAAGACATTGTCCTCTATATGGATCTGGCTGGCCTGCTTACCTATCATTATTCCGCAGTACCCGTAATCAAGGAATTGGTTGCTTCTTATGGTAATATCCTGGTTACGATCGGATGTAGTGCGGGTTGCAAGGAATATGCCAAAGTCTCTGAAATTGCGGAACGTATTATCCTCAATAATGCAGTTCTTACTGTTCTGGATATCTATGAGCCCGTTGTTCCCGGCGCGCCCAAGGTACAGTACATCAGGATTGCTGAATACGAACCCTTTTATTGTGACGTTTGTGGCACCGTTCATCCTGAATATATTGTAACCTTTAAGTACAGCATTCTTCCCGGCCAGTCCTATGTCCGACTTGAGGACAACAGCCGAGTTGATGGTGTATGTTCCTTCGTTGAAAATGATCGTGTTCTTGTTTGCAGCATTCACCGCAGCCCTCACCGCGTCCGCATCAATGCTTCCGCTGTAAATGGTCTTTCCATCGATTGCTTTGACAGTTGTAGTGCTTCCACTCTTGTATATATTGATGTCTGTGCTCGCAGATACTTCAGGCGCTTTCAGGGCTGTCACCTGCAGGACCCCGTTAGGGTTGTAGAACTTTGATGTATCCTGTCCCAGCACGCTTAATAGATATTTGTATCCCCAGTTGCTGTATCCGTAGGCATGGTAATCCACCGAGCTGTCAAATATGTTATTCCTGACCGTAACAGCAGAGTTCTTGTTGACAGGCATCAGTTTCAATCCCTTGGTGGGGCCCGATATCCTGAGCATGCTCTTAACATTGTTGTTCTGGATCACCAGATCATCAGCGTTCAGCAGGTAAATGCCTGTGCCGCCTACGTTTGATATCAGGTTGTTCTCAACAGTTCCGCCCTTTACATCCCTTAGCACTATTCCTCCGTCATCGCTGACCAGCCAGCTGTTGACATCAGTGACAGTGTTATCGGAAACTACAATGTTCTGGTATGGCTGGACATTGTTGCGCGCACCAAGTACGTGTATGCCCGAATGTTGTTTATCTGCTGCCTTCAGGTTTCCTTTCACATAGTTCCCTGTAATGATAACATGGTGCACTGGTTCGGGATATGTGCCTTCACTATTGATCTGGGCTACAATGATGGGTATCTTACAGTTCAGGACCGTATTGTCTTGGATATATACATGATTGGCTCCGTGACTGTCGATGCCTTCCCATACGGGATTGTTATCTATGTTGTTGTTGCGGATGTAGATGTATTCTGAATACTTGTAAGCGATACTGCCCTTGGAGATCGCCACACCATAGGCGTTCGCATTCAGCTTTCTGGTATTTATGTTCTTAAAGACATTGTTATCGACATATATGTAATTGGACTGCTTACCGATCATCACTCCGCAGTAACCGTAATCAAGGAAGCTGTTGTCCTTTACGGTTATTTGTTTGTTATATTGGGATGTGGAGCTGACTGCAATGTTTATCCCATAGTCCCTGAAGTTGCGGAAAGTATTACTTTGAATAAGGCAGTTGTTGCTGTTAATTATATCTACGAGACCGACACTGCCGGCGCGTGAGAGGTAGCTTATATCCGGGTTGACGAACTCGAATCCTTTGATCGTGACATTTGTAGCCCCGTTCATCCTGAATATGGTATAGCCTTTCATCACGGCACCATTGCTGACCAGTTGTATATTGGATCTAACTGTGACTGGTGAACTTATGGTGTAAGCTCCCGGATTGAACAGGATAACGCCCCCGTTTATTGAGTTGAGCGCAGCCTTGATCGCTTCCATATCGTTCGTACCGCTGTAGATAGGTTTTCCATCAGCAGTTTTGACTACTGTTGTGCCTGCATTTTTAGAAATGGTGACAGAATATGTAACTCCTCCGGCGGCATCCATGGTGGATGCTGCGGAAGCTGCTGTCCCCAAACACAGGTTAAGGAACAAAAGGATAGCTAAAATGCTTATTATTTTCCGAGCATACATTTTTGAATCTCCAATATGTGTTTTTCATACTGCTATGTTTTCCTGCAGTTTTTCAGATGACTTTGTCAAGAATATGTTCCCGACTGTAAAAATTAGTCTCTCAAATGAAATATTAACAGTAGTTTGAACTTATAAACTATTTCCAAATGAGCAGATTAACATCAATTGAAACATATTATTACTTGTTTTTTAAATATACTAAATCTTATATATAAATCATCTCATATTGAAGAAAAAGAATAAGTCCACATCGCATTATATTCACAAAATACAGATAGGGATATTAATTTGAGATGCACATATAAAATAAATTGTGAAGTCGAAACTGGCGTAAAGCCGGTCGTAGAAAGGTGAGGCCCTTTCCACATACCAAAAAGGCCCGGATCAACTGCTTTCAACTGTTCTTTTACTGGGCGAAACTATAGTCGGCATCATAATAGATGCAGTTGTCCTTCAGATCGATAGCATTGTCTCTTATATCAATGACATAACTATCCTTCACATCTGAAACACTAACGCAGGAAATAGGCTTAGACACCTTTATAAGCTCTTTTATTTCGTTATTATATACCTGGATGTTATTGGTGTTTGCCAGATTGATTCCCGTTCCCCCTACATTCGCTATCTTGTTATTGTATACCTTGGCACCGTCCACACCCATTAGTACGATCCCCCCGTCATTGGAATGGAGCCAATTATTCACATCACTGATAGTGTTGTCGGATACGATCACGTTTCTGTAAGGCTGGACACTTCCTCCAGGACCGCGCCCTCCCAGTACATATATCCCTGAATCCTGCTTTGGAGCACTCATGTTCCCTTTTACGTAGTTCCCTGTAATGGTGACATTGTGTACTGGTTCCGGGTACTTGTTATCGCTGTTTATCTGGGCTACGGAGATAGGTATCCTGCAGTTCTTCACTGTGTTGTCCAGTATATACACATGGTTTGCTCCATGGCTGTCAATTCCTTCCCACATGGGATTATTCTCTATGACGTTGTTGCGGATGTAGATATATTCAGAGTAAGCGTAGGTACTGCTACCTTTAGCAAGAGCTACTCCATATGCATTCGGGTTTATTTTCCTTATATTTATATCCCTGAAAACATTGTCTTCGACAAAGATCTGACTGGCCTGCTTGTCGATCATTATTCCGCAATAGCCGTAATCCAGGAATTGGTTACCCCTTATGGTGATCTGGCTGTTATGGTGCGTCATTGAAAGTGTTGAAAGGTATAACCCGTAATCATCGAAATTGCGAAATGTATTATCCAGTACATGGCAGTTGTTGCTGTTTACTATCTCCACTATGCTATTTGTTCCTGAATGGCGCATATATTTCTCATCAGAGTTACTGAAATTGAATCCTTTGATCGTAACATTTGCAACGCCGTTCATCCTGAATATGTTGTACCCGATGATCTGGCATTCATTCCCGATGATCATAATGTCCGATCTGAGCTTTATCGGCGAGTCAACTCTGTAAGTTCCCTGCTCGATCAGAATAGTACCTTTCTCTATCGAGCCAACTGCCGCCCGTATAGCCTCCTCGTCACTGGTACCATTATATACTACAGTCCCGGTGCTCGTATCTGTAACGGATACCGTTTCGTTTTTCGTCACAATTATTTCGACATCCTCAGGTTCTTTATCCCCAATGAAATAACTGTAAGAAAGATACAGCGTGATCAGCACTGCAAGAACTAGGATAAGTACAAATACCTTCTCCGGCAAACGGATCTTTCCTAATGAAACTGTTTCCTGGATTTTCATTCTGTTGCTCTAGGACTTTTGTTACTTGATTCTCGTTTTTTGAGGTAGGCTCTTAGGAACTTAAAAGTATAGGATGAATAAATATTATGATCTATTACTTTGATGCTATGTATGGTTTACATCTCTTTTGATACACGGATAATGACTATTCCTATGCTCACCTATATATTATATACTATGTCAGTAGCTTTATTTTTAGTGCTTGAGAAGGGATTTTTTATGACTACTTGTAAATGATTATATACGAGTTCTGTACTATAGGTAGGAGGTTTAAATGAAAATTCTAATTGACATAGGACATCCGGCGCATGTCCATTTCTTTAAGAACACTGCGTGGGCACTGGAAAAGAAAGGGCATGAGGTTCTGGTTACGGCCAGAGAGAAAGATGTGACTATTGATCTGCTTGATTCCTATGGTTTTAAGTACGAAATTTTAAGCAGGATGGGTGCCGGCAAAGGGAACCTCATGAGGGAATGGGCTGGAAGGGACATTAAACTGCTCAAAATAGCCCGTAAATTCAATCCTGATGTCCTGACCGGCATCCTCAATCCGTGCGTGGCTCATGTGGCGTGGCTGATGAATAAAAAGTCGCTCATTTTCACGGATACAGAGCATGCAAAACTTGCCAACCGTGCCACACTTCCTTTTGCAGATCTGGTATTCACTCCCGCATCCTATGCATGCGACCTGGGAAAGAAACAGGTTAAGTATAATGGCTACCATGAGCTTGCATATCTTCATCCTGCATACTTCCGGCCTGACCCGGGTATTCTCTCCAGCCTTGGCCTGAATAAAGATGACAAGATAATCGTACTTAGGTTTGTATCATGGGGTGCAAGCCATGATGTAGGCCAGCACGGAGTTACGAATAAGCTGGAAATGGCCCGTGAGCTGGAGAAATACGGAAAGGTATTCATAACTTCAGAACGTAAATTAGACTCAGAATTTGATAGGTACAGGATACATCTCAGGTCGGATAAACTGCATGACCTGCTATATTACGCCAGTTTGTATGTAGGGGATGGTGGGACAACGGCTGTGGAAAGTGCAATACTGGGTACTCCTTCGATATATGTTTCCTCTCTTGCAGGCACAATGGGTAACTTTACTGAACTCGAAGAAAAATATGGGCTCATGTACTGCTTTAATGATTCGGGACAAGCCCTGCAAAAAGCAGTGGAGGTCCTCAATAATGAGCAGGCTAAACAGGAATGGGGTCTGAAGAAGGATCAGCTTATCCGGGATAAGATAGATGTGACCGGGTTTATACTATCTTACATGGATCTCATTTCCAGTCAGGTCCGGAAATGATCCTTTGGGTGTAAATATGTATGAATCGATAAAGCAGCGTCCGGATATATGGGACAGATTCACTTCCCAAGGTGATGAGTTCAAACGGTATTCATGTGTAGATAGCTATTGTGATTTTAAAAGGCACGATATCAGGAATATCCTTTCTCCCGATGTTTCCAGGGCATTTCTTGAAAAAGGCCTTAAAGTAGCGTTGCCTGAAGATAAGAGATTCGGAGTATGTCTGACCCATGACATAGATGAGATATATCCTCCTTTGTATCATACTCTGTTATCTATGTTCCATTCGGTCAAAGGTGCAGACCTGGACCAGTTCAAAAAGCACAGTTTATGGCGGGTTAATGGTAAACAGCATTCTCCGTACATCAATTTCAAGGAAATAATGGATATTGAGGAGAAATTTGGCGCAAAATCATCTTTCTACTTCATGACTGCGGAAAAGGATCCAGTGAGGTTCAGATACAATATAGAGGATGCCGGAAGTTATATGGGAGATATTGTTGACAGGGGCTGGGAAGTGGGATTGCACGGTGGTTATTATTCCTACAACAGCTATGAGAACATAGTCAAAGAAAAACAACAGCTTGAGGCCACTCTGGGCAGTTCTGTCATCGGGTTCAGAAATCACTACTTAAGACTGAAAATAAGTGAGTCGTGGGAAATACTCTCCAAGGCAGGTTTCAAATACGACACTACATTAGGCTTTAACAATGCTGTTGGTTTCAGGAATGGCATGTGCCATCCTTTCAGGCCGTGCAAGGTGGGGAATGGGGAGGTGCTGGATATCCTGGAAATACCTCTTAATATTATGGATGTCGCGCTTTTCGAACAGGCAGGCTCTTTCAGGCAGGCTTGGGATATATCAAAGCAGATATTGGATACGGGGGAGAAGTATAATGGTATAATTACATTGCTGTGGCATAATAATTCTTTCAGTTCTCCATACTTGAAAGAGTGGAAAAAACTGTATGTGAAAATACTTGATTATTGTGATCAAAAAAACGCCTGGATTACCAGTTGTGGGGATATTTATGAGTGGTGGAGCAATGCAGATATCGATTATCCATGAACGTGAAGTGTGGGACAGATTTATTGATCAGAGTCCTGGGGGGACTATTTTCCATAAATGGGACTTTTTGAAGACCGTGGAAAAGCATCTCGGATATAAACTTTTACCGTATGGATTTTATGTGACCGATGAGATATTGTGTGCGATCCCTCTTTTCTACAAAAATATCCGGGGTGTGAAGATGCTGTTCTCCCCTCCTCCGCAATCCGGGATACCTTATCTGGGATTTGTGCTGAGCCGCAATTGTATGAACATGAAGCTAAGCAAAAAGAGCCAGAGGATGTATGAGATGGGAAAGGTGTTCTCCGATGAGGTGGACAGTTTATCTCCCAATTACGTGTCCATATCTCTTACACCATTTATAACGGATGTCAGGCCGTTCAAATGGAACGGGTTTCTGATAGATCCCCTGTATACCTTCTATTTTGATCTTGAACAATCTCTTGAAGATATATGTAATGGCTTCAATACCTCAAAGCGTACCGCCGTCAAAAAGATGGATAAATATAATATGAAGC
Source organism: Methanolobus sp. UBA474 (assembly GCA_002501695.1). Classification (GTDB taxonomy): domain Archaea; phylum Halobacteriota; class Methanosarcinia; order Methanosarcinales; family Methanosarcinaceae; genus Methanolobus. The sequence continues at coordinate 5,344 of DANZ01000152.1, read as the reverse complement.
TTGTCGAGAGCAAGGACGTAAAGCAGTTCTATAATAGCTCTGTGGATAGGTACAGGGAGCAAGGTCTCACATTCCCCATCGTGAGCATAGCATATCTTGAGGAACTGTGCCAGTTATATCCGTGCCATATCAAGGTCTATTCTATTATGGACGCAGATGATAACATGGTTGGGGGCGTGCTGGCATCCGAGCACAGGAAAGTGACCATGTGGATTGGGAGTGTAAAACCTTCAGTAAAGGCTCCTGTGAATGAGTTCCTGTTTTGGGAGTTCATAAAGAAAAGCAAGAGTGAAGGCTATCAGGAATTAGAGATGGGAGGAGCGGATGTCCCTCGCCTGTGTGCGTTCAAATCTCAGTTCAATCCCGATATGTATGTTAATTACAGGATCTATAAGAAAGACCTCATCGGAAGTATGGCGGAATGGTTTTATCTTAATGTCCATCGAAAGAAGAAGGCATGAAACAGATCTCTCATGCCATCTGTTTTCTAGCAGGTGCTCTTTTTCCCTTCTTCTCAGGTCAATGTTCCAACAGTTACCTCCGGATGTGCAGCCATTTCTACTGGCCGGGCATTCGGCACCTCTAAGGGCACAGGTGCAGCCAGATGATCCTCAATATACAGCCTCATCCATAGTTCTACAGAAATGCATCGCCATATATCCGTACCTACGAAAATGCCTGAGGATTCCCCGGACAGCATTTTGTCATGCATATCCTTTATAAGTTCCGGGTTCCAGAGATCCCTTGACCTGAAGCTCTCTGAACTGATTATATCCTGTATGAACTCTTCCATTGCTTTGTCCCTGAGCCACTTCTGCTCAGGCGTTGCAAATCCTATTTTATCGTATCTCGACAATATGCTTTGTGGCAATTCACCTTCCATGGCTTTCCTGAATGCGTACTTGGTCACACCTTCCTTTATCTTCATTTCCGAAGGCATGGAAAAGGCATATTCTACGAAGCGGTAGTCAAGGAAAGGCACCCTGGACTCGATGGAGAATCTCATGGAGTTCTTATCCTCAAATCGAAGCAAATGAGGGAGTGAGTAGACCATCAGGCTCTCGTAAAGAGCATCATCCAGTGAGGAGAGGTGCCACCTGCTGTCTTTGCGCTGCTCGTTCTCTTTGATGAAGTCCTCTGACAGGAAAGGCACCTTCCTATGCTTGTAAAGAAGTTTCTTCATGTTCCCGGTTGTCGCACGAAGTATCAGGTACATCAGGGGTGAGAATGATCCTGATCTGGAATAATACTGGTTTGCCTCTTTCATTAGATGAGATATGTCCAACCCCTTCAGCAGTTCGTAATAATAGTATCCGTGGAAGTAGTGGTACCCTGCCAGCACCTCGTCTGCTCCCTGCCCGTCAAGCAGGACCTTGACGCCATTATCTTTTGCAAGCTTCATGACCCTGTACTGCCCGTATACGCTTGTTCCGCTGAAGGGCTCTTCCTGTGTCAGGAAAAGGTCCTGCAGATCCCGCATGAGTTCGGACGGCCCCGGGGTCACAGAATAGCTGACCGAATCGACCATATCATTGATCTCCTGCTGATAAATGGTCTCATCTATCTTCTTATCCGGGAATCTCAGGGAGAATGTCTTTATCCGGGCTCCGGGATCAACTTTCCTCATAGTCACGACAATTGATGAAGAATCAATGCCTCCGCTGAGACAACTGCCCACCGGTACATCGGCAATGAGCCTCTTGCGGACCGCATCCGTGAATATCTCTTTCAGCTTGCCGCAATCAACGGCATCTTTGACCAACCTTTCATGAACATCATAATACTTACTTATCTCCATTTGATCGTTCGCGAGGTCAAAGACCATATTGTGCCCGGGCATCAGACGTTTGATCCCTTCGAAAAAAGTATCTTCAGTGTGATCTGTAAGGTTATAATACAGATAATCGAAAATTACGGCCCTGTTCTCTTTTCTGGGTATGTCATGCTCAAGAATGGCCTTGATCTCTGAGGCGAAAATGAATGATGTACCATCATAGTGATAATACAACGGCTTTATGCCAAATCTGTCCCTGCTCAGGAAAAGACTGTTCTTTGCTTTATCGTATATGCAAAAAGCCCACATTCCGTTGAAATGCCGGACACAGTCAGTACCATACTCCTGATAGCAATGAAGTATCACTTCAGTATCTGTCTTGCTCGTAAAGCGATGCCCTTTGGATATCAGGTCTTCCTTGATCTCCAAAAAGTTGTATACCTCGCCGTTGTATACCAGAACCACATTGCCATCGTCGCTATACATAGGTTGATGGCCTTTTTCAGAAAGGTCCAGAATGGATAGCCGCCTGTGTCCGAGTGACACACGGTCGTCCACATGGGCTCCCTCGTCATCAGGTCCTCTATGCTTTATCGCATCACACATATTTTTAAGTAGCTTCGCATCCTTCCAGTTAAATCCTGTAATCCCACACATTTTACCACACATTATACTGTGCCTGTTCCCTTATAACAATTTCCAACCCGGCTGATTGTATGCTCTTACTAATGAACATCGGGATATAGGGCAGGATATTGTCCCTGATGTAACAGTGTGCGGTAACAGAGATTTGTAATGTAAAAAGTACGTTACGTGAACAGGGGCATTCCATATGATTAATAGTTATATGTATATATAACCTCTAATTCAAAAAGTTATTAAGCGAATAGTTAAATAAGTAATGTCAAAGCAAGTGGCGAATATCTCAATTATAGGTGATCAAGAGCAATCTTGCTACGCTGCTGTCCCTAAAAACTGTCCGGGCTTTTTGGCTGGGGATGCTTTATGGCGCCGGGTTTTCTTAACGATTTGTGTGGGAACTGTCTTTGACGTTGATTATGGAGGGGATGATGCAAATATTAACTATAGAGGACTCCCTTATTTGGGATGAGTTCGTTGACAAGAGTCCGTATGCGACTCTTTTTCACAAGTGGGGGTTTTTGAAGACTATAGAGAAGCACACGGGTTATACCCTGCTCCCCTACGGAATGTATGTACAAGAGAAATTGGTATGCATATTTCCGGTTTTTTTAAAGACTCAGTATGGAATGAGTGTCATGTTTTCTCCTCCTCCAGGCACAGGAGTACCTTATATGGGTTTCGTGATGAGTTCAGATTATGATGGTCTGACACAAAGCGGTAAAGAGAACCGTCTGAAGGAGATTACACAGGAGATAACAACTGCGTTTGCTGAATTTTCTCCTATTTATGTGTCGGTCCAGTTGATCCCTGCTTTTACTGATATAAGGGAATTCAAATGGAACGGTTATTTAGTGGAGCCGCTGTTCACATATTCTCTTATTACTGACGCTCCCCTGGATGACATATTTAAGGGGTTCAGCCGCTCTACAAAGCATCTGCTAAGAAAGGTAATAGATAACAAACTCACTATTGAAATGAGGGAGAGTACTGACCTTTTACCGCTATGTGAGATATTATCTAAAAGATATGAAGATCAGGGTCTTAGGTTCCCTCTTATAAGCATGGAGTATCTTAAAGATCTCCTTCGGTTATATCCTGACAACATCAAGTTGTATTATGTGTATGAGGGTGACAATATCATTGGATCCGATCTAGCTATAATCTATAAGAAAAAAGTGATTTCATGGATGGGTACTCCCAAACCGAACGTAAGCCTGCCGGTGAATGATTTCATATTCTGGGAGCTTATCAAAATAGCTAAAGATGCAAATAGTGCATTTGTCATAGGTGGTGCTGATACCAGGCAGATCTGTTCCTTCAAATCGCGCTTCAATCCGTCCCTTGAGACAAATTACAGAATTTTCAGGCGCAGAAAGACAGGAGCTGTGGCAGAGTGGGCTTACCTGAACGTATATAAGAAGACCAGTCTATTCAAGTGTTGTCTTTTTCAATAATGTCTTTTTATCGTATAAAAATATGTTTTCTTCAAACTGATAGAGTTATAATATGGGCTCTGTAGAAATCCTAATCTAAATGACATAGATAACCTCGGCAGATACTCCAAGGTTGTGTACTAACAGTTGGAATTTATCTCTTTCACCGGATTCCAGTACTTTCTTAAATGGTTATGTACACTTGAGTAGGAAAGAGATTTTTTACAGAGCCTCAATTTGATTACAGACAGATGCCTTGATGTTTTTAACTTCCGCATCTGTCAGCAGATCTTGTCTTTCGACAAACATTTGCATCCATAACTCTACAGATATGCATCTCCATATCTCGGTCCCGACAAATATGTTATGGGATTCGCCGGACTGAAGTTTTTGAAACATTTCCTTAACTAGCTTCCAGTCCCAGATATCTCTTGACTTGAAACTTTCCGAATTTATGATCATGTTAACAAAGTCTTTTACCGTTTTTTCTTTCAGCCAGCTCTCTTCCGGAGTTGCAAATCCTATCTTGTCACGTCTTGAGAGCACGCTTTCAGGAAGCTCTCCTTCCATGGCTTTCCTGAAAGCATATTTTGTGACTCCGCTTTTGATTCTCTGATTAGAAGGTATTGAAAGCAGGTATTCTACTAACCTGTGATCCAGGAAAGGTACTCTGGATTCAATGGAGAATCTCATAGAGTTCTTATCCAGGAACCTCAGCAGATGGGGAAGTGCATAAAAGTTGACACTGCCACAAACCGCTTCATCCAGTGAGGAAAGATTCCATCTGATATCCGTGCGGTGCTGGTTCTCTTTTATGAAGTTTCTGGACAGATAGGGCACTTTATGGTGATTGTAAAGCGACCTCTTTATATCCTCAGGAGTCGCCAGTAGGAACAGATACATCAGCGGTGACAGGCACCTGTACTTATGATAACTTTGACTCGCTTCCCTGCACGCGTTCAATAGATCTCCCTTTTTTATTAATTCATAATAATAATATGAATTAAAATAAATGCTCCCCGAAAGTACCTGATCGGCACCCTGTCCATCCAGCAGGACAGTGATACCATTATCCCGTGCGAGCTTCATGACCCTGTACTGCCCGTAAACGCTTGTTCCACTGAATGGTTCTTCCTGTGTTATGATGAGGTCCTGCAGATCCTGCATAAGTTCAGTTGATTCGGGAATCACAGAATAGTTTTCCGCATTGACCTTATTGCTAACATCTTTTTGATATGAACTTTCATCTATGTTCTTCCCGGGAAACCTCATGGAGAATGTTTTTATCGCTGCCGTCGGGGCAATTTTTCTCATGGTGACAACTACTGATGAAGAATCAATGCCGCCACTCAGGCAGCTTCCCAGAGGCACATCCGCAACAATTGCTCTTTTGACCGAATCTGTGAACAATTCATTTATTTTCCCATAATCAACATCACATTTACTTATCCCTGCACGAAGATCGTAATAGCGGCTGATCTCCATCTTGTTATTG
>DANZ01000057.1 GCA_002501695.1 Methanolobus sp. UBA474 | reverse complement strand
AGATAGTGATCATCCCGGTTACCCTGGGAATAGGGCTGAATACTTTTCTGGGTTCCCGTACAGACAGGATCCGGCCTGTTTTCCCTGCGTTCTCGGTGCTGACCATAATATTCATAATAGCCATAATAATGGCACTGAACAGGGATACTGTCGTTTCTGCCGGTCTGCTGGTGGTGAGCGTTGTAATGATGCATAACCTGCTTGGGCTTGCAAGTGGCTACGGGCTATCCCGACTGACAGGGCTCACCGAGATAGAGGCAAGGACAATTGCTTTTGAGGTAGGGATGCAGAACTCCGGCCTGAGCGTCGCTCTTGCAGTCAAGCATTTCTCAAGTGTAGCTGCCCTGCCGGGAGCACTTTTCAGTATATGGCACAATATATCAGGCTCTTTCCTGGCATCATACTGGGCCCGAAAGAAGATATGAGCAGGTTAAAAAGAGAATTAGAGGGATCTTATTCCCTTAAACAGGCTTTTTCCCTTATGTCCTTTTCCACGACTTCCCCGTTGGGCTGCGTTTCTGTGAAGATCTGGCCTTCAAAACAGTAAACTTCGGCACCTGTCGTCCAGGCATCAGGAGAGAGGCCAGCTTTCAGGCAGGTGTGGCTCAGGAACTCCACTTCATCCATCTCATTTTCCGGTGCCACCTGTGGTAGAAGGAGACCCTGCCGATAGCCGCTCTTTACTATAAGGCCATGCCTGCCGATCTCGATAGAGGACGGAAGGTCCCTGGGAGGGACATTCATGCGCTCCGGCTGGGTGAGGACCGTAACCTCTACAGTGACATTAGTCATCTCATCTATACGCACCGGGGGGAACCTGGGATCCCTGAAGCCTGCAGAGATGGCGGAGTCCGTTATTGCGTACTTCAGGGCTGAGTCTGCGTAAGGATGACCTATGCATCCCCTGAGCTGGCCTTTTTTCGTGAGGGTCACAAACACTCCGCGAGCCTCATCAAATATCGGAGGAAGTTGCATCTCCGAACCGTCGATCATCTCGCCGGTCCTTAAATAAGTTTCTATGGCGTCCCGTGCCAGCCCTACAGCCGCCCTGCCCTCTTCTTGCGTAAGCAATGTTGCCTTTTCTTCCATTACAGTCACTCCCATACCATTGCCGAAGCATCCTCAAAGATACTGTCCCGGCTATTATTAACATGTACTATTACATTTGTAATTAGCATCTCATGGGTTATGTCTGTAACGTGTAGCAGCTTTTTTCAATGCCTCGATGCCCGGCAGGACCATGCCCGCAAGATAATCGATACATGCACCGCCTCCTGTGCTCAGGTGAGAGAAGCGGTCCTCGTATCCCAGATTCCTTATCTCGGCGGAGATATGCCCTCCGCCTGCGATAGAATACTCGGAGTGCACTGCCGCCTTGATTATCTCATGTGTGCCCAGTGCGAACGGATCGACTTCCGAGAGACCGGCAGGGCCGTTAAGAACAACGGTTTTTGCATTCCTTATCTCTTTGGAGTATGACACGATGGTCTCCAGCCCGATATCATTGATCGGGAAATTGTCCGACGGGAGCTCATCCACCTGGACCTCTATCCTCTTCCCGTTATCGTTCAGTGCGACATCTATCGGGAGTCCTATCTTACCGTCGAACTTCTCAAGAAGCTTTCTTCCGCGCTCTATCTGTTCGAGGTATCCCTGGGATTCGATGAAATCCATATTTACCTTGCCTATATTGACCCCGGATGCTGCAAGCATGACATTGGCCACCACACCTGTAAGCAGAACCCTGTCAACGCTGCCGTTGATCAGGACATTCTCGGTGACATTAAGGGAATCATCAACTTTCGCCCCTCCCAGTACAAAGATGCAGGGACATTCCCCGCCCTTGATACCTCTGTCAAGCGAACTTATCTCTTTTTCCATGACCCTTCCGGCTCCGCTTGGAAGGACTTCTGTGAAGCCCATAATGGATAGCTGGGACCTGTGGGATACGGCAAAAGCGTCATTGAGGAACAGGTCGAACAGAGGAGCAAGCTTCTTTACCATATGTGTCTGAGAGTGCGCCTTTGCAGGACGATCCAGGCTCTCTTCCGAATAGAACCTGACGTTCTCAAGCAATATCACGCCCCCTTTCTTCAGGGAGGCTATACGTGATCTTGCATACGTGCCAAAAATATCATCCACGTATTCCACTTCTCTTCCAAGATAACGTGACATGCGTTCGGCATGTGGCCTCATAGTGGTAAAATCGCTTTTCCCGGCCCGGCTCTGGTGTGCAAGCAGCACTACCCTGGCATTTTCCAGATCTTTCAGGGTGGGTACGTGGCTTTTTATCCTCATGTCATCAAGGATATTATCCTCCGGATCCATGGGTACATTAAGGTCCACTCTCACCAGGACTGTTTTCCCTTCCACATCAAAATCATCGATAGTAAGATAATCTCTAGCAGTCAAAGTTCCATCACCACAATTTAGTAGCCTTTATCCTCTCCGGCAATATAGGCCTCTATAAGGAGTCTATATACATTATGCCTTTATGTGATATAAATTAGTTAACTACTACATTTCGCTGTAAATGAACCAATCCGGTTATATCTTTTTCTGTATGTGCAGCAANNATGCAGCAAATCGATGCAGCAAATCCAAAAACTAATATCCATTGACCTACAATCCAGCCTGGTGATCATATGAGGATCCTCGGGATTTCAGGAAGCCCTAAAGCAGGCGGAAATAATGACAAGCTTATAGGAAAAGTATTAGAGATTGCTGAAAAGAAAGGTTTTGAGACAGAAACTGTGTTCATATCGTCGTCCCTGATAGCTCCCTGCACAGCCTGTGGCGCATGTGCAAAAGAAGGCGGCAGGTGTCCCATAAACGATGATATGCAGACAGTCTACGACAGGCTGGTCTCAGCAGACGGGATCATTGTATCGTCCCCGGTTTACTTTGGAACAATGACAGCCCAGTTGAAGGCGCTTTTTGACAGGAGCGTACTCCTCAGGAGACAGGGCTTCCAGCTCAGCAATAAGGTCGGCGCTGCCATGGCTGTAGGTGGTTCAAGGAACGGAGGACAGGAAAAGACAATACAGTCCATACATGAATGGATGCACATTCACGGCATGATAGTTATCGGGGATGGAAGCCACTTTGGCGGAATACTTCAAAAGCCCGCGCTGGAAGACGAAGAAGGAATGAAGACAGCCATTGATACGGTCAATAAATTATGTGATGTCCTTGGAATGATGAAATGATCATAAGAGATTCTATCGGGGTGATTGAAACCCTATCCATTTTCCCATAATAACAACCCATATAAACTGATTGATACAATATTGTCTGGGGAGCAATATTCAAAATGCGGTGTTACCATGGCAGAAACTACCAACGTTCAGACAGAGAATCTCGAGTTCAGGCCACCTGCTGATTTTGCGGCTAAAGCAAATATCAATGATCCGGACATATACAGAAAAGCTGACGAGGACTTTGAAGCGTTCTGGGAAGAGCTTGCAGGAGAGATCGAATGGTTCACCAGATGGGATAGTGTGCTTGAGTGGAAGCCACCTCATGCAAAATGGTTCATCGGAGGAAAACTGAATGCATCATATAACTGCCTTGACGCCAATATTGAGAAGAACGGGGACAAGCTTGCTATCAT